>MVAA01000037.1 GCA_003266105.1 Methanosphaera sp. rholeuAM6
AATGCTACTATTAATGATCAGGCTGCTCAAATTGGTGCTCTTAATGACACTGTTAAAGATCAAGCTGGTCAGATTGCTGCTTTAAATGATACTGCTAATGCTCAGGCTGATCAAATCACTGCTCTTAACGATACAGTTAAAGATCAGGCTGCTCAAATAAGTGATCTTGAAAACAATGTCACTGATTTAATTAAAGCTCTTGATGATGCTAATGATAAAATCACTGACATGAACGGTACAATTAACGATCAAGCAGATCAAATTGATGCTCTTAACGACACAGTTAAAGATCAAGCAGGTCAAATAAGTGATCTTGAAAACAATGTAACTGATTTACAGGATGAAATAAATGAAATAACCAAGGTTATCAACACATCCATTACAGTAAATTCAATTGCAGATGTTCAATTAAATGACAAAGTTACAGTTAAAGGAACCTTAACAGATGCTGATGGTAACAAGTTAATGAATACCTATGTAACAGTATCCGTAAATGGTGTTGAAGCATTTGTTAAAACCGATAACAAAGGTGTATACACATACACTGCTACAGCTAAGAAGATTGGTGAAAACGTTGTAACAGCAACTTATGAAGGTACTGAAAAGTATAATGCATCAACCACTGAAACAACATTCAATGTTGAAAAAGGTGAATGTACAATTACTATTGATGATATTACACAAGCTAAATATGGTGAAAACGTAACTATCACAGGTACTTTCAAAAACGCAGCAGGTAAAGGAATAGCCAATAGTAATGTAAGACTTGAAGTAAATGGTGTTGTCGTATATGCAAAAACCAATCATAATGGTGTATTTACATTTACAACAATCGCTAATAAAACTGGTGAAAACACTGTAGTTGCATTATATGGTGGTAGTCAAAACTACAATTCATACAATACATCCACAACATTTACTGTTGAAAAACAGGATCTTAACATTACAGTAGATTCAGCAACATATGCTGATGGTGAATTTACAATAACTGGTACTTTCAAAGACGTTACCGGCAAAGCATTAGCAAATTCCAAAGTAAGAGTTAATGTTAACGGTAAAATAGGATACGCAGTAACAAATCATGACGGTCTGTTCAATTACACTGCTGAAGTAGCTGCAAGTACAATCACTTACGCTGTAGGTTATGGTGGAAATGCAAATTATAACGCATTTTCAGGAACTAAAACTACTATAACAGTAGCTTAAATAAAATTACAATTTTTCATTTGGAATAAGATTCAATCTTATTCCTGACTTTTATTTTTTTTACAATTTTTCACGACTATTTTTTTTTAGAAACTATTTTTTTGTTGCTCAAATTTTTTAATTTCCGTTTTTTCATGCATCATATTCAGGTATTCTCATAATCCACTCAGATACAATCAAAAAATTGCTATGATATANNTAAGAGTAAATAACTTTTCTCATAATCATTGAATGTAATATCTGGGTGTTTTTTTTATGAAAATAGGTATTGTATTGGGGACAAGACCCGAAATAATAAAAATGTCATCAATAATTGATGAAATCGACAAAAATAATGATGAATGCATAATAATTCATACAGGTCAGCACTATGACAAGGAAATGTCAGAACAGTTCTTCAAGGACTTAAATCTGCCGTTGCCAAAGTATAACATTGGAATTGGTTCAAACACTGCAATAAAGCAGATAAGTATCATAATATCAGAGCTTGAAAGTATCCTGAAAGAAGAAAAAGTAGACATAGTGCTTGTGCAGGGTGATACGAATGCCGTTCTTGCAGGAGCACTGGCAGCCAACAAATTGAAAATACCAGTGGGACACGTGGAGGCGGGACTTCGTTCATTCGACAAGGACATGCCCGAGGAAACAAATCGTATAATTGCAGACAACTGTTCAACACTATTTTTTGTCCCGACAGAACTGACTGCAATCAATCTTCAAAACGAGGGAATAGACCATAACTCAATATACGTTACAGGAAATTCAATCGTTGATGCATGTTATAGAAATCTGGATATTGCAATACAGAAAAGCGACATATCGGACATGATTGAATTTGAAAAGTTCATAGTTCTGACACTGCACAGGGCAGAAAACGTTGATAACCCTGAAAGACTGGAAAACATTGTAAACAGCCTCATAAACCTGGATTACAACATAGTATTTCCAATACACCCCCATACAAGAAAATCACTTGAAGAAAACGGTCTCTATGATAAAATGTTGAATGCAGAAAATATTCAGATTACAAAACCATTAGGATACCTTGATTTCCTGTTCCTGCTTTCAAGAAGTTCAATGATTCTAACGGATTCTGGAGGAATACAGGAAGAGGCAATAACCCTGAACATTCCATGTGTTACGTTAAGGTACAATACCGAACGGCCTGAAACAATAGCTGCAGGAGGTAACATACTGGCAGGAACACAGGAAAAGGAAATACGGGAAAACATTGAAAAAATATTGAACAATCAGGACATTTATGATAAGATGGCTAATGCAGTCAACCCATATGGTGATGGAACAACATCCAAACAGATATATGAGATAATATGTGAAAACTATGAGAACAACACTTTAAACATTTCATATTCAGAAGAAATACTTGACTTTGAAGGATATTACATGATAAAAGTGGATGAAAACATTACCGTCCGTGAATTTGAAGAAAAAAACAGGAACCATATCATAGAACAAATATTCAACAACAATTTACCGGAATATGTTAGTAACGAAACTAGTTTAAAGGGAAAAACAGTTATAGTAAAGAAATTCAATACCAAAGAGGAGTAAAATAAAATGAAAATATGTGTTATTGGTCAGGGATATATTGGAATACCAACATCTGCCCTGTTTGCAAAAAACAATTGTCAAGTAACCGGCGTGGACATAGACAAGAATAAAGTAGAACAAATAAACAAAGGACAAATCCCCATAGAGGAACCTAAACTGCAGGAAATCCTGGAGGAAGTCATAAACAATGGAAGCTACCGGGCAAGAATGGAACCTGTAGAATCCGATGTATACATCATAACTGTCCCAACACCATTCAACAAGGAAGACTTGTCATGTAACCTTGATTATGTTGTTTCAGCCTGCAATTCAATAATTTCATTAGTAAAAAAGGATGATGTGATAATAGTGGAATCAACCATTGCGCCACTGTCAATTGAAAAGGTTGTTAAACCAATATTTGAACAAGAAGGGTTTACAGTAGGAAAAGACTTGTATCTTGCACACTGTCCTGAAAGGGTACTTCCTGGAAACATGGTCAGTGAACTAATCAACAACAACCGTATAGTCGGGGGAGTAACACCAGAATGTGCCAGAAAGGCCGCAGAAGTTTATGGAATCTTTGTCAAGGGAAACATCATTGAAACTGAAGCCAAGGTTGCTGAAATGTCCAAGTGTATGGAAAACACATTCAGGGACGTTAACATAGCATTGGCAAACGAATTAACTAAAATATGCTACGAATTGGACATTAACGTTCTGGATGTTATAAAAATAGCAAACCAGCATCCACGTGTAAACATTCACTCACCGGGCCCTGGTGTTGGAGGACACTGTCTGGCAATAGACCCTTATTTCATTTACTCATTAGTTCCTGACGAAGCAAAGATAATTAAACTGGCCCGTGATACAAATAACAGCATGCCCCTTTTCGTGGCAAATCAGGTAAAAAGAATCCTTTCACACAAGGATAAAGAAGTTGTATCCGTTTTCGGATTGTCATACAAGGGAAACTCCGATGATGACAGAGAAAGTCCATCATATGAGATTATCAGGCTATTGGAAAACGACTATGAAATAAGAATATATGATCCTCACATACCACAAAAAAGCTTAACCTTTGAGGAAGCCATAACAGATTCCGATTTAATAGTGATATTGGCCGATCATAACGAATTCAAACATCTCGACTATGACTTGCTGGCAGAGAAGATGGATGAACCGGTCATTTTTGACACTAAAAATGTTATCAACCCTGAAAATGTGGATTCAAGAATTACCTTAATCAATTATGGAAATCTGAAAAGTTATTAAGTAAGAGATGATACAATAATGATTCCTAAAATATCAGTAATTGTACCTGTTTACAACGTTGAACAATATTTAGAACGATGCTTGGACAGTATTGTCAATCAATCCTTAAAGGATATTGAGATTATATGCATAAATGATGGTTCAACGGATAATTCACTAAAAATACTGGAAGAATATGCTAAAAAGGATGATCGTATAATAGTCATCAACCAGAAAAATCATGGACAGGGCTATTCAAGAAACAGGGGATTGGATGTTGCCCGTGGAGAGTATGTGCTCTTTGTCGATTCGGATGATTGGGTTGATATCGATACATGTAAGGAGTTATATATCAAATCCAATCAGCTGGATACTGATGTACTGATTTACCAAGTGGAAAGCTATGATGATTATTCTGACAGGTTTTACAAGGAAGATTATTATAGAAATGTTTATCTTCCTAAAGAATTCTATGGTACCGTTTTTAACAACAGGGACATATCCGATTATATATTCTCATTGGGGGTAGCTCCATATGGAAAACTATATAGAAGAAGTCTTCTGGAAAAGTTCAACATCAGATTTCCCGAAAATATTTATTTTGAAGACAATCCATTTTATTGGGAAGTAATGCTTGCTTCAGAGAAGATTTCAATAGTGAACAAGTTTTATTCATTAAGAAGATATCGAGAAAACTCTATCATGGCCGATTATGATGAAAAGTTTTTGGATGTTATACGGATATCAAATCTTGTAGTGGAAAAATTTGAAAAGTATGACTCTGTCGATGTATATAAGGATAGGATACCGAATTACAAGATTGGTTACATTAGACAGTGGTTTTTAGTAATAGATGACAAATATTCACAGGAATTTTTAAAGTTAATGAAAGAGGACTTTTCAAGAATCAAAAACAATACAGATCTTCACGAACATTACTTGAAAAATTTAAGACAGGACTACAGGGACTTTTATATTAATGTTCTTGATTGTTCGGACTTGGAAGATTTTAACAAGTTGAATAACTATACTCAGCTAATTCAGAAGTACAATAAAATCAAAGATGAAGTAAACAGGAAAACACATGATTTGAATGACAGGGAAAACAAATTTAAGGCTAAATACGAAAAACAAAGACAAGAAATATCTCTGTTGGAAAAAACGTTAAAAGATAAAGAAAAGAATGTTTCAGATTCTAAATCATTGTTTGAAAAGGAATCAGCCAAAAAAGAAAATGAATTGAAAGTTAAAGAGTCTTCATTGAAACAGAAAGAGGCTGATTTGGAGAGGATTCATCAGGAACGTTTGAATGAGATAGTTTCCAGGGAAAATGAATTGGATGAGAAAGAACGTTTGTATGATGAGTCTGTTCAAAAACAGAAGCTTGCCTTGGATAATTATCGTGATGAACAGTTAAATATCATTTCATCCAAAGAGAAAGCGTCTAATGAGTTAATAAAAAAGAATTTAAATAATTTAACTCTTCAAAAGAATAATTTCAATGAAATCAAATCTATTCATGAAAAACAGATTAAGCAGAAAGAGACATTATTTTCACAGAAAGAATTATCTTTAAACAAACAAAAAAATGATTTTAAAACTTATCGTACAGAACAGTTAAATCATATTAATTCCATAAAAGAGGAAATGGAAGATGAAAGACACCAGTTACAACTGAAACTAAGTGAGTATGAAAAAATATCCAATCATCATCTAATTAATCTGCTGAAATTTGAAAAAACGCCATACATATCAATAATTATACCAGTATATAATGTGGAAGATTATTTGGATGAATGTTTGAACAGTTTAATTGGACAGACATTAAAGAATATTGAGATAATATGTGTAAATGATGGATCAACCGATAATTCCCTCCCTATATTAAGAAAATATGAAAAAAAGGATAAAAGAATCAGAGTTTTTAATCAAAAAAATCAGGGGCAGGGTGTTGCCAGAAACAAGGCATTGGATATTGCTAAAGGGGAATATGTGATGTTTATTGATTCGGATGATTGGTTGGATATACGGGCATGTCAAATTCTATACGATAAGGTTAAAGAGTACGATTTGGACATGCTGATGTTTCTAATAAAAAATTATTCTGAAGAAAGACAGTACTATGAGGATGATTATTATAATATCTCATGTTTATCTGATGAATATCAGGGAAAAATATTCAATTATAGGGATTTAGGTAAACTAATATTTCAAATATCAATCAGCCCGTGTCAAAAGATATATAAACGAAGCTTACTGGAAAACATACGTTTTTCAGAGAGAATATTCTTTGAAGACAATCCTTTCTACTGGGAATGTATGCTATCGGCAAATAAGATAAGCCTATTGAAAAAACATTTATATCTAAGAAGAAGACATTCCTCTTCAACAACAGCATTATTTAAACAGAATTACTATGATGTAATTAAAATAAATGCTATTGTATTGGATATTTTCAGAAAATATAAGATAATGCACCAGTTCCCAAAGGAAATTGCATACTATATAGTTTCATATGTAAAAAGATGGTATAATGTGATGATGTTGGAATATAAAGAGGATTATTGGAGAATAATGAAGGATTACTTCGAAAAAATATCGGATAATCCGACTATCCATGAATTAATACTTGAAAATTCAAACGAGGTTTACAAAAATTTTTATTTGAATACATTAAAGTCAAATAGCTTATATGAACTGGAATATTTAGATAATATGTGGAAATACAATGAAATAGGGGAATGAACATGAAAGAAACACTTATTCAAGAAAAACTTTTTAATGAAGATTTAACATTAAAAACACCTTTGGATGAAGAAACTGATGAGTTAATCATCACAGGAAGATTTCCACCTGTTATGGATACAAGTGGTCTGGTTTTATCCAAAAGAATAATGCTTGCAGGAAAGAAAGTTGACGTAATCTGTGGTGATTATGACTTAAAAAAGGATGAAACATTTTATAAACTTATAAAAAACTTTATAAACGAAAAATTTATCGTTTCATCAAATTCCGATACAATCTATGGTATTCAGACATTCAGAAAAGAAGGAATGGAACTATTACATGCATTTGATAAGGAATATGACAAGATATACAGTAGATCCTGGACATTAGGTTCACATTTTCTTGCATTGGATTATAAGATTGAACATCCCGATGTCAAATGGACTGCAGAATTTTCAGATCCTATGAGAGTGGACATAAATAATAAACTAAGAAAGGATTCTGAAATTGTTTTTAATGATGATGAATATCTGGAAAAAATTAACAAGCAAATTTCGGATTTAAATCAACAGAACTCCTATGATTTTCCTCTTATAACAAAATATGATAGCAGATACTTCTTAACTGAATATTTACCTTTCCTTTTTGCAGATGAAATAGTTTTCACGAACAAAAATCAAAGACAAATAATGTTAAAACGATTTCCTTTCGATATGAAAAGTTACGTAATCAGAAAAAGCAAAATCAGCAGACATCCAACTTTAGATGAGGAATTTTATCATATAATGGAATCGGATTATCATGTGGATGAGGATTATGTAAATTTTGGCTATTTTGGAACATTCTATGGAAAAAGACATTGGGAACATGTGATATTGGCATTTGAAATGTTGGAAGAGGATATCAAGGAAAAAATAAAAATACACATATTTTCCAACGAAGATTTGTTGATAAAGGATTTGATTTCAAACACGTCATTGGAGGAACATATAATAATAAATCAAACAGTTGATTTCCTGGAATTTTTGAATTTATGTACCCTGATGGATGTATTAATAGTTAATGACACAATCACTGAGAATTTTTTTGATAAAAATCCTTATTTGCCTTCAAAATATGCTGATTATCTTGGTAGTAAAACGAAAATATGGGCATTGTGCGAAAAATCAAGCATAATGAACACGTTTGAAATTGATTATAAATCAGATATCACATTATTTAGTTCTTCAGCCACTACTTTAAAAGAGATATTAAAGGATTTTGGTTTGGAAAGCAACGCAGAATTTGATGATTTGGAGCTTATCAGGCACTATCAAAACAGGTTAACAACCCTGAATGATGTCTTTTACAGTAAATTTTTACAAAAAGAGTTTTGGAATAAACGTTATAACGATTTAAACTCTGAAACATTAACATTAAAAAGGGAACATGATCAGTTAACCAAACAGTTCGATGAGAAATCATCCAAATTGGATTATGTTGGAGGAGAATTTGATGAAATTCATCTACAGAACACACAGTTAAAGGAGTATAATTATGAGCTGCAAAAGGCTTTAGCAGAAAGCAACAGCAATTTTGACAATCTTAAAAAGGAACATCTTAAACTGCACAATATAACGAAAAATTCATTTAAACATAATGAAGAATCCAACGACATGATTGATTTATACAAGGAGGAGATCATAGGTTATAAACAGGATGAATCATTGTTTAACAGATTAATATCCAATCCGCTCTCCCGCATGTACATCAGGTATAAAATTCCTAGAAAGGAAAGGGAAGTTACAAGAAAACTGTTCGAAAAAGTCAAATACAGCTCATGGTTTAACAGGTACTACTATATTCATCAGAATAATGATGTTGACAAGTTCTGTTGGTATAAACTCTTAAGTCCCGAATTGCATTATGTTTGTCATGGAATTGATGAAGATAGGCGTGCAAATGCTTATGAAAAAAGGAAACTTTCTAAAAAGGCTTTGCTTAAAATATTAGAGCATAAAAAATAAAATGAATTTCGTTTTCATTTTATAAAACTTGCTAGAAGTATTTTTGGTTGATTAATATGGATTCAAATGTAAAAGTATCAATAATCATGCCGGTATATAATGTTGAAGAGTATCTGCATGACTCCTTGAATAGTTTGATAAATCAGACATTAACAGAAATTGAAATCATATGTGTTGACGACTGTTCAACTGATTCTTCTGGAGAAATTTTGGAATTCTTTAAATGGAAGGACAACAGACTACGTATCCTGCAGAATACAAAAAATGTGGGTGCAGGATTTTCCAGAAACAAGGCATTAAGTATTGCCAAAGGAGAATATGTATTGTTTCTGGATTCGGATGACTGGTTGGATGAAAATGCTATTGAAGAACTCTATGATAAGGCAACAAAAAATAATCTGGATGTGTTGATGTTTAAATTAATCAATTACAATCAAGATTCGGGAATATTCTTTAAAACAGATTATTATTCAATGGTTATTGTAAACTCATACATTGATAAGGTATTTGATTACCGAAGCTTTGACAAATATAAACTCTTTAAGATACCGAACAGTCCGTGCAACAAATTAATAAAAACATCAGTATTAAAAGATAATTACATAACATTTCCTGAAGGATTGATACACGAGGACAACCTCTTCTTTTTCAAGTTAATGTTCAATTCAAAAAGAATGATGATAACTGATGATTACTATTATAATCGACGTATACGGGACAATTCCGTTATGACCACACAGGATAAAAAGTTAATGGACATAATTTCCATAACAGATTTGGTGATGAGCTACTTTAGGCAGGAGGGCTATTATGATGAATATAAGCGTCAACTGTTGAATTATCTCCTGCGTGCATTAAAAAGTCGTTTTTATGATATACCAATCGAGTATAAGGAAGAATACTATCATAAGATGAAGGAAAATATTGATAAATACGTAAACAGTTATAGCATAAAAGAGGATTTTGAAAAAGAATTATACCGGCCAAACAAAACGTTTTTTAACCTGTTGGTCAATTCAAAAGATTTAAATGAGTTTAACGGAATTGTTATTCAAGATAAAACTGTAAAGGATAGTTATGATGTATCAATAGTGTTTAAAATAGATACCTACGACAAGAAAAGTATCAACGCTTTCATGGCCAATCTCAAAAATCAGGAAATTGACTTTGAAGACATGGAAATAATCATGCTGTTGGATGGGTGTCTGTTTGAGGAAAACACAATCATCAACCAGTACAATGACCTGAACCATAACGTTAAGCTAATTAATCGTGACAGATTGAAAGCAGATTATAAGGAAGAAATCATCAGAAAAACAAATGGAAGAAAAACGGTATTTTTGGATGATAATTTCAGTGACTATGATGGGAAGAAGTTAAACGTTGCTATAAACGGCTGAAGTTTAAAAAGAAAATGTGATAGGTGTTAATATGGGTGTACTAAGCAGATTCAAAGAATTTATATTAACAAGAAGTGAAAGTTTCAATTATTATAAGAATAATTATGAAACAACATTATCCCTATATGAAAACGAAAAAAACAATAATGAAATGCTCAAAAAAGCTCTTGACGATAAGGAAAAAGAGAACAAGCAGTTAACAATATTGTTTTCAGATATGAAAAATGAAATAAGTGATTTGAGAAAAATAAATGATGAATTATTTCATTCAATGATATTGATAACCGATAAACTTGAAAATAACAGCAAAGTTATGAAAAACGTTAATAGCTACGTTGAAGACATGAATATCCATTTAATGGAAAAATCAATATTGCTGGAAAATATTAGCCAAGAAAACAAGGTTTTTCATAAAAAAATAGAAGATAAGTGGGATAAAACTCTTGAAAACAACAGCAAACTTAAGCAAAACCCTGAAATAACCAATGAAAACTCAAGCAATGAAGAAGAAGTAATTAACATATTAAATGAAATAAAACGATTGATTGACAGGGAATCATCACTCAATAAGCAACAGTTTGAAATTGCTAACAAAAATATTTACTTAAACAAATTATCAATAGAAAAACATAATGATATATTAACACAATATTATCTAAAGAAAAAATAATATTTATAAAAACAAAAAAAAAATGATATTAATAGTTTAATCACTGTAAAAACTAATAAAATAACTGGAATAACAAGCAGGTGGGATGTAAAATATGGAAGATATAGCAGATAAAATCATTACAATAGAATATGATGAAATAAAAAATATAACTTTTAAGAAAAATGAAAAAACGGGTTTGATAATTACATTGGATGGAAACAACTATGAATTCCTGGTAAGAAAGGTAAACAGCTATGAAAACATCCTTGTATCAAGTCCTTCATTCTTAAACAGTAAACAGAAAGAACAGTACAGGTCAAAGCCTGTTTTTTCCAGACATTCATGGTTTGACGAAAGCCAGTATAACATGATATGCTACAACGATCCTACAAGATACGATTTTAAAAACCTTAACGGTGGATGGGGAATAGGAACTACAGAAACATGGCACTTGGAAAACATTGCAAAGATAATCGTGGAATTATCATATAACATCACGAATTATGAAGAAAGTAACATAAAAGAGTTCAGTAACATATTCTTCTATGGCAGTTCAATGGGGGGATTCATGGCAATGGTATTATCTGTACTGCTAAAAAATTCCACCTCAATAGCTGATGAACCACAATTTAACGTTACAGATGATGGTTATTGGAAAAACCTTAAAAGAAACATTTTCAAAGGTCTGACAGAAGAACAGATAAAGGAATATTCTCATCGTCTAAGCATTGTTGACCTTATCAATAAGGAAAAAACCATACCAAACTCATATATCGTCTGTGACTGTACGGATGAAGTTTACTGGAACAGTCAGTTCAAGGTCTTTTTAAACCATCAGGACAGTCTCCCATACAATTATAACAATTTCAGTAACATACATTTCAGATTTGACGGCAAATACATTGGACACAGGGCATTGCCAAGAAACGAAGTTTTAGGATTAATTGATGACATAATGTTTCTGCAGAAAAGAAAAAACATGTTAAATCCTGTTGTCAACACCATGACAGATGAATTCGGAAGAAGAATTCAAAGGTTATACGATGAATATACAGGTAAGAAAATTTCATACAATAAGTTTTCAAGCAAGAAAAACATGTACTTCAACAAATGGTTAAAATGCAGGGTAGACATTAAAAATGTTGGCGATACCGAAAATTCCATTGAAGTATTGGGGGATATTGATGAAACGGTTAATGTGGATTATCCGGACTGGTTCAAAAACGATGAAGGACAGGGATGTATCATTTCATCAGAAAACAACAGTTTAAAACTGCAGTTAAAATGTGTTAATGATGGAAATCTGGATATAAAACTCAGGGGATCCGCATTTAAGGATGAAAACAACAGAAGAATTCCAGTATACATATGTTATAAGAAATTAAAAGTCAATGATGATGTCATATTTTCCAAGGATTATCTTGTATGGCACGATAAACCATATGTCTTCTCAAAAAAATGTTCAAACAATGAGATAATAAATCTGGAAATAGAATTTGTAACATTGAACGATAAATATCCATATCTAAAACAGTTATTGAAAAATATGGATGGTAATCAAGGTAACCTGAAGAATTCCTACAATTCCTTTAGGGATTATATTAAATACATTAAAATGGTTAACAATCCCTTAATTTAGGTTAAAAAAAAGATGTTGTGGATGAACAAATCATCCACACAGACAATCATCTACTTTTATAAGTCATATTGACATCCTGCAGTTTCTTTATATGAGTATCAAACAATTCTTCAACGTGTTTATCCTTCATAAGATTATATACTCTTTGATGTTTTCCCAAGCTCTTAGGAATGTTATGATAATCTCCATAAATGGTTTTAAGGTAACTGTCATAATTTTTAGGACAATAATATGAAGTATCATTAAAGCTTAACTTTTCAAGAGGGAAAAAATCATTTTTATCATAAACCATAAACTTATAACTGTATTTACTTCGGACATTTTCAATTGCAGGAATAATATAATCCTCCTCCTCAAGACAAACACCCATTTTTTCATAGTATGGCTGCAATGCCTTTTCACGATTGGTTTCTGTTAACATAACCTTATGATACTTCTGTTTTTCAGCATAAAATATTTTATCCATATCTTCTATCTCTTCTTTAACATAATCATAGATGAAAATGTCAAGACCGGCAAGTAAATGACTTCTGTCAGTGAAATAGGCTATTTGCATAAATGGAATAATGCTTTCCCTATCCTTATAACGATATTTTTTATCGATGGTGACTCTTATTAAATCTTCCAGGCCGTTGTCACTTATTTCCTTTTTGATTACCTTTAAAAAAACGTTAAAATCCTTACGCATCATTCCAATATCTATATCGTCGTCCCATGGTATGAACCCATCATGTCTAATGCATCCCAGCAGATTTCCAAAATCCAACCAATACTGCAAATCATATTTGTTACAAATGTTCACGACAAAATCCAACAGTTCCTGACACATTACATGAGTACCCTTCAATGCACCTTTAGGAGTAATCTCATACATCAAAAACAATCTGTTGAAATTTTCATAATAACCATCTAGGATTTTATCAGTATTCTTCTTATATTCATTAAAATCAGAAGTTAACTGTGCATTACTCTGTTTAAGTTCATTTACAGTATTATTTAACTTTTTATTCTCTTCCAAAATGATATTTAATGCAAAATTAATGTCATGTTCCTCTTCAGTCATTATAATCACTCTTATTATTATATTTTAATTAGAGTATACTTAATTGTTTATATTCCATTGGGAAATCATGCTTCTAAAAAGTGATAAATAGTAAAAATATTTCATTTACTTAAAACATAAGTTATAATATAATAGAAATTTTTATCGGATGTTTTATAGTGGATTTTGAAATAAAATATAAGGATGCTATGGCAAGAATAGGAACATTTAAAACTCCTCATGGTACTGTAACAACACCAAACCTGATGCCCGTAGTTCATCCTGGAAAACAGACACTGGATGTAAAGAAATTCGGTGCAGAAATCGTAATAACAAACTCGTATATTATCTATAAAAACGAGGAACTTAAACAAAAAGCATTGAATGACGGCGTGCACGAACTCATAGATTTTCCGGGAACAATTGAAACGGATTCTGGTTCATTCCAATTGTCTGTCTATGGTGATATTGACATTACTAATGAGGAAGTAATTAAATTTCAGGAAGCAATAGGCACAGACATTGGAACAAGCTTGGATATACCAACAGCACCCTACGTGAAACGAGAAGAAGCAGAAAAAGACCTTGAAATTACAATAGAACGGGCAGAAGAAGCAGTAAATGTTCGGGAAAATCTCCTGTTAAACAGTGTTGTTCAGGGATCAACATTCACAGACCTCAGACAATACTGTGCAGAACAAATATCTCAGTTTGATGCTGACATATACCCAATAGGAGCAGTTGTACCGTTGATGGAAATGTACAGGTATGCTGATCTTGTTGACGTGGTGATGTATTCTATGAGGGGATTGCCTGAAAACAAGCCAAGACACCTGATGGGGGCAGGTCATCCAATGGTATTTGCACTTGCAGTTGCAATGGGCTGTGACCTCTTTGACAGTGCAGCATACATATTATATGCCAATAAGGACAGGTTTATGATGCCTGATGGNNACATTGAAGCTTGAAAATCTTGTGGAAATGCCATGCAGCTGTAAGGTATGTACAGAACATACTGTTGAAGAATTACGACAGATGAAACAGGAAGAGCGTGCAAAATTAATAGCCGAACATAATCTTCATGTAAGCTTTGCTGAGATAAGAAGAATCAGACAGGCAATAGTTGACGGTGAACTTATGAAACTGGTTGAGCTTCGATGCAGATCACATCCATTCCTGTTGGAAGGTCTAAGAAGATTACAGGAATACAGGGAGGATATGGAAAGATTAAATCCAAGCAGTAAAAAATCAGCATTCTTCTACACGGGATATGAATCATTAAATCGTAGTGAAGTTACAAAACATCTTAGAAAAATTGAAAAATCAGCACAGAAGAAAAAGAGCATAATCCTATTACCATCTACCAGAAAACCATACAGTAAATACGTCTACAGGGAATACATTAAAAAATACACAAGCAAGATTCCGACATTCTACACAAATTCCAGTATAACCGACTACACGGACAGTGATATTGCAGTTGTTGACGTTCCTTTCGGTATTATCCCGTTGGGATTGGATGAATTTTATCCTCTTGCCCAGAATGAATCTCCAAGCATACTGGATGAGAATTCCAAAGAATTCATAAAGAAAGTGATATGTGACTACACAAGAAAATATGATAATGTTCTGATTCACAGAAAAATAGTGGGACAATATGGTTTGGAAGATTATCAATTAATGGAAAATGAGTTAACATTGCCTGAAGAAAAAATATCTGATTTTGACAGGTTAAGGCAAGTTGCAGACTACCAGTTTGGTGAAGGGTCTGGTGAAGCACTCTTTGGAAGTAATCCGGAACAGATACTTATTGAAAAAAGCAGAAAAACGGGTAAAATAAGACATGTCTATGAAGATAACAAAAACATAGTGAACATGAGGGCAAGTGACGGATTCCTAATACTATCCGATTTGGGAGCAAAAAGATTGCATGAACACTTAAAAAGTCCACAGTCACGAGTAATTGTTACGGAGGATTCTGAACCCTTTGCACGTAAGGGCAAATCAGTATTCAACAAGTTTGTACTGGACTGTGATGAAAATATCAGAAGAAACGATGAAGTTCTGATAGTAAACAGGAACGATGAACTCTTGGCCTGTGGAAAATCACTGTTGTCCAGTTATGAAATCATGGACTTTAATGTCGGACAAGCAATAAAAACACGAAAAATCAATTTAGAATAAAAAAAAGGGGTGAAGGAGCAATGTCTGAAAAAAAGGAATTGAAGGTAAAATCAATTAAAAACGGTACGGTTATTGACCATATAAGTCAAAACAGGGCAGCCAATGTTCTAAGTATGCTTAACTTACCTGATGATGAAACGCCGGTAATGGTAGCAATCAATGTTGAATCATCAAATATGGGCAAGAAGGACATCATAAAGATTGAAGGAAGAGAACTGTCCGAGGAAGAAGTGGATAAACTGGTACTTCTTGCTCCACAGGCATCCGTCAACATCATAAGAAACTATGAAATTGTAAACAAGTTCAATGTTCAATTAACGGATGAAGTTGTTGACGTGGTAAAATGCAGTAATCCGAATTGCATCAGCAATTCCAATGAACCCATTCAGGACAAGTTTTACGTTCAGTCAAAGGAACCTGTCATATTAAGGTGTCATTACTGTGAAAGAACAATGGATTATGAGGATATAGAATCCCAGTTCTAAATTATGGAAAAATCATGTGCTGATGAAGTGATATTATGAAGGCAATACTACTTAACTCTGGAATAGGCTCCAGATTGGGAAAATTAACAGAAAAAGTTCCAAAATCAATGGTCAACATTAATGAAACGGAAACAATATTCTCAAAATCCATTAATACACTGTTGAACTATGATATTGATGAATTCATCATAACAACAGGATATCTTGAAGGCGTACTCAAAGAATATGCTGAAAATGAGTTTCCGGATGTGAACTTTAAATTCGTATACAATCCGGTCTATGATTCAACAAACTACATTAAATCATTGGACTATGTTGAAGATAACATAACCGACGACATATTTCTCCTGCATGGGGATCTGGTTTATGATAAAGAAGTAATAGACATGTTATTAAACTGTGATGAATCATGTATGGTTGTGGACAGTCAGACAAGCATTCCCCAGAAGGACTTTAAGGCAAAGGTAGAGGATGGCAATGTTAAAAAGGTAAGTGTCAACTACTTTGGTGAAGATGCAATGGCATGTCAACCATTATATAAATTAAAAAACAACGATTGGATATCATGGAAAAAGAGTATCAGGAGATTTTGTGAAAATAACAATACAAATGTATATGCAGAAGAATCATTAAATACATTATTAGAGGATAAAATAAAAATTAAGGCAATAGACATAAATGAATATTATTGTTCAGAAATAGACACGGTAGAAGATTTAAATAACTATAAAAACAGGTTTGGTGAAATAAGATGACTAAAAAGGTATACACGGCAATAAGTGCGGACATTCTCCACCATGGACACATTAACTTAATAAAAAAGGCAAGTGAATATGGTGACCTGACGGTTGGAGTGCTGACCGATGAAGTAATAGCAACATACAAAAGATTACCAGTACTTGACTATGAGGAACGTTCATTTATCATACAGAACATATCCGGAGTAAAAGAGGTTATTCCACAAAGAACGCTTGACTACACGGAAAATCTTAAGGCTCTGAAACCGGATTATGTTGTACATGGTGATGACTGGGTAAACAATGACCTCAAGAACACACGTACAAACGTTATAGAAACACTAAAAGAGTGGGGTGGCGAACTTATAGAAATTCCATACACCCATGGAGTAAGCGTTGACAAGCTAAATGAAGCAGTCAAAAGTGCTAGTTCCATGCCGGAGGTAAGAAGAGCAAAACTGAAAAAACTCTTAAACCTTAAGCCAATCGTCAAGACAATGGAGGCACACAATGGTCTAAGTGCACTGGTAGTGGAAAATGCCAAGATAGAAAAGGATGATGAAATAGAGTCATTTGATGCAATGTGGCTGTCCAGTCTAACTGACAGTACCGCAAAGGGAAAACCTGACATTGAACTTGTTGACATGACAAGCCGTCTTCGTACGATAGATGAGATTATGGAAGTTACCACAAAACCAATAATTCTTGATGGCGATACAGGTGGAGAAATAGAACACTTCGTATTCAACGTTAAAACCTTGGAGAGAATTGGTGTAAGTGCAGTAATCATTGAGGATAAGATAGGTCTTAAGAAAAACTCCCTCTTCGGTACTGAGGTTGAACAGACACAGGATTCTATAGAGCATTTTTCCCAGAAAATCAGTGCGGGTAAAAAGGCATTGACAACCGATGACTTCATGATAATTGCAAGAATAGAATCACTGATACTTAAACAGGGGATGGATGATGCATTAACGAGGGCAAAAGCATTTATTGATGCAGGTGCTGATGGAATAATGATTCACAGTCGTGAAAAGGAACCTGATGAAATATTTGAGTTTTGTGAAAAATTCAGAGAATTTGCACCTAACGTTCCATTGGTCGTTGTTCCAACCTCATTCAACAAAGTATATGAGGATGAATTTGCAAAACGTGGAGTGAACATTGTTATTTATGCTAATCAACTGATAAGAAGTGCCTATCCTGCAATGATGGAAACGGCAAAATCAATTCTTAAGAATAACAGATGTTATGAAGTTGACGAAGCATGTCTTCCAATTAAGGAAATTTTGACATTAATACCTGATGAATAGAAACAGTTGATACGTATGATTAGAGTAGATGAATTTGAAGAGTTATTACAAGAGTGTGGTGTAGGCTTTTATACTGGAGTTCCGGATTCTCAGCTTAAAGCATTCTGTGACTTTATAGAGGACAAGTATGGTATTGGCGATAAGCATATTATTGCACCGAATGAGGGTAATGCCGTAGCACTTGCAACGGGTTATCATTTGTCAACTGGAAAGTATGGTCTTGTCTATATGCAGAATTCGGGTCTGGGCAATGCCGTTAATCCCATAACTTCATTAACGGATCCTAATGTCTATAATGTTCCAACAGTATATGTTGTAGGTTGGAGAGGACAGCCTGGCGTAAAGGATGAACCACAGCACGTTAAGCAGGGAGCAATTACTCCTGACTTGCTTGAACTTTTGGATATTGATTATAAAATATTGGATGAGAAAACAACTATAGATGAAGTTAAACAACTTTTTGATAGTGATTTCAGCAAAAAATTGGCAAACGGACAAAGTGTTGCTTTCATAGTTTCAAAGGGTGCTTTTGAATCATTTAAAACTAAAAAATCAAATGAAAATACACTTAGTAGAGAGGATGCAATCAAAACAGTTATTGACTCTTTAACGTTGGATGATATAATTGTTTCAACTACAGGTAAGGCGTCACGTGAATTATTTGAGTACCGTGAAGAAAAGCAACAGGGACATAGCAATGACTTCTTGACTGTGGGTTCCATGGGTCATTCTTCCATGATAGCTCTGTCAATTGCTCTTAATAAAAAGGATAAGAGAATTTTCTGTTTTGATGGTGACGGTGCCGTTCTGATGCATATGGGTTCATTGGCATTGGTAGGTTCAAAGAGTCCTCGTAATTATTATCATGTCCTGTTTAATAATTGTGCTCATGAGACTGTTGGTGGATTACCAACAATTATGGGTGATATTAACATTGCTGAAGTGGCTCTTAACTGTGGTTATACTAATGTTTATCATGCATCCGGTAAAGAGGAACTTGAAAGTGTCTTGGAAAAGTTTTTATCGGATAATGGGCCGGTATTGTTAATTGTTGATGTCAGTATTGGTTCAAGAAGCGATTTGGGTAGGCCGACAACAACTCCTATAGAAAACAAGAATGCGTTTATGAAAAAATTAGAAGAATAAATAAAAAATGGATTGATACATATGGATTGGGTATTTAATGTTCCTATAAAATTCTATGAATATACAGTAGATGAAATGAAGCTTCGATTAAATGAACTGACAAGTGAAGAAAATATTGTTTTAATAACCAGTAAACGATTAATTCAGGCAAATGATTTGGAGCCAATAATAGATAAATTTGGAAAAAACTTCACACTATTCGATGAAAGCCTGACAAGCCTGGACACCCACCTGATCAGCAACTACTTCAAACAAATCAGGGAAAAACCTAACATGATAATAGCAATAGGTGGAGGAACAACAATAGACTTTGCAAAAGCAATATCATCACTATACGAATACACAGACAATGGGGAAATAACAATAGGAGAAGTAGTTGATATAATAACATCAAAAAAATATCTTGAAAACACAAATCCTATCCCAATAATAGCATCATCAACAACAGCAGGAACAGGATCAGACTGTACCAAATGGGCAACGGTATGGGACTATGACAACACAAAAAAATATTCCATCGATGCAGACTACCTTTACCCAACAGAATCATGGCTCATACCGGAACTGACAATAACGCTTCCGAAAAAACTAACATTATCAACAGCATTAGATGCACTCTCACACGCATGCGAAGCATACTGGTCAGTATCAACAAACAAAATAGTACAAACACTCTCACGTGATGCAATATCAATGATAGTAGAATATCTGCCACTAGTACTCGAAGATATGACAAACGAGGAATACAGACGAAAAGTATACATGGGAGCATTCTTTGCAGGACTGGCATTCTCCAATACAAGAACAACAGCCTGCCACTCAATAAGCTACCCATTAACACTACTGTTTGGAATACCACACGGACTGGCAGTAAGCCTAACACTGGGGGAAGTTCTAAAAAGAAACAAGGAATACATAGAAGACTATGATCTTTTCCTTGATGCATGGAAAGCAACAACTGCAGATGACATAACAAGCTGGATAGATGACGTATCAAAAGATATTCAGGTATTAAAACTATCCGAGTTTGACGTAAAAAGAGAGGATATAGAAAACATAATTGATTTAACATTTACCGGGGGAAGAATGGATAACAACCCAATAATATTTAATGAAAAAGAAATAAAGGAAATATTAGAAACGGTATATTAAACGGTCCAAGAACTGGAGGTAAAACCATGGATAAAAAAATAATATTAGTAATAATAGCTCTGCTGGTAGTAGTGGTCGGAGGATTTTTGGCATATTCCAGCTTATCCGGAGAAATTAGTTTCGGCACTTCAAAAGTAACAGCACCTGCAGGATTTGAAGTAACAAACCATAACGAAACGGAAGTAACATTTTCCAATGATAAAACAAAACTTTCCATCAAGGAATTTGACAATGGAACAGTTAACAAACATGTGAAAGATCAGTACAAAAGATACCAGGACACAGACATAGTATTGAACAAAACATTCACAATAGCACAAGTACCTGGAAAAGCCATTATACTAAAAGACGAAAACAATGACACTATACATACGTATTACTTTTTCGAGAAAAACAACAAAACATACAGATTATTCTCAAAAGGAACATACAACAAGACAGCATTGGAAGAAGTAATCTCCTCAATATCATAACCACCTTTTTAAAACTTTTTTTTAGGTAATTTAACGTTTTACATAATATTTAACATTAATATAAAAAGAATTGAAAAATTAGATTTATTTGAAGTTTAAGAGGATACTTGAATAGATGTATTCAAGTAAAATCACTGTATTTAAATATATTAATTTTATTTGTCTGTTAGTATGGTATTAGATTATTCTTTGCTTCAATAGATTAAACATACTATTTTTTAAAGTAACTTTCTTTATTGAACGGCAACCATTCGATGTGAAGTTTAACAATTTCGTTATCCTTAACTTTCTTTGTGTACCGGTATGGCTTGTTGTGCCATACAACTTCACTGTTGTCAACTATTGTCTTATTGTTCACGGTGAACCTTGTGAAATCAAGGTATATTGGAAATATGTTGTTGTCTGTGCCTTTATAGTACATGCTTCTAAGGGATATGGTCAATTTTCCTTTGTTTTTACACATAACTGTCAAATCAAGATTGCCTGCCAGACTTTGTGTTGTAATGCCTGAACCTTCACTTGGATCTATCCAACCTATTTTCTTATATCCAAGTTTGGCATCTGATGATTCGAGTAATTCAACGGAATTGTTTTCACCATAGTTTACTATGTCGATTCTGCCTGTTATATACTTTAACAGCATTTCCTGTTGGGTTGAGGACAGTTGATTAAACTCTTCATTAACTTCCGTGTTTCTTGCAGGCAATGATTTTCCCTTTTCGGCATCCATTATTAGTTCAACATTACCTATTGCATCAAGAAGGTTCATCTGGGACATTTGATGATGTCCCTCATTTTTTCCTTCAATTCTTATCCTGATTTTGTTGTAATTGTTGTTTTCAACGTATGGCAGTTCACCCAACCTGTCAAAGAATGGCTTGTACTGTTTATTAAAGTCATTTGCACTGCTGCAGTCCAGTAATAGGTAAGCGTTAGGAATGTATTTTTCCCTCTTTATAAGATCCATCACATTTAAGCGATAGGAATATTCTTCAATTTCCTCATCGGTAAATCCGTTGAATAACTGTTCCTTGAGTGGTGGCCAGTTGGTACGCATATCCCTTAATTCCAATTGTGGAATTTCGGCTATTGCCACGGAATTCTTAACCAGAGTTGCCAGTATTATGGACATGAATCCACCCATGGAACTGCCGTAGAACATCAGATTCTTATATCTGTTGTTTGCATTATATTCGTAGATTTTATCGGCGATTATTTTCACAATTTCTGCAATATCCTCAAGGTACCAGTCGTCTAACGTTCCAATTCCCCATCCACCACGTAAATCAACGTTGTCAATCTTTCTTGTTGAATCATTATAGTATAGGGTTGACTGAGTAAATTTCCAAGAAATTCTACTGAAAACCGGTCTGTTTCTGAAGGTTTCTATTTTATCCTTTGCAATAAAGCCCGCACCAATAACCAGCAATTTGTCGGAGTTGTCCTTAATATTCAATACGAACTCATGTTCCACTCCTTTGGATTTGACTTTAAGACCAAATCTTTGGTTTATGGGAAATTCCATCTTATTCAGTTCGGAAATATCACATGTTAATATCAAATCAACTAATTGTTCCATTTTAACACCTTTAATACATGTATTTTAGATTATTGGGGAGGATTATTTGAAGTTATTGTTTATGTCTTTTAGAAGCTTGCAATCTTCCTTAAATGTTTCATCAATTCCAAAGTAATATCTGAACCTATTTGCTCTACCGTGTGTACGGATTTTTGGTGGAATGTTCATATATTCTCCATAAATGGATTTAAGATATTCATCACAGTTGTTTGGACAAGGGAATACTTTTTCATCATACTGAATCTCTTTCAATGGGAATACGGTATCATAATCCAGCACCATTAGTTTATATAAATTGTGCGGACCACAGGAACCTTCCACGCCAGGAATAATATAATGTGCTTTGTCCATTTTCAGATTTAAATTGTTATAATAATCTTTCAGGATTGTTTGGGAATCCTTACCCATATATATTTTCTTAAAGTCGGGACCATCAACAAGGGAACGGTAAAACTTGTTTTTAACATCTTCATAAACGTCATCAAGGTTATCCTTATCATAGTCTTCCAAATAATCATACGGGAATATGTCAACGCCTGCAAATATTGTGTTTCCATGATTTTCTGTTCTGTGCATGATGAAAATCTGTATGAATGCGTTCACCTTATTTTTATCAATTGTACGTTTTCTGTAGCTGACACTAAGCAAGTCACTTAATCCGTTCATTGCTATTTCCTTTTTAAGAACACTGTTGAATTTGTCATAGTCTTTTCTCATCATACCTATGTCAACATCATCGTCCCATGGAATGAAATTGTTGTGTCTTACGGCACCAAGTAAATTTCCATAGTCAAGCCACCATTCAAGGCCGTACTTTTTACAGATATTGTTTACAAATTCCAACAGTTCAATGCACAGCAATTGCATATCCTTAAGTATTCCTTTAGCTTTTAGATCATAATCCAGGTAAAGATTATTGAATAAAAAGTTTGAAGCTTCCAATCGTTTTTTGGAGTCGGTTTCAAAGTCCTTGTATCTTTTTTCTAATGAATCCAGTCTGTTGGATAATATTGAACATTCATTGCTGAGGCCTACATAATCATTTATCATCTCCTTAAACGATGTTTCCTGCGTGTATAATCTGAAATTGCTGAATTTAATGTATGCTCCCTGTGGAAGTCTCCATGTGATGTATCCGTGATTATTGTTGATTACGAAATATTTCTTGTCGATTAGTTTATTGTTTTGATAGATGCTGATATCACCGGAATTGTATTCTATTTTAACCATGTCATTAGGGGATAAGTGTAAATCATAAATGTCTATGTTTATGTATTTTTCTTTCAGATTTGCAAAACGTAGTGTTGAATTGAAATTTTCAATATATTTAAATTCCAGTACAAATCTTTTATCAGGTAATATTAACCTATCATCTTCTTCATTTAATAAAAATGGAAGTGCAATATCATCAGATTTGTTGGATAAACGTGTGTACTCATTTTCACGACTAAAGAATTCTAAATTGCTCCAACAGTCATTATGGTCTGCAAGGGTTCCATTGTCTTGCTGTAAATCCTCATAAAAGGTAATGTTATTTACGATATCGTATATCTCATCTTTACCTATCTTGCCATTTGAATTTGAAACATAATTTATTTTAAAATTGTCCTTGTCCATTCTTTCACCATTACGTTAAAAAATTAAAAATAATGAATGTTATTTAATGATTTTAATCTTTAAGATTATTTTTAAATTCAATGAATTAAGATAATAATATCTTTGTATTCTCTCTAATATAATCATTTTGGGATTATTTAACCACAAGCGATAAAGAATTAAAAATAGATTTTCATTACCCCCATTTAAACATAGTAAAGTGTGGGATTATTCATTCTAACAAAAAAAACATATATTTAAAAAAACATAAACATTTTTAGGATTATATCTTTTTCTTTTTAAGAGTATTTGCCATTAAACAGGTTGATACTCAAAAAGGTATAAAGAAATATGTCAATCATTAAATATGAAAAGAGAGATATCATGGTTAAAATTTCAGTAGTTATGCCCGTTTACAATGCAGAACAATTTATTAAACGAGCAATAGATAGTGTTTACAAACAGACATTCAAAGATGTGGAAATTGTTTGTGTAGATGACGGCTCCACAGACAATTCAGTACAAATTCTTGAAGAGTTAAAAAAGCAAAATGATGCAATAAACATAATTCAACAGGAAAATAGTGGATCAGGTAAAGCAAGAAACAATGGAATTGACAATGCTGAAGGGGAATATGTGGCATTCCTTGATGCTGACGACATATTTGTCGATGAAGACGCCCTTGAGAAAATGTACAATTACGGAGCAAAAAACAATGCAGACATGATAGGAGGAAATCTCCTACGTGTAAACAATGATGATGAACTTGAGGAAAACTTCAACTATGCATCCGGAAATTACATGTTCTTCTCTGATGAAAGTGAAGTGCAGCCTGAAGACTATGGAATTCCATGGGCATTCTATAAGAACATCTTTAAAACAAGCTTCCTGAATGAAAACAATATCAGGTTTCCCGACCTGCTAAGAGGTCAGGATCCGGTATTTCTTTCTGAAATTTTAACGAAAATAGATAAGATATACGCAGTAAACACCAACCTGTACGGATACTATTACAATGCAACAGGACAATCCAACGATAAAATAAACACAACAGACAAAAAAAGAGATTATCTGATGCATTACAAGCAATCATTTGACGTTCTGGATGCAAACAATTTTACACAAATGTCCGATGACTACAAGGAAACCTTCATATCAATTCTCAAAATCAAGGAAAGAAATCATGATGACGAATATGTGAAAATATTATTCGAGGTTTTCCCGGACATAGACCAGTACTTCAGAAAGGACACGTATCCATATTCCTACCTGTCAATACTCAGACCGTCAGAAAAATCAGATACCACTGTAGATATTGATAAATTGCTTGAACAGAAGGAAGAATTTATAAACACAACATTAACAAACAATGAATTCATAGAATTGGATAAGATAATAGAATACAACAACAATCTGGAAAAAGTCAAGGATGATGAAGTGTTCATACAGAAATCCTACTCTCAAATTAATGATAGGCATAACAAGGAACAGAAGGAATATGAAGAAATAAAAGATGACATGGATAAGCTCTCTGATGAAATAAGTAAACTAGAAAAATCCAACAATGAAATACTATCTTCAAATGCTTGGAAATATACTAAATTCCTAAGGGACATAAAACATCATTTGAAATAAAGGGGTAAGTGATTGCGTATGGTAGCAATATCAGTTGTAGTTCCAGTTTATAACGTTGAAAACTATCTGTCGGATTGTTTGGATAGTTTAATAAACCAGACCTTTAAGGACATAGAAATAATATGTATCAATGACGGTTCAAAAGACAATTCACTAGAAATACTCGAAGAATATGCTAAAAAGGATTCACGTATGAAAGTATTCTCACAGGAAAATGGTGGACATGCTGTTGCAACAAACAAGGGAATAAGCATGGCTACAGGCAAATACTTATTCTGTATGGATTCCGATGATGTTCTTGAATTGAATGCTCTTGAATTGTCATACAACCGTGCCGAAGAAAAGGATGTTGACTTTGTAATATTTAAGGCCATAAACTACAATAATTCCGACGATGAATATTATGAAACGGAAGTATACTCAATGGATAAGGTATACAATAAAGTAGGCGACGAAGTATTTAATTACAGGGATTTGGGAGACCTCATATTTGAAATGAGTGTTACACCATGGAGCAAACTGTATAAACGGGAGTTTATAGTAGACAACAACATAATCTTTCCCGAAGGACTAATCTTTGAAGACAACGTATTCTTCTACGATGCCCTATTAACCGCTGAAAGAATATGCTTTTTAAATGAATTCCTCTTTATCAGAAGATGGTACTCAACATCATCCACAACAGCAGGAGATCTTAGATTTCTCAGTTCAATTGGCGTAACGAATCTGGTCATTGAAACATTTGAAAAACACAACGAATACGACAATTTCAAGAAAAATCTATGGGACTTTAAAATAAAAAACAATATGATGAGATACAAGAAGATAAAAAACGAGTACAAGGAAACGTTTTTCAATGAATTGAAAAAGGATTTGTTAAGTTACGTAGGCAATCCGAAATATGCCGAAGATATCACATCATCTTTAAGCTACACATATAAAAAGATGCTTGAACAATTCCTGATAGCAACAAACAGCTTTGAATACGATAATATCAGACGTACATATGCAAATAAGATGAAAAGTGACAATTTGGTAAAAAAATTGGATTATAATCATTTATTCAATGTAATGTATGAAAACTTTTGGAAATCACTTGGTGAAAGAAGAGATAAAAGCTTCCTATTCCTAAGATTTGTCTTAAATCAGTTATACGACCATGATTATGAAACAATAATAAACAAATTAAGTTTTCGAAACAGGAAAATCATTGAACAAATCCTGATATCTTCAAAATACATAGAATTTGAATTGTTACGTGATATGTACAATAACAAATCTCAGAAAAGCAAATTAAACAATGAAAAGAATAATCTAGAGGAAAAATACGATTCAGTCAAGCAGTTCAACGAAAGTCTCTTGTCATCAAACAGTTTAAAACTGGCAAACAAATTAAATCTAGGTAAATAATCAAAAAAAATCAAACGTGGGGGGGTTGTAACAAAATGGTTCATGTTTCTGTAGTTATTCCAATATACAATGTTGAATCCTATTTAACCGAATGTCTTAACAGCATTGTCAATCAGACATTAAGAAACATTGAAATAATATGCATCAATGACGGTTCTACCGATAATTCTTTAGACATAATAGAAGAATTTGCAAAAAAAGATAGAAGAATAAAGGTTATAACACAGGAAAATGCAGGACATGCCGTTGCAACCAACAGGGGAATCGATATGGCAAGAGGTAAATACCTCTTCTTAATGGACTCCGATGACACGTTGGATCTTGAAGCTTTAGAAAAATCATTTAATGCTGCTGAAGAAAATAATGTGGATTTTGTATTGTTTAAGGCAATCAATTATGATGATTCAACCGGCGAATATTATGAAAGTGAATTCTACAGTATGGACATGTTGGCAAATCATGTAGGCGACAATATTTTTAATTTTGATGATGTAGGTGAGCTGGCTTTCAATATGGCAGTTACTCCATGGACAAAATTGTATAATAAAAAATTTATCCGCAGATTTGGTCTTCATTTCCCAGAAGGATTAATATTTGAAGACAACATATTCTTTTGGGAATGCTTACTGTCGGCCAAGAGAATATATTTCCTTAAGGAATTTTTATTTACACGAAGATGGCATGATGCCTCATCCACAAAAGCAGGAGATAAGAGATTTGTTGATTCCATAATCATCAATTCAATGATAATAGACGTGATTAAACATTACGGGGTACTGGATGACACATTCAAGCGAAGATTATATAACAGGAAAATATTTCTGGGAATTCTACGTTTTAAAAAGATTAAGGATGAATACAAGCAGATATACTTTGAAGAGTTACAGAAGAATATTGTTCATTGGATAAAAACAGAAGACCTCTATGACTTCCTGCAGGAGGTACTGGAACCAAAAAACAAATACTTGCTGAATTTAATCATCACGGCAAACAATGCAGAAGAGTTGGATTTGGCACTATACAATTATGAAGAAGAGATTGAAAACAGATATCTCGAAAGAAAAAACAAAACATATCTGAAAGAAATATCGGACTTAAGCAATGATTTAAACAACATAACGGATAAAACAGGAGTATATTCTGATTACATGGATAAAATGGAGAAAAGAAACAACGAGTTATCCAAAATAAATCAGGATTTGCATAATGAATATGAGAAAGAAAAAGAATTGAATCATAAAATAACCAATTCATTTATTTGGAGAATCAGCAAACCGTTCAGATATTTAAAGAACAGGCTAAAATAATTATATAATGGGTATGGGGGATTATTAATGGCTTTAAACCTATTGACAGAAGAAGTAAAAACAAACCTATCAAATCCTAAAGTTTTTAAATTCAAAACTGATGCACAGAAATTTAAGATAAACTTTTCAGTAAACAATAAAAGTGCAGGAAATTATCCGCATATGGGAATATCATTAAGAGAGGGGATAATGGTACTCTTCAGAAAAGTACAGGAAAATCCTGACGACAATTCAAATGAAAGAACATGGTACAACGTTGAAGCATACACCGAACGATTTGACACAACAGTTTATATGCACCATCTAGTACATCCTGATGAGGAATATGAAATAATGATTTATGGTCCGGTATTAAGTCAGATTGAATCGATGGAAATTGAAACTCCCGAAAACACGAACATTGAAATAATAGAAAACTCATTTGATAAAAAATTTCTGGTATGCGGCGGATTAACCAGTCTGGGTATAGGCTGCACAACACCGGCCTCAATATTTCCAAGCATATTGTGCCGAAAGTTAAATGCATCGGTAGACAACATAACGTTCAACGATAAAAACTATTTAAACCATGTACATGATTACTTTAAGAAAAATACAATCGAAAAGGAATATGATGTGGGTATTCTGGAGTTGGAATATTCAAATCAGGACGATAAAATAACCAAACTTTATCTTCAAAAAGATATTGAATATATGAGCAAACGCTGTAAACATGTAATAGCATGGATTTGTGTTCCACCATACAGGGAATACAAAAAGGACCTGGTACAGGATATCATTGAAGACACGCCGGTTGATAATCTTGTATTTGAAGATTTGTCCTTTTTATATGATAAGGAATATTCTGACATATGCACATATAGCGGCAATTTCATAAACGATTCAGGAAATATGATGATTTACAGGAAACTTTCAGAAATAATAAGGGGTTTATAGAAAATGGAATATTTAACCGATATACACGATTCGTTAAAGACAATTAATGAAGTTAACATAGAGTACATGGATTTGTTTGAACATCCGGAACTCTTTTATGGAACAACCAATTTCACAGGCAAACATCTTGATTTCTGTAAATATCCAAAGAAAGCCCGTGATGAAATAAGTCAATTCGGTCAGGGTGCAGTTAGTGAAATGAACAATTTAAACAGCTCATCCTGTGGAGTACGCCTTCGCTTCAAAACCAATTCCAAAAGATTAATCTTTAAGGTAAAATTCAAAAGAAAATGGGGTTACCTTAAAATGGTTAACTGGGGATCCTTTGGATTTGACGTTTATGGTGTTGTAGGGGAAGAATATGTTCACAGAACCGTATTTGCCCCTTCAGACGGTCATGATCTCTTTGCCGAAATGATTGACGTGCCATATAATGGACAGTTATGTATTTTCCTACCGAATTATAATACAATAGAAGAGCTTTATATGGGTATAGATGAAGGCAGTACTGTTGTGACATTGCCGTATCCACCAAAAAAACGAGTTCCCGTACTGTTTTATGGAAATTCAGTTACACAGGGAGCAGCCGCATCACACAGTGGAAACAGCTTTCCAAATCTGGTAAGTAAAATCCTTAACAGGGATATAATAAATATTTCATGTTCGGCCTGTTGTCGTGGAACCGATACGATGGCTGATCTTATTGGACAAATCAACTGTCATACGATTGTCATTGATTACACAAGGAATGCATATAATATTGATGTATTCAAGAAAACGCATGAACGCTTTTATAAAAGGGTCAGAGAGCATCATCCGGACAAGCATATAATTTTAATGACATCCCAAAGCTTCAACCATTGGTTCGACTATGATGTTTTTGACGAGATAGTAACGGAAACGTGCTTTAATGCAATAAGTAATGGTGAAGACACTGATTTGGTATATCAGAAAGAACTCTTTGATGATGACGAATATGACATGATTGCCATAGATTCCACACACTATACTGATTATGCCATGAACGTTGTGGCAAAAACAATATGTGATCTGATTGAAAGATTCTAGTCGGATGTTCTGAAAATACGGTAAAAAAAAGATTTTTAAGAGAATTGTTATTGAATCAGATTATAAAGGGGGATAAGTAAAGTAATGTTAACAGCTTTATAATGTTAGTAACTCACAGAGCTTATCAGCAATTTTGTACATTCCATAATCCGTATAATGGCCTATATCAATAGAAACCAAATCATAATCCTCATAATCGAATAGTTCGGACTGATTTAATAGTAAAGTATTTTCTCCCCTTGCAATAGCATTTTCATAGGTTTGAATAATAACCTCATCATAGGCCACATACTCTTTCCACTCATTGAAGGAAGCGGCGGTCATAATAATGATTTTTATGTCCGGATGTTTTTCCCTGATTTTTCTATAAAACTTTTCATGAGTATTCCTGAGAAATTCGATATTTGGAGCATAACGGGAATAGTCAATAACTATTGCCTTACATTTTATGTTACCAATCATTTCGGCTGTTTTTGGAGTTCCTCTACAACATGTAACCATGGACAGATTTATAATGTCATTATCAAGTTTTCTGCTGACAATATTCGGGAAACTGTTTCCGCTTTTACTTGCAGAAGCACCCTGAGTAATACTGTTGCCGTAGAACAGTATTGGCAACTCGTTGGCCTTGGGATACTTAAGCTTATATATTTTGGAACCGTTGTCCAGACCGATAAGCATCCTTTTGATTGAACAGTAATTCGGCAGGAATATGCAGACGGAACTGTTCGGTGGTATGGCAATATATTTTGCAAATGTACGTATTCCTTCCTTGGTTGCTATCAGTGAATAGTTATGATACTTTCCATCATCGTCAATGATATATACGTCAAATCCTGAACTGTTATACAATAGCATATTCTTATGATAATAAGGTTCTGAAAATTCCACTTTAAGTATTAGACGTCTGGATGTGGTTTTGAATCGAATTCTGTTACCGCATGTACAACTTTTGAACTGTTGCATGGTTTTGTGAACAAATCCGCCTTCTTCTTCCATCTCTTTTTGAACATTCTCATCATATTTGCAGAAATTTACCTTGTCTGTTTGAAACGGATTGCCAAAGACCAAATCAGGATAGTCAAACAAATCGAAATAGATGATGTTGTTTTCATTTATTTTTGTTAACGGATCATCTATAGACTTTAAATACTCCATTTTGCCAATCTCCTAATGCTTTTTTCGATTTCCTTGTATATTAAGATATTGCCTGCATCATTGATGTAATAATTGTTAAAGGTACACATATGTCTGTAATTTTCATCATAAAGGTATGACATATCAATAACTTCAATTTCATCATTATCAATAAACTTGTTTATGATGTTGTTGGCAATGATTTTCTTGAATGATTTAATGCTGGGAATGGTATACCATCCAATAATATGTTTGCAGCGTTTCTTCATCAGTGAAATCACTTCAGGTAAAATTTCTTCTACAACGGACTCGTTTTGGCTGAAATAATCTAATTCAAGGATACATATATCAACAACGGGAGGATTAGAATTTTTATAATAATCATAAATCTTTTCCAAATAGTTTTTATCATGAAATGTTGTATGGTAAACTTCAGCATCAAATTTTCTCTCAATAATGTTGGAAAACATGAATCCTGTTGTTGTGCATCCTATTCCATGACTATTGGATCCTCCAGCGACTAACATGGTTTTTTCAGGCAATATGTTTACTATTGAAGCATAATCATCATCCGATACTTCAACTTGTAATTTGGACAGGTGACTGATTATAGGACCATAAATTAAAACCTCATACAATTCATCCTTTTTAACAAAATGGCTCATCATCACAGTGAATTTTGTTAAACTGGAATTACAATCAATGTTGAACCATTGTTGTTCTCCAACACGTCTATATAATACACATATACCTTCTCTGGCTGTTAAACCAGTATGTGGGAAATAACCTTTTACTATTCCAGAAACTTCAAAGTCTATAGTGAATTTTTTGGAATTGGATTCGAATCTGTATGACATTGAATCCATTGGTGTCCTGATATGGGTATCCTCTTTAATAAAATCTAATATAATAAAAATTCTCTCCTTAATAAAAGTGTAATAATTACTTCTTTGTTTTTGATTTTATAAAACTTTTTTCATAATTGGAATATGCTAATTTAATTCTTTTTCTCAAATCAGGGTATGCGGCTAATCGCTTAAGTTATTTCATTTCTCAAAAAGATGTGGCCATGAATAATTAGGCTTATCCATCGTTGCTATAGCAATGTTTAAATATTAATTAAAGTAGATTATAACATACTTTGTACTTGAATACCATCAGTTTTAACATTAATCAAATAATTATCTTAATTGCAGAATAATCTTAATTAAAAAAGGGGTGTTTGTAGTGTCGTCAATAAAAATTTCAGTTATAGTACCTGTTTTTAACAAGCAGCAATATTTGAAGGAATGTTTGGATTCATTAATAAGTCAGTCACTGAAGGATATTGAAATAATCTGTGTTGATGNNACGTATAAGAACATTCTCACAGGAAAATTCAGGTCCTGGATCTGCAAGAAACAGGGGATTAAAGGAATCGGTTGGTGAATATGTTGCATTCATTGATGCCGATGACTGGATAGAAGAGGATGCCTTGGAAAAAGCATATGATGATGCCATAGTCAATGAATCTGATCTGGTTTTATTTAATGCACTTGAACATTTGCCTGAAAATGTTACGAAAGCAAGAGTATACTATCCCGAATCAATAGAGGGGAGTTTTAATTACACTGAGCATCCTGATTTGATAATGAACAATTATCAGATTGTCTGCACTAAATTACATAGACGAACCTTTCTGGAAGAAAACGATATCCACTTTGATGAAAACGGATTGTTTGAGGATGTTTTCTTTCACGTAAAGTCAATTGTTAAATCATGCAGGATATCCTATATAAACGAGTTTTTATATAATTACCGGAGAATTGATTTAAATACAAGACAATTCAATTCAATAAGAAGTAAAAAGTGTGTCACATTC
>MVAA01000111.1:0-12511 GCA_003266105.1 Methanosphaera sp. rholeuAM6
GTGTTTATTAGTTTGCCGTATATTGTTAGGTTGTCGTTGAATTTTATGTCTGGTATGGTGTCGATGGTTATTATGCATGTTTTGTTTATTTCTTTTATCATGTTAAATGTGAACTCTATTGAACTTTGATTAATGTAAGCACTATTGCTGGTGTATGTTAGCTTTATTGTATATGATTTGTTTAAGTTAGTGTAAATGTTTTCTAATGTCTCTTTTAATGCTTCAGTTGATATGGTGGATTTATCTTCCATATTGAAATAACTGAATAATTGGGTGTATTCTTCTCCATCTTTTACATTTACAAATATTGTTCCTTTTTCTTTACTTTCATCTGTGATGTTTAGTGTTATTTTATTGTTTATGCCCTCGTAGTAATCATAGGTTTCTTTATCGGTTGTTATTTTTGAGTTGTCTATGACCTTGAAATATACCTTGTTTGATTCCTGATTACATGTTGTATAGTATGCCGTGTATTCCCCAACATTTAAATTGGATAGAGTATATTTGGCAGAATTTGTTGTTATGTTTTCTGTATTGTTTATGTAAAGCGTTTTATTGAGTTTTTCCATGATATCCATATCATAATTTGTAGAAGATGTTAGTTCAATGTTAATATCTAATTCTATTTTTTCCCCATAGTGGAATACTTCACGGTCAACGATTAAATTATTTGTTGCTAGTGAAATGTCAGTTGAATTATAAGTATTGTTCTTTACACTTTCTGTCAATGAAAGACAGAGTGTTTCATTATTATCTGCAGTATTTCTTGTAAAATTATTAAAGGTTATATTACTATTAATATAACTATTTTCACAATATATTGCAGCACCTCGACTTGCATGATTTTCCGTAAAATCCGAACTGGACACATTATAAAAAGCATTACCCCCATATCGACCAACATTGTATATTGCTCCTCCATATCTTGCAGTGTTGTTTAGCATAGCATTGTATTTGATGACTAGTATTCCTTCCTGGTTGTATATTGCTCCCCCATATCTTGTTGCAGTGTTGTTGTTTAGTGTACTGTTGGTGATGTTTACTGTTCCCTCGTAGTTGTATATTGCTCCTCCATCTGTTGCGGTGTTGTTGCTTAGTGTGGTACTGGTGATGTTTAATCTTCCCTCGTAGTTGTATATTGATCCTCCTTGTGTTGCAGTGTTGTTGTATATGTTGGTGTTGTCTGTGATGGTTAATGTTCCATTGTTGATGTTGTATATTGCTCCTCCATATCTTGTTGCAGTGTTGTTGTATATGTTGGTGTTGTCTGTGATAGTTAATGTTCCATTGTTGTATATTGCTCCTCCATATCTTGTTGCAGTGTTGTTGTATATGTTGGTGTTGTCTGTGATAGTTAATGTTCCATTGTTGATGTTGTATATTGCTCCTCCACCATCATAGTTGTTAGTTCCTGTTGCATGATTGCAGTATATGTTGGTGTTGTAGGTGATAGTTATTATTCCATTGTTGATGTTGTATATTGCTCCTCCTCGCGTTGCAGTGTTGTTGTTTAGTGTACTGTGGGCGATGTTTACTGTTCCTCCGTAGTTGAATATTGTTCCTCCTTGTGTTGCAGTGTTGTTGTTTAGTGTACTGTTGGTGATGTTTACTGTTCCTCTGTAGTTGTTTATTACTCCTCCACTATCAATATTGTTAGTTCCTGTTACATGATTGTTGTTTAGTGTGGTATTGGTGATGATTAATGTTCCATTGTAGTTGTATATTGCTCCTCCACCTTCATGGAGAGAAATTGCTGTTGCGGTGTTGTTGTTTAGTGTACTGTTGGTGATGTTTACTATTCCTCTGTAGTTGTTTATTGCTCCTCCACCATCAAAGCTTGCAGTATCTCTTGCGTTGTTGTTGCTTAGTGTAGTGTTTATGATGTTTACTGTTCCTCCGTAGCTGTAAATTGCTCCCTTAGATGAGTTGGCGTTTGTAATGGTGATGTTTTTTAGAACTAAAGAAGCTGGAACTTCAATCTCAAATACTTGTTTTTGGTTTCCGTCTATCGTGTTTCCCTGTCCATCAATAGTGATAACAATATTTTTAGATAAGTGGATTGTACCCGTGTTTTCGTATGTTTCCGTATTGTTTAGTATGATTGTTGTATTTTTTCGGGCAGATGAAACTATGCTGGAAATATCGTCCCATGTGGACGCGTATTCCGGTTCTCCTTTAACGTTTGTTTCTTGTAATTTTTTTTTGTTGATATTTTTTGTTGTGCTTTCGTTTAGCGTTATGTCTTGACATTTATCAGACATTTGATTATCTGTTTTTACTTCCTGTGCTAGTGTTTCTGTTTGTGATACGGTTTGAGTATCTTGTACTGCTTCTATTGTATCACTGATTGTGGTAGTGGTTGTAGTATCTTCTGATACATCTGTTGCACTTACAACACCTACGAGTAATACTATCAGTGTTGTTAAAAGTAGTATTTCACATGTTTTTTTCATTTTTACCAATCTCTTATATATAATACTTTGATTATTATATATGAACTAAATATTATTTAATTGGTACTTTTGTTCTTATAATGTGTTTTTGTGAAAATTTTTTGTTTACATTTATTTCGTTATTGAGAGGTATACTGAAACAAAAATGTGAAAGTATTAAAAATTATTATCTCATTTTTTTTCTTCTTTTTTCATTTTTTTTCAATTTAACAAAAATCATGTTTTTTTTATCATAAATAAAAATTGTTTAAAATATGATATTGTAAATATTTTTGGTTAAAAATAGTGAAAGTATAATGTACTGTTTTTATTTTAGAAATATTGGTTGAAGATTGTTTTGTATTGGTTTTTAACTGGTTATATTAAGAGTCCATTCGCAGTCCATTTTTTGGGATTTGCCGTCCACTTGTAGAATTCTTCATGATTTGTTTAATCAAATTCATAGTTATGTCATTAAGTATTAAAATTATTTGTTGTTAAATTAAAATAAAAGAAGTTGTTGAGAGTCCATTTTTGGACACTCAGAGTCCATTTGATGAAAACTTTTTCACATTGTCTTCATCATATTTTTTAATTAATTTTTTATTAACCATGTCTTGCAAATCTCTTTTACTAGTAGTTAGAGAAACATCGAAGTGTTTAGAATAACTTTTATATGTGAACTTGATATTTTCGTTAAACATTAATGTAACTGATTCAAGTTGACGTTTATTTAGATTGTATTTACTTAAGTCAATAGCTTTTTCTTGTAAATGTTTTTCTGTAACAATTAATTTTCCATTAGGTCCTCTTAAGATTACTTTGAAATAGTTTCCATCATAGAATTCTGGAAGAGGTAATCCACTTTCTTTCATTTCACATTTCATACGGGTGATACCCGTTCCAAAGTGTTCCATATATTTTGTGTATTTAAATAGTTGGCATATTGTTTTGTTTCTATGTTTTGTATTTACTTCTAATTTTAAATCTTCGATTGTTAACGGGTATGGCAAGCCTCCGGGGCTACTAACTAATATGCGATCATCATAAATGTAAAATGTTATGCAGTCGTCCCTAAGTGAATAGTCTCTATGAGCAATTGCATTTACAAAAGCTTCTCTTACTGCTTCAATAGGATATTCTGGTACAGAATAACTTTTTAATCCCCGAATTACAGTCCCTGTTTTAGTATTCTTATTAAAAAATAATTCAAAGTTATTTAAGAGAAGGAATACTGAAGTGGTAATTGTTAGTTGATCAATAATAGCTCTTCTATCAACACCATTAAATCTAACCATTTTAACTTCATAATCTAAATCAAACTTACTGATATCTTTAGCAAAAAATAATGCGCCCGCATGATTTAAATGGAAAACTCCTTTTGAATCAATTTTACCTGCCCCTACACATTCAAGTATTTGGTCATAACTCCTTTTAGAGAACAAATCTTTTATATTTTGATTTTTAAGTGATTCATAAAATAATCTAACCGCATTTTCATCTACATCATCACTTGTTGAATCTTCAATAATTGTTGAATCAAAAACTTCATTCTTGGAATTTTTAATCATACACTCTCTAAGGGATGTTTTTACTTCTTCTAATAATTCTTCATTGGTTTTAAATCTTTTGTACTTTTTTGAGTCACGTATTCTATTAAAGAATTCTTTTGATTTCTCATCTGCCGTTTCATCCATTTTAACGAAAAAATAAGAATTTGAATTTTTATTATCAAACCTTTTAAATTCAAATTCGGTTGCAGATAATCCGTTTGTATATTCATATCCATATTTATTGCCAATTAGTCCTATGTAGATATCGGCATGTTCCACTTGATCGGTAAATATTTTATCTGATGGTACTGACTTAGCACTATCCTCTTCAAAGAGATAAAGCTCGAAATAATCGTTAAATGAAGGATCATTTCTAATATTTTCTACAAGAAATTTTCTTTCTTCTGCAAACTCGGTCTGATTACTACTAATAAAAACATCAATTTTCATATTAAATTACCTTTGTATACAATTATTTGTTCACTCTTCTTCTAATTATAATAATATTTAACATTTTATCATATATAATATTTGTTCAAAATTAAAGAATTTTATTTATTTTTAACTAAAATCAATATTGGACCACATTATCATTTTTATTTTTTCAAAATAGGTTGGAACTTGTTTTGTATTGGTTTTTAACTGTTTATATTAAGAGTCCATTTGCAGTCCATTTTTTTGGATTTGCCGTCCACTTGTAGAATTCTTTAAGATTTGTTTAATCAAATTCATAGTTATGTCATTAAGTATTAAAATTATTTGTTGTTAAATTAAAATAAAAGAAGTTGTTGAGAGTCCATTTTTGGGCACTTGGAGTCCATATTAATTATATTGGTAGTTAGTAATACTATTGTATGGTTTTGATGATTTAATTTTCATCATGGCATATCTCGGAAAACCGGAGGTTGGTGTATTTTAAAGATTATATTTTCTCCTATGGTGATAAAATTTATTGGGTTATATTATGGATTTTCATGTTTTAATAGTTTTTTTTATATGATTTTTCATAATTCAGTTTATTAGAAAATCATACTTTTTAAAAATATAAATTTTTATGATTATATAAACTATATATTTATAAAATTTTATAAGTTATATATGGAGATTATAATGATTACAACTAATATTTTCAAAGGGTTTCAATTACATATTCCTAAAGAAATACGTGAAAAACATGGTATAACTGAAGAAGATCAGGTAACATGGAAAAGTGAAGGTGATAATATCATTATTAATGTTAAAAAACAAAGAAGTTTGAGGGATTTGGTAGGTTTGGCTACTGCAGAAAAAGAATTTGATCCAGTCAAGTTAAAAAAACGAAGTCAAAGTGGTGATATATAATTGATATTTTTAGACAGTAGCTTTCTAATTTCTTTGATAAGTGATAAGTCAAGTAAACACAGTCAGTCAATAAACCTGTCGGATTTAATTGATTATGAACATAAGGTAAAAAGTGAGTTATTGGGGAATGTTATTCTATTATAATTTTTTCCTTGTGTGTGTCTGTATGATTTTCATTGTCTGTGAAGACTACTTTTATTTCATGTTCTCCCAAGTATTTGTCCAGAATTTCAAGTATTATCATGGATAGGTCATCTGTTGTCGTGTCATTGAATACTAATGCTCCATCCAGGTATACTAACAGGTGTCCATTGGTAAAGTTAAGGTCAAATATACTGTTAAGTGCTTCTAGTGTCAGTGTATTTCCAGTATATACTGATTGTCCATCATTTGCAAGTCTTATCGTATGGCTATTTGTTTTTATTATTTTGTTTTGTGTTGTTTTATGTGGTACTGGTTTTTCTTTTTGTGATGCTGGCTTAGGTTGTGGTGTTGGCGTATCATTAGTATTATTGGTATCGTTTTCTTCTGTTTCTACTGTGTATACTTTAAGACATGCAGTATAATTGTATTCATATAAATCTTCCCATTCTTCTCCATCTTCACTTATAAAACTCATGTTTTCCATGTAACGCTGTCTTGAATATGCCTGATAAGGTATGTTATTGCTTTTGAATTCTACTCTAAATTTATCTTTCTCTTTTACTGGGATGTACTTGTTGAGTATGATTGTTTTGTATCCTGGATAGTTGCTGGTACCGTTCTGTGTAAGTACCTGCTTATCGTTTACGTATATTTTGAATTCATAGTCCACTCCACTTTCATTAAAATATGTTCCCACAGCCGCCAATGACTCATTATAATAGGCAGTGTACATGTTGGAGTAGTATTTGTTATCAGAACCAAAAGCAGATAATCCGGTAATGTCTGTTTGATAGTTTGTTTTATAGTTTATTGTATTGTTGAACACGTAACTTGTTGCACATTTTTGTATGATATCTTCCGGATTAGGTATGAGGAATGATTTGTCATAATAAGACATGTAAAAGTATCCATCATCAGTATTACTATTTAAAAAACTGTTTTTCATTATCCATGCACCGTCACCTGGTGGTGTTATCAGGAAGTTTTTACTGCTGTAATTATCATCCCATCCAACAATGGCCACTGCATGGTTTGTATCGGTTGCATCAGGATTATATATTGATTTTTTTTCAGGGTTCCAGTAAGCAGAACCAAAGGTTCCATTGATGCTTGTTGTTACTGCACCATAGTTTAGTATTGCTTCCTTGATTAACATGTCCCTATCGGGTGTATCAGACATAATCATAATAATGTCCTGCAGATGTATTTTATCTTCAGTATCAACGATTTTTGATATCATTCCCAGTTCATCATATTCATCATATATCTCTGGTATAACTCCTATCCAGCTTAAATCATTACCAGTTGTTAAATACGCATTTAAAGCTTCTGCCTGGTAATTTACCGCATATTTGAAGTACATCAGGGAGTTTGAATGTATGTTGTTTTCTGATAAGTCATATTCTGTGTTTGTTTGTTTGAGAAGTGCGGATTCTATTGCAGATGTTGCGGCAAATGCTGAACATGCACCTTTTTTACCTTGGAGTTTTACTGGTGTTACCAACGCGTAGTCTCTAAGATCATAACTTGATGGTATTTCATCAACATATGTCTGGTTAATAATTTCCAGTTTTTTTCCCTGAAATGTTGTTGCTGTCATGTAATCGGTATTGTTTAGATTAACTTTATCATTATTGAGGGTTGTGTTTTTAATGGTGGTGTTGTTAATAAATACTCCGTATATGCTGTCTGTTGGATTATTAAAGTATGAATCTTTTAGGTTAATGCTTGAATCATAAATGTAAATACTATTGGATTTTCCTTCTTCCACTATATTATCCTGGAATAATGAGTTGTTTATAGACAATATTCCCTTATCGAAGTAAACTGCTCCACCATCAGTTTTAGCCTTATTATCAGTAAATGATGAATTGATTACAGTAAGATTGGCTTGAGATGTGTATATTGCACCACCGGATTCAAAAGCAACTGCATCTTCAAATATGGAATTATTCACTATTAAAATTCCATTCAATTGAAGTATTGCTCCACCAAATTCACAGCTGCAATCATTAAATGTCGAGTTATTCACCAGCATGGTCATTATAGGATCAGAATCATATTCTCGTACATCAATAAAACAGATTACACCACCATTATGTCTGCTGGAAACATTACTGAATTCACAGTTTTCAATAAGTATATCTGACAAGTTTAAGCTTTCATCCTGTGATTTTTCATGTTGTTTGATGTTATCTGTGTTTTTAATTTTTATTCCGATTGCACCAGCCGATACATTTGCGTATGTATTCTTGAACTCGGAATTTCTAATGGCAGTTTTACCATCTAGGCAAAATAGTGAACCAGCATAATTTGCAAAGTTTTCTGTAAACTCTGAATTGTTTACTGTCAATTCGCCAAGGGAATATATTGCTCCTCCAAAATGTGCCAGATTATTTTTAAAAATATTGTTAAATGAATGAAGATTTACTAATTCAGCTGTGAATATTGCTCCACCATTTCCATCGTCCTTGGCATAATTGTCCTGGAAGGTGTTGTTGCTTAGATATGTTGTGTATTCACCATTATTTCCATTGGCTATTCTGACTGCTGCACCTTGAGTTTGAATATATATGTCCTGTTTTGCTGCGGTATTGTTTATGAAGGTGTTGTTTGTTATATTTGCAGGTTGCATTAAATTTATTGCACCACCTTCTATTGCGTTATTATTGTTGAAAATGCTGTTTTCAATAATAATTATTTCCTTATTATAATCATTATTATCGGTTATTTCAATTGCTCCCCCATATTTTGCAATGTTTTCTGTAAACTCGCAGTTGTGTACTGTCAATAAACCTTCTGAAGATATTGCTCCTCCACCCTCTTTTGCATGGTTTTCTACAAACCTGTCATCATTTACTGTTAATGTGGCCTGTGAATATATTGCTCCTCCATATTCTGCAGTGTTGTTTTTAAAAGTGTTGTTTGTTGAATCCAATAATGCTGTTATGGATGAAAATATAGCTCCTCCAACCGTTGCATTATTATCTGTAAACTCACAGTTGTTCACGGTCAATAAGCCACCGAGATATATTGTTCCGCCTTGTCGTGCTGTGTTGTTTTTAAAAGTGTTATAGCATAGATATATACTTGTTCCGGGGTATGTTATTATTGCTCCACCCCATCCCTCTTCTGCTTTATTGTTTATGAATGAATTATTAATTAAAGTTACAGTGAATTCAGGGTCTTCCCCAAATTTAGCAAATGAAATTGCTGCACCCATATTACTCATATCTTGTATTGTCACGGTATTGTTTATGAATTGATTATTGGTTATTATTGCAGAATGGGTGATGTCAATTGCCCCACCAATGGCTGCCGAGTTTTCGTTGAAAATGTTGTTGTCAATGGTAACATTTCCTTCATTTCTCTTAAGCTTATCATATATTTCTACTGCTCCCCCAATCTTTGCACTGTTTTTAGTGAAGTAAGAATTCATTATGGCAATGTCATTTGCATTTTCATATATGTTAATGGCCCCACCATATTCTGCAGTGTTTTGTAGAAACTTTGAGTTGTTCACTGTTAACGTACCCGTAGAAAGTATTGCTCCACCATTTTTTGCTGTGTTGTTTATGAATGTTGAATCAAGTACGGTTAAAGAACCATTATTGTGTATTGCTCCACCATTATCTCCGATAGAATTTGTTATTGTGATGTTTTTTAGAACAAGAGAACTTTTCTCTGTAATATTGAATACTAGCATTTCGTTTCCATCAATAGTTTGTCCATTTCCGTCAACAGTGAGGACTATTGGATTATCACTGAACCACGTGATTGTTTCAGTAGTGGTATAAGTTCCCTCATTCAGGATAATGGTCATGTTTATTGTATTATCTTTTACCGAATCAACCTTTTGAACAAGTTCATCCCATGAATTCACGTGGTTTTCTTCTTCAGCATCAGGATTCTCCGTCTCCGTTTTTATAGTATTGGTGGATGAAGTCTTATCTTTTATGTTATCCTCCGTTTGCGTGGTTTGAATATCATTTTCAGGTGCATCTGTTGAATCCTGAATTTCGTCTGCAATATCATCAGAAACAATTGTTGTTGTCTGGTTATCTGCTGCACTAACACAGGTTATGGTGAATACACATAACAATAACATAAATGCACACAGTATTTTTTTAGATATCATATAAATTGTTCCACTTTTTTTCTTAGTTCAGTTCGTTAATTTTTGTTCCTTTGGTTTCAGGGAATACCCAAATCCATACTCCACAGAGGAAGGCAAATATTGCTGCAATGGCTATTCCATAACTTAAATCGAAGTATGTTGCAATCAGCGTAATTATTAATGGTGTGACAAATTGTATTCCACGAGCAAGGTTGAATACTGTTCCCACACCGGTATTTCGTATTTTTGTAGGGAATAACTCTGAGAATAGAGCTCCGAATCCTCCGAAAAATCCTGTACCAAATCCTGTTAAGAACATGAATACCAGAATCAAGTCAGGTATTTGATTTATCTGGTTCCAGCATAGTGTTATCATGGATATGCTTATTCCCATGATAAAGCTGTATATTGTGAATGCCCAACGTCTTCCAAGTTTTTCTGACACGTATCCGAATGTTGTGTAACCGGTAAAGTCTCCACATTGTATGATTATAATTCCCACTGTAGTTGCAATCATGGCTAATCCTCTTTCTTTTGCAAGATATGTTGGCAGCCATGAATATGTGAACCAGTATGCTGACATACCAAATACACACAGTATTAATGACATTAGGAATATTTTACGGTATTCTTTTGAAATTAACTGTTTGAATTCTTCTATTATGTTTTTGTTCACGTATTTGTCCTTGTTTTGTATCCATACGTCTGATTCCTTAAGGTATCTTCTTATGAATATTACCATGAGTGCCGGCAGTATTGAAAGGAGGAATGTCATTCTCCATCCGATTATTGGACTTATTACACCACCAACTATTGAAGCCAGGATTACACCTACCGGTGCACCTGATTGCATGAATGCTCCAAATTTGGCTCTTAGTTTATCAGGGAATGTTTCATTGATATATATTTGGCCGGTAGCCCATTCTCCACCTACTCCCAGTCCCGTTATAAACCGGAATATTAGGAGTGAATAGAAGGACCATGAGAATGCACTTAATAATGTTCCTATGGAGTAGATGATTATTGTCCATTGTAATACTTTCTTACGGCCATATTTATCACCTAATGCTCCGAATATTATTCCTCCAAGACCTGTGGCAAACAATGATAGACCTAAGCATATGGAAAGCATTTCCGCATTGATATTTAAGCTGCTCTGAATTTCTGATATTAGAAAGGTGAATAAAACCAGATCATAGAAATCAAAAACCCATCCTGCCCAACTTAAACCGAAAATCATGTAATGATTTTTATCAAGTTTGTTTTGTTCATTCATTAACATTTTCTTTAACAACCTTTATCAGTTTTTAAAATGATGCTTATTACTATATTAAGATAAGTATTGTCTGATATATAATAATTATCAAAATATTAGTATAACTCATTTACGTGGATTTTTTCACAGGATTTCACAGTATATTTACCTGCTACGGCTAGTTTATAGTCTTCAATATCAAATAAGCTGAATTTTAATGTTTTGTCTCTATTTACTGTTATTTCATCGGATAAATCTATTGAAAAGCTGTCCAGTTTAAGGTGAAATCCCAGTCCGGTGTATTTCATGTAGCTTTCCTTTAACACCCAGTAATTAAAGAATTCATTTGACGGATTGGGGGAACTCATGATATTTTCATATTCCTTGTTGAAAAAATAGTTCTTTGCAATATTTAAGTCTATATGTTGGTCGTTATGTTCGATATCGATACCAACATCCTTATCAGATATGGCACATGCAACGTATTTGTCACTATGGCTTACGTTAAAGTATGTGTCCGTATAATTGCTTATGTATGCTTTACCGTATTTACCAATGTTGAAGATGGGATCGGTAATACCCTCACGTTCCAGTAATCTGATTAAAAGAAGGTATGCACCACAGGATAACTGTTTATCCTTTTGGAATCTGTACCTTGATATCTTTTCTTTTCTGTCGGGGGAAACAAGGGGTTGTCCTTTCTCCAACTTTAAGTCTTCAACATTACAATATGCAGCTTTTATCATTTTTTAACCTTTAACAATAACAATGTCATGTCATCAAACTGTTCTTCATCACACGTGAATTCTTTTATATCGTTTATTAATCCTTCAATCAAACAATTGTTTTTATCATAATGGTTTACAAAATCAGTCAGTCTTTCTTCACCATATAATTCTTGTTTAATGTTTTGAGCATCCGTTATTCCATCAGTATATAATAGTAATTCATCATCCAGTATTGTTTCGACTTTATGGAATTCATAGTCGTCAATAACACCCAACACAATCTCAGAGTCCATATTTAAGAAAGTGAACTTTTCATCCTTTCTGATTAATGGTGGATTATGGCCTGCATTTGCAAATACTAGCTTATGTGTAGTTTTATTGTATATTCCAAGCCATAATGTAATGAACATGTACTCCATGTTCTTTTTACATATCTGATTGTTAATGTCCCGTAAGATTAATGATGGATCTTTTTCATATTTAAAATGTTGTTTAATTGAGTTTTGTGTGAGCATGGTGAATATTGCTGCAGGCACACCTTTGCCTGAAGCATCTCCTATAACCAGTACAATATTGTCATCATCCAGTTCATAATAATCATAGAAGTCTCCACCCACTTCCTTAGCGGGTTTACAGTAACCTTTTATCAATATGTTTTCATTATCAATATAATTATCGGGTAGTATTGCTACTTGGATTTTATGTGCAATGTCCAGTTCAGTTTCAATTCTTTGTTTTTCACTTTCAACCCTTTTAATGTTTTCAATATAATTGTTATTATAATTAATCAAATCAATCTGACTACGTGAGAGCATTCCTATTTCATCATCCTGGTTGGAGTAATTTGAGTATAATTTGATTAAATCGTCGGATTCAATTTTCTCATTCTCGATAATTCTGGATTCCAGTTTTGAAAATGAAATAAGGGGATTGACAACACT
>MVAA01000111.1:12624-14290 GCA_003266105.1 Methanosphaera sp. rholeuAM6
TCTTTATTGGCTTTGTTGAATAGGCATATATTAAAACGGTTAAAAACAACACTTCAAAAACATTGATTTCATATGAAAGATTCATGGTAATCTCTGATATGATTATTATTAAAGTACTGCCTATTAGCAGGTAACCTATGATGTCATATATTTTCTTTTCACAGTTTCTTTGGGAAATGGTGGGGGTGTATGTAAAATCCTTTTTTCTTGAAATCCATATTCCAATAACAGCAAAAATTAATGAAAAATTTGTGAAGTTAACAAAATATCTTAAAGCAATAATGACATATGACGAGAGAGTATTCGGGTAGAATATGTATGCTATCTGTGCAGTCAGTAATGAGTACAATGTAGCGCAGCCAATAACAACACCTAAAAAGTTAAACATGTTAAATGTATTGTTTAACCTTATTTTTGTCACTAAACTGCTTTCCTGTACTGTTGTGTACCATAGTTTATAGCCAAGATAGGCAATTCCAAAACTTATTATTGCAGAAACCAGTGAAATGGAAATGGAGTATCCTCTAATCATGTCACATAAGAAATTTCCTATAACAGAACCGGCAACACCTAATGGTCCAAAGAATAAACCTGAAATGAACAGTATTCCAAGATGAGGATTTAGTTCTCCCCCAAAATTGGAGTAATTAATGAATGCATGCATACCTAAATTGATAATCATCATTAATAACAGGGGAATTACCAGGTTTTTAATTTTATTTTTCATTATTTCACTTTTTTGGCTATTTTCAAATGGTTTTCATTATTCACATATTCATATTCCACTTTGTCGGCAAGATTCTTTATGAAATGTATTCCTAAACCACCAATATTTGCTTCTTCAACACTATCCGGTTTTACAGGATCCTCTTTTTCAAGAGGATTAAATGGGGTACCGTCATCAACAAATTCTAATGTTAATACGCCCGTATTTTCGTTAAATTCTGTGTTAACTATTGTGTAAGTGGATTGGGAGTATTGTGTTATGTTGACAAAGATTTCCTCAACAATAAGGTCTATTTCCATTTTTTCCTGATGAATGATGTTGTTAACAAATTCATGGACTCGACACAGTTCTTCGAGTTTGGATTTTACTTTAATTGAACTCATAATATCGTTAATACTTTGTCAAATCCGGACATTCTGAAAATTTCCTTAATTGTCTCGTTCACATTAATTATTTCCAGTGGCACGTCTTCTTTTTTCAGTTTCTTTTGTGTTGCTATCAGTACACGTAATCCTGCACTAGAAATGTATTCCAGTTTCTCAAAGTCCAATGTTAAAGAATTGAAATTGCCTATTTCTTCATTGATTGATTGTTCTAATTCCTGTGATGTGATTGTGTCAACACGTCCTTCAACAGCTAAAACTAATTTTTTATCTTCATAATTTTTACTAATGTTCATCTGATTATCCCACCATATATATCTCTATATTATTAAGTAGGTTTTACAAATTCTTAAATATTTTCTTTAACAGTATATAACCACAAAATTATTAGAGGGTTACAGCTTTAACGCATAGTTAAAAGTTAGATTTGACTGATAATAAAATAGAAAAAAATATCTTGTTTAATAATATTTTTCAATCATTGGCTCTAAATATGGGATAAAATAATGTTTACGATTTTAATTTAAAAAATAGGACAAAAAAATCCTATAAAATC
>MVAA01000145.1 GCA_003266105.1 Methanosphaera sp. rholeuAM6
GCTACTCTTGTTGTGACTGACATGATAATCATTTAATAGATTCGTTAAAGATATATTTGTTATTGGATATTTTATTAATTTTCGATTCAATTGAAATTAATTATGTATCAGTAATCATTTTTTCATTTATTTTTAGATTATGAATGTCAAATTATAGACATATCCTCCTAAAATATGTGTCGAATAAAATTTTTTTATAATTGGAGAAAAATGATCCAATTAACTAATAATCTATTCACCAACATACTTTATGAAACATATCTTTAATCTTTTGTAGCAATAATGAAACCAAATTCATTTAAGTTATAAGGATGGAAGCTTTTGACAGAAACTTTAAATCCCATTTTTTCTAAATCTGTTACTAATACCTGGTATGGTATATCAACAAATTTTTCATGATATTCTAACATAATTTTTTTAAAACAAGACAAATCTGATTTTTTTATTATGGAATATTCTGCTCCTTCGCAATCCATTTTTAAGATATCCGGTTTAATATTAAATTTTTCAATAATTTGTTTGATAGTAAAAGCTTCAATTTCAATCCATTTTTCAGTTTTAATAAAACTGTTCGCACCAGCAGAATCTTCATTAGTCTCGGTATAAATTTTAATAAATTCGTTTTCACCACTAATTGCATTATTATACATATGAATGTTGTTTTTCAAATCTGGATTTAACTCTATATTTTCTTTACCCATTTCGTAAGTTTCAGGCACAGGTTCAAATGCAAAAACTGTAGCACCTTCTTGTGCTAAAAATAAGGGTGTATCAGCAATATTTGCTCCAATATCAATTACAGTTCTATTTTCAAAATTTCCTTCTAAAAAAGGATTATCTGTAAAATATTCCCATAATATGCTGCTAAATTCATTATTATAAAATTTCACGTTATTTAATGAAATTATCTCTTGATCTAATTGTTTTAAAAAATTTTTAAATTCTTCTTTTTATCATTTAAATTATTAGTTTCAATTTGATCAATAGAATATAAAACTCTACCCAAATTGCCTTTATTTTTATTATTAAAATAGATTGTTTCATAACCTTTTAGTTTACAATATAATTCTTTTTTAAAAAAAGAAAGATTTTTTTCAGTGTTTGGAACATTTTTTAATAAAGTATTATATTAATATATCAATCTCATAAAAAAGAGTACGGAAAATACGAAAAATTAATAGATTTAAAGGATTACAATAAGAAAAAAAGTAATATTTATGTATAATAAAATAAAGATTAGTTAATATGAATTAATATTAATTTGATATTTTTTCTAAAGTCTTCAAGAAAGAAGTGGAAAAAATAGACATGTATTTTCTAAAAGAAGTAAACAGTTAATGTTTTTATTATTGAGTTGCGTTTTTGAAATATTTTTCACATTAATTCTTAATTAATTTTTTACTTCTTTGATTGAGGTTTATAAAAACAAATCATTAATGGGAGGTAGAATTTATGAAAGTTGTCATTCTTGCAGGAGGTTTTGGTACACGCATATCTGAAGAGTCTCATTTAAGGCCAAAACCTATGATTGAAGTTGGTGAAAAGCCTATTCTTTGGCATATCATGAAGATTTATTCATTTTATGGATTTAATGAGTTTGTAATTTGTTTAGGATATAAATCACATATGATAAAGGAATTCTTTGCAGATTATTATTTACACACATCAGATGTTACGCTGAATTTAGAAACAAATGAAATGGAGATTCATAATAACTATGCTGAACCTTGGAAAGTAACTTTAGTTGACACAGGATTAAACACAATGACTGGTGGTCGTATTAAACGAGTTAAAGAGTATTTACCTGATGATGAACCTTTCATGCTTACTTATGGAGATGGTGTTTGTGATGTTAATTTAAAGGAATTGCTTGAATTCCATAAATCTCATGGGAAACTTGCCACAATCACTGCAATAAACCTTGATGCACGTTTTGGAGTATTGAAAATTGATGATGAAGACACTATAACTAAATTTTCGGAAAAAACTAAAGAAGATGGTGGATGGATTAATGGTGGTTTTATGGTTTTGGAACCAAAAGTTCTTGATTACATAACTGATGACACCACTATTTTTGAGAAAGATCCCCTTGAAAATTTAGCTATTGAAGGAGAACTTAAATCCTATAAGCATCATGGGTTTTGGAAGTGTATGGACACTAAACGGGACCATGATGCATTAGAAAAAATGTGGACTGAAGATGACGCACCTTGGTATATTTGGAAGTAATCGGGTGAAGAAATGAGAAATTTTTTTAAGAATAAACGAATCCTCATTACAGGACATACGGGATTTAAGGGTTCCTGGCTATCAGAAATACTGTCTTTATGGGGTACGGATATAATTGGATATTCATTAAATCCTCCTACCAATCCCAATTTATATGACTTATTAAATCTAAATACAAAGGTCACTTCCATAATTGATGACGTAAGAAATTTGGAAGGCTTGAAAAAAACATTTAATGAATATGAACCGGAACTTGTTATTCACATGGCTGCTCAACCAATTGTCAGAACCAGCTATGAAAGACCAGTCTATACATATGAAACAAATGTTATGGGAACAGTTAACATTTGTGAATGTATACGACATACAAGTAGTGTTAAATCTTTTCTTAATGTGACAACGGATAAAGTCTATGAAAACATTGAAAGTAATCATTCATATACGGAAGATGAGAAGCTTGATGGTTTTGACCCTTACTCTAACAGTAAATCCTGTTCAGAATTAGTTACTCACTCTTATAACAATTCATTTTTCCAAGAGTTAGATATTCGTTGTTCTACTGCACGTGCAGGTAATGTAATTGGTGGGGGGGATTTTGCAAAAGATCGTATAATACCTGACTGTGTGAGAGCATCAATCAATGGAGAAGACATACTCATCAGAAATCCATATTCCATTAGACCATATCAACATGTTTTGGAACCATTATTTGTCTATCTAACAATTATTAAAGAACAATACCATGAAAAAAGTTATTCTGGATATTATAATGTTGGGCCAGACAAGGAAGACTGTGTGACTACTGGGGAAATAACAGATCTTTACTGTAATTATTTCAACAAAAACAACAAAAAACAGGTCAAATGGATTAACCAATATGATGAGGGTCCACACGAAGCTACATTATTGCAACTTGATAACTTAAAGATTAAAAAAGTATTTGGCTGGAATCCCATTTGGAATATAGAAAAAGCAGTAGAAAAGACTGTTGAATGGACAAAAACATACATGAATGACGAAGACATCACTGAATGTACAGATAATCAAATTAATGAATATATTAAAGAAAGGGGTGGTTCTGATTTTTGAAAATCTACCTGAAGAAGAAGCAAGAAAAGAAATTTTAGAAATGGTTAGACAATATGCAATGAAATACCATAACATTCCAAAAGAATTCCAAGAAGGGGACTCTATTTCTTATGCTTCTAGAGTTTATGATGAGAAAGAAATGATAAATCTCGTGGACAGTTCACTCGAATTTTGGTTAACCAGCGGAAGATATACATTAGAATTTGAACAAAAATTAGCAGAATATTTAAACATCAAATACTGTTCATTCGTAAACAGCGGTTCTTCAGCAAATCTTCTTGCATTTATGACACTTACTTCTCCTCTATTAGGGGAACGTCAGATTAAAAGGGGGGATGAAGTTATCACAGTAGCTGCAGGTTTTCCAACAACTGTAGCACCAATAATACAGTATGGTGCAGTACCGGTATTTGTTGATGTAACAATACCACAATACAACATTGATGTATCACAATTAGATGAAGCATTATCCGATAAAACAAAAGCAGTTATGCTAGCACACACACTTGGAAATCCTTTCAATCTTAAAGAAGTGAAAAAATTCTGTGACAAACACAACTTATGGTTAATAGAAGATAATTGTGATGCACTTGGAAGTACTTACACGATGGATGGTAAAGAAAAGTTTACAGGAACAATAGGAGACATCGGAACAAGCAGCTTTTATCCACCACACCATATGACAACAGGAGAAGGAGGAGCAGTATATACAGATAATCCATTGTTACATAAGATAATACGTTCATTCAGGGACTGGGGAAGAGACTGTCAATGCCAGTCAGGACAAGATAATCTCTGTGGAAACAGATTCACAAAACAATATGGGGAATTACCATTAGGATATGACCATAAATACGTGTACTCTCATTTCGGATATAACCTCAAAGCAACGGATATGCAAGCAGCTATTGGTTGTGCACAAATAGAAAAATTCCCAACATTTGTGGAAAAAAGAAAAGAAAACTATAATAAATTGAAATCAGGATTGGAATGTGTCTCTGATAAAATCATATTGCCTGAAAAATGCGAAAATTCTGCCCCTAGCTGGTTCGGATTTTTAATAACCGTCAAAGAAGGAGTAAGTCGTAATCAAGTAGTACAATACCTTGAAGAACATGGAGTTCAAACAAGAATGTTATTTGCAGGAAATATCATTAAACATCCATGTTTTGATGAAATACGTGATAATCAAAATAAATATCGGATTGTTGGCAACTTGGAAAATACGGAACGTATTATGAATGATACATTCTGGATTGGAGTATATCCTGGAATGACTGATGAACAGATAGAGTATATGATTAAATGTATCAAAAAAGCTTTAAAACAATGAATTAACATTAGAACATTGACGTGATTACTATGAATACCACTGAAGAAAAAATGATAGATTTACTGAAATTATTAAAAAAAGATTATGGTGTTATAGCCGTTAAGTCAGAATTTGAAACTGAAGGATCAAGAAAAGATGAATTAACAAAGTTACGTGATATTATTTCAAAATCTGGACTTAAAATGTATATTAAAATTGGTGGATGTGAAGCTGTTCGAGATTTAGATGATTGTAAAATTTTTGGAGCAGATGGGATTATGGCTCCAATGATTGAAACACCTTTTGCAGCTTCTAAATTTAGAAATGCATTTACAAAAGTATTCCCATCAGAAGAAGATGGATGTATTGATAAAATTATTAATTTAGAAACAATTACTGCATACAAGAATATGGAAGATATTTACAGAGAAAATGAGAATTTCTTGAATACAGTTGTTATTGGTAGAAGTGATTTTTCTAGATCATGTGGAATAGCAAAATCTGAAGTTGATGGAAAGGAAATGCTTGAATATTGTCGAAATATTATTAATCTTGCAAATGACTATGGTTTTAACTCTGCATTTGGAGGAAGTCTTTCTGTTAACAGTATTCCATTTATCAATGAATTAAAAGATTCAATAAATCGTATTGAAACTAGAAAAATTGTGTTTGATGTTAACAAGTTAGATGAAAATATTCGAGAAGCAATTGATTATGCCATACAATTTGAATACCTTTATCTGAAAAACAAGTTAAATTATTATCAAACAATTGTGAATGAGGATAAACAACGATTTGATGATTTGAAAAACAGAGTAGATGTGGAATTGTAGTGATTTTATGAAAGTAATTACTTTTGGTGAGATAATGTTAAGATTATCTCCAGAGGGATATAAACGATTCATCCAATCAGATAAGTTTAATGTTACATATGGAGGTAGTGAGGCTAATGTAGCAATTTCTTTATCAAATTATGGAATTCCTGTTGAATTTGTCACTAAAGTACCCAATAATGAAATTGGACAATCTGCAATAAACATTCTTCGAAGTTACAATGTTGGAACAAGGCACATCATTAAGGAGGGTGAACGTTTAGGCATATATTATCTTGAAAAGGGAGCTAGTCAAAGGCCATCTAAAGTTATTTATGATCGTAAAAATTCAGCAATTAGCAAATCAAACATAAATGAATTTGATTGGGATGAAATATTCAATGGTGCAAATTGTTTTCATATTTCAGGGATTACACCAGCATTAAGTAAAAACTTGGCAAATATTTCAATTGCAGCATGTAAAAAAGCAAAAGAACAGGGATTACTTGTTAGTTGTGATCTTAATTATCGTAATAAACTATGGGCACGGAAAGAAGCAAACAGGGTCATGAGTGAAATAATGAAGTATGTGGATGTTTGTGTTGCAAATGAGGAAGATATTGAGAAAGTATTCAATATTAAAGCTGAAAATACTGATGTTGAGAAAGGAAAACTAAATATTGAATCGTATGAAAGTGTAGCAAAACAAATATATGAAAAATTTGATTGTCAAATAGTTGCATGTACTCTTCGAACATCATTATCTGCTAATGACAATAAATGGATGTCATTGGCATATGATGGTGAAAAAACTCTTCAGTCAAAAGAATATAACATTCACATTGTTGATAGAGTTGGTGCTGGAGATAGTTTCTCAGCAGGATTAATATATGGTCTTTTAAATAAGATGTCATTAGAAGAAACATTAGAATTTGCAACAGCAGCAAGTTGTCTTAAACATAGTATTGAAGGCGATTTTAACATTGTAACTGTTGATGAAGTAAATAATCTAGTTGAAGGAAATGCATCAGGAAGAGTTCAAAGATAAGGGATATTTATGAAAATTAGAGTAGCAGATTATATAGCGAAATTTTTAGTAGAAAATGGAATTAACACGGTCTTTACAGTTGTTGGTGGTGGAGCAATGCATCTTAATGATGGTTTAGGACATAATCCCGAAATTAAATGTGTGCATAATCATCATGAACAAGCTTGTTCAATAGCTGCAGAAGGATATTATAGGATGTCTAATAAACTTCCGGCAGTTTGTGTTACAACAGGACCTGGAGGAACTAATGCAATTACTGGTGTACTTGGAGCTTATCTTGATTCAATTCCAATGCTAATTATATCAGGCCAAGTAAAATATGAAATGACTGTTGATAGTACAGGACTTGATTTACGTCAATTAGGTGATCAAGAATGGGATATTATTTCAACAGTAGATTCCATGACCAAATATGCAGAAATGGTTGTGGATGTTAATAAGATAAAGTATTGTCTTGAAAAAGCAATTTACTTAGCAACACATGGCAGACCTGGGCCTTGTTGGGTTGATGTTCCATTAGATGTTCAAGGAGCTATAATTGATACTGATGATTTAATTGATTTTAATCCTGATGACTTAAATATTGATTTAGGAAAAGACGTTACAGATGACATTTTAGAAACGGTCATAGGAAAAATAAAAACAGCAAAACGTCCTGTAATTTATGCAGGTAGTGCTATAAGAACTAATAATGCATATGAGTCGTTTTTGAATGTTGTTAATAAATTGCAAATTCCTGTTGTTAATGCTTGGAATGCAACAGATTCTTTAGACTATGAAAATAGGTTATGTGTAGGTTGTGGTGGTTCATTTGGTGATAGGCCAGCAAACTTTGCCGTACAAAACAGTGATTTGATATTGTCTTTAGGATGTAGATTAAGTACCAGACAAGTGTCTTTTGCATATGACAGTTGGGCAAGAGAAGCTTATAAAATTATGGTTGAAATAGATCCTGCAGAAATAGAAAAACCAACAATTGATATTGATATGCCAATACAATCAGATATTAAAGTATTTTTAGAAAAATTTGACCAATATCTTAAAGAGTACTATGCAGATTTTACATTTAATAATGATGACTGGATAAAACAATGTAATATCTGGAAAGAAAAATATCCTGTATGTGATAACTCAAAATATGAACAAAAAGAAAAAATAAATGTTTATGCATTATTGGATACTTTATCGGATTGTATGAAAGATGATGATAAAATAGTTGTAGCCAATGGAGCAGCATGTGCATGTATACATGGATATAAACTCAAGAAGGGGCAACGTTTAGTAGTTAATTCAGGTGTTGCATCCATGGGTTATGATTTACCTGCAGCAATTGGGGCATGTTTTGGAATTGACAAAAATGATATAATATGTGTATGTGGTGATGGTAGTATCCAAATGAATTTGCAGGAACTACAAACAATAATTCACCATAAATTACCGATTAAATTAATTTTAATAAATAATGATGGATACCAGTCAATACGTATTACTCAACGTTCCTTCTTTGAACAACCATTTGTTGGTATAGGTTCAGATAGTGGTGACATTAGTTTTCCAAATATGGAAAAAATTGCTAATGCTTTTGGATTTAAATATTGCTCTTGTTCAGATATAGATAATTTAAAAGATACTTTAAATGAAACATTGAATACAAAAGAACCTATTATTTGTGAAGTATTTGTTGATACCAAGCAATCATTCGAACCAAAATCCGCTTCAAAAAAATTACCTAACGGTAAAATGGTATCAGCACCACTTGAAGATATGAAACCATTCCTTGACAGGGAAGAACTGAAAGAAAATATGTATATCGATTTAATAAACGATGAAAAGGATAGTGACTTATGAAAATAGTTATTACTGGTGCTACAGGAATGATTGGGTTAGCTTTAATTAACTTATTACATGATGAACATGAGATATATGCCATTATTAGGCCATCTAGTTCAAATACAAACCTTTTAAAAGATTTCCAAAATATAAAAATCATTGAATGTAATTTAAATAATTTAAAAAGTATTTCAAATGAAATAAGTGAAGCGGACATTTTTTTCCATTTGGGGTGGAATGGAACAACAGGAAATATAAATCGTAATGATAATGAATTACAATTAAACAACATTCAATACACGTTAGATGCAATTGAATTATCCGAAAGGTTAAATTGTAAATCATTTGTCGGAACAGGTTCTCAAGCAGAATATGGAATTCAAAACAAAATATTGAACGAAAAAACACCAATTAATCCAATAACTAGTTATGGAATTGCAAAATATGCTGCAGGAAAATTAGGTAAAAATTTATCTGATGAATTAAATGTTAAATTTTGTTGGGCTAGGATATTAAGTGTATATGGGCCTGGACTAAATAATACTATGATTAATGCTTGTATTGAATCAATACTTAATGATAAACCATTTGATACAACACCTGGAGAACAGAAGTGGGATTACTTGTATTCATCAGATTGTGCTAAAGCATTATATAAAATTGCAATAAATGGGATAGATGGAGAAACTTATGTTGTTGGTTCTGGAAAAACAAGAACAATAAAAGAGTATATTATAATATTGAAAAATACTATCAATCCAAAATTTAAAGTAAATTTTGGCAAATTAAACTATTCATCCAATCAAATAATGTATTTGTGTGCAGATATTAGTAAACTAAAAAAAGATACGGGATTTGAAGTTGAAACAACATTTGAAGAAGGTATTAAAAAAACAATAGAATGGTATAAGAAGTATAGGGGACATGAAAAAATTTATTAAATGGCGATTCATCATGAAATATAAAATTTCTATAATTATTCCAACATATAACATTGTAAAAGATAAGGAGGATAAAAATAACTTTTTAAAAACAATTCAATCACTAGAAAAACAAAGTATTGGCTTTGATAATTTAGAAGTACTTATTGTTGATGATAATTCCAATGAAGCAACCAAAAAATTATTAAAAGAAATTAATCAGGAACATGAAAATATTAAACTCATATTATTAGATGAAAACTCGGGTTCTCCTTCTAAACCTCGTATGGTGGGAATTAAAAACGCACAAGCAGATTATATAATGTTTCTCGATCAGGATGATACTTTAACCTCTTATTCATGTGAAGTAATGTTGAATGTGATAGATAAAAAGAATGCAGATATTGTATCATCAAATTATATAATTGAAATGGATGAAGAATATGTTGCATTTAATGAAGCGGAAAAATATAAGGAATTTAATCCAAAACATTCCCTGTTGAAATTTCAAAAACAGTATGCTCCTTGGGCTAGAATTTTTAGAAAAGAAATAATTAATGATATAGCTTTTCCTAATGGGATTCTGTTGGAAGACAGTTATCTAAATTTTAAAGCTTTCGTTGAAGCAGGTAAAGTAATTTATTTAAATGATTTTTACTCTTATAAATATCAGGTTAATTATGAATCAATTACATTAAATTCAAAATGTTCAACAATTTCAAAAGGTTTAAAAGGGATTTATGAAGTTATTTGTATGTTAAAAAAATATCCTGATAATATTCCATTAGTTATTGATGATTTATTTAGTATGGTACTTCAAACATTGTTGATGTTTAATTTTTCAATAAGAAATAATGTAATGTTACTCAAAGAATTTAAAAAATTAGAAGATTTAATTATTAGAGAAAATGAAAATGTCTCAGAGATAATGAAAAAACCGATATGGGCTAAGTTTTTAAACTTTTTTATTACTAGAAAATTATTTGTTATAGCAGCATTAATTACTAAAATAATCCAGTTGATAATAGGAAACAAAATTATTAAAAAGCATATCTTTACTAAACTATTTAGACATGAGTTATATTACGAAGAAAAAAATAATTATGAGAATTATTTGTTTGGTGATAATGATTTAATAGAAGTGGTATAATGATAGAAAATAAATTAGAGCTGGTTTTAGTTACTTATAATCGGGCACCTTATCTTGACAATACATTGAATCAGTTCCTTAATAGTCCTTTCAGGAATTGTAAATTTACGATTTTAGATAACTGTTCTCCAGATGATACTCCGGATGTATGTGAAAAGTATTCAAAGTTATTTCCAAATATGACTGTTATTAGAAATCATTTGAATATTGGGGGAAATGCCAATATTACACAGGGTTTAAGAACTTCAACATCGGATTACACATGGCTTCTAGCTGATGATGACAGTTATGATTTCAGTGATTGTGATGATGTTATCGAAGCAGTTTTAAGTGATAAATACGATTTCATACATGTTTCTTCACCTTATCTTCCTTCAAACAAAAAAGAAGGTCAAGAAAAAGATTTGGGTGAAATTGTTGAAGAATTTAACAGTGATAGGGAGATTCGTGCGGTTGATTTGGTGGATCTTATTGGGGGAACATATTTTATGGATATAGGGTTTATTGCTTCATATATTTTCAAGACAAGTCTTATTACCTCTGATGACATTATTAATGCATATGCAAATGTTTCAAATTTCTTCCCACAAATGTCTTTAATTTCCAAGAGCGTGAATGAAAACTTTCTTATATACCGTGCTAAAAGGGATCTGATTATTCAGGGGGATAATCCTGAGAATGATGCGGAACATACATATACTTATACCAAGTTTTATGATGGATGGTTACAGTCAGGATTGATGATAAAGGATAAAAGGCTAAGAAAAATCTTTTATACTGAGTTGGTCAATCATTCTGTTCCCAGCAGGAATTATTTGATTGTACTTCCCGTTGCCATCATGACTGATAAGGCATTAGGTAAAAAAGATATTAGAAACAATGTTATTTCGTTGATTTCTGCATTGTATAAGCATACTGGTTGGATTAAGGGATTTTTTTTATCCGTCTATTTGCTTTTAGTATATATTGTCCCCAGTTCAATTTATAAAGTACTGTTTAAAAAGTTTTATGACAAATCATAATAATACTTATTTAGTATCACCTTACCTTTTTTTCGAAATTGATTAATATTTTTTCTAACATATTTATTCATTAACGAGTTATAATTATTCAGTAGGAACCATGAACTCAGTGTTACCGCCAGCTCTGGGACTGCCCACTATACCAATGACTTTTAACATGATTTAACATCCTACTGAATAATT
>MVAA01000008.1 GCA_003266105.1 Methanosphaera sp. rholeuAM6
AAAAAACGTTACAAAACTAGAAATGGAATATTAAGCTATTTATATTACCAAATGGTTGATTGGACTGATAAAAAAGAAAAAGATGGTTTAAGCCTATAAAAATTTACAGCCTCACATTTTTTTAATACCCCATAGAGTTTTATCATCCTTGGATCGTTCATTGAAATCTGTTACTACCTTTCCGTTTCTATATTTCAAATCTTTTCCAATAATAACTCCCACATAATCAAATTCCAATCCCTGACAAGTATGGATAGAACCAACTTCATTTACCGAATTTTCATCTATTGCCCATGTATCTGTATTTGCCAGATTCCAACTCATAGCAAAGTCGTCTATTACTATATCTGGATAAAATGTGTTTTCTCTTTCATCTTTTAACCAATCCCAACAGTACCCTGCTACAATTCTGGATTTATGGTTTTCTTTGTCTTTTTGGAATATTAAATTCTGTAACTCTACAGCAGTATCCATTACCCTGAAATCAAATTCATAGTCAAATCCATCAAAATGAGCAGTATTTTCGATTTGTAATAAATTATCTAACCATAATAAATATCCATTCGATCCATTACATCTAAATTGTGATTTTAATTTAATATGTTCACATTCTGCATTGAATTCTTTGGCAAATTCTTTTATTAAATCAACATTTCCTATATCGTATATTGTTACTTTCTGTTTATCATCAATTAAGAAAATAGATGTTTTTGCTGCATTGATTATGTTTTTAATTTGATTTCCTGTATTCATATTATATAAATTTTTTTCATTTAGTCTATGTGCTTCATCCACCACTAAAACTTCAAAATCGTTTTCGTTTGCATTGTTAAATTTCATTGACCCCATAAATAAATTATCTATATCTTTAACTTTCATATCACCACGTAATTCTTTTTTAAACACCATAGGTGGAGTACTATTTCTTGTCACATAACGGGTAATTTTTATGAGAATTTAGTTGCTTTATCCGCAACACAACATTATCATTGTGCACATCCAAATAATGATACCAAAAAAATTAATAAAAATTATCAAAAAATCATATTGTTAGAAAAAGCAAAAAGAATTGATGAAAATATTAAAAATGAAAATATTGAAACAATATATAGTTTTAAAAAATTAATAGAAGTTCTAAATGAAGGTTTAAAAAAAGAATACGATAATGACGAAGAGTATGATTTAAAACAAACAACTTCTATTATAAAAGAATGTTATAATGATGTAAAATAAATAATGAATGAAATAACAAAAGATTAAGCATGTTCACTTTAAATTATGATACTTAATTAAATAATTTTTTGTATCCTATTTAAACTGATAATTTTATTTAACTTTTTCTCTTTCAATAAAATTTTTATTAATTGATTTTACTTATAATATCTTTATTGGATAAATGATTATTTGTTTTTAAATTTATTCTTTGAAAAGTGGTTAGATAAAGTTTTTTATGGTTTTGATTCTTTATACATGAGTAAATTGAAGAACAAAAGTATAATATTAAATCATCATTTTGTTTCCCAATAGATACTCCATAAAACTTCTGATAGCAACTATTCAATGATGTCTTTTTTTAATCGCATTAGTCTTTTATAATAACATTATTTTTTTGCTAGACTTTAATCAATATCCATTATTTTAAATTTTAGTGAAAATATTTATATACTATTATGTTTATATTATAAAAACAAGAAAACCGACTAATAGTCGAAAAATGATTGGCGAGAATATGAGGTTAATTAGAATATAAAAACAGATTAATGGTTTATTTAGGAGGCAATTATGAAAAAAGGTGAAAAAAGGAAAAAAATGCTCTTAACAATAGCCTATGATATGTTTCTCACANNTCATAGAAAAAGCACAAATAGCTAAGGGCACATACTACTACTATTTCCAAAGCAAAGAGCAGATGCTCGAAGAAGTCATAGACATGATGATTGAAAATGAAACCAAAATGGCAAAGCAGATTATCAGAACGGATATCCCTGTACCGCAAAAAATAGTAGGAATACTGACATCAATGAAACCTACCGAAGCAGAACAGCCCATAAAAAACACGCTTTTCCAGGATGAGAATGTGTTAATGCACCATAAGG
>MVAA01000086.1:0-22893 GCA_003266105.1 Methanosphaera sp. rholeuAM6
TACAAGATGGGGAGGTTCAATTCTTTTCTATGTTTAGTTATCTATGAAAGAATTTGTTGCTTTACTTGCTTAGTATAATCTGGTGCCTTCAAAGTTGAATGTAATCTTGTTTGTACCAGTTAGTTACTTTATATTGTATGTAAAGTATCTGATGCATATGTTGCAGGGTATGGTTTACCGTTTACTATAATTTTCACGTTTTGTTTTTTAACACCTTTGTTTATTGGGGATTCAATAGTTTTCCACTAATCTTATGGTTTTGCCTACTATTGTTTTGCCATTTTATATATGCTTATGTATATTGTTGGGGGATTCAATTATTGTTTCAAGCTTATACTCTTTAGTTTGTTAATTTTACAACATATAGATAATCATTATTGCCGTTTTTGTTGAAAAATTACTTTAATTTATTAATTATGGTGGAAGAATCTTGATTTTGAATTAATGTTAATGTTCTATTTTTTTAACCAGTTAATCTAGAATATAACCAAATGTATCTTGATTGGAAGTAATTTAATATTCTTATTTTCCTTAATTCCCATTAATAATTGATAATTCCCTTTTTACTCTTATTTTACTGGATTTATACTTTTGAATATAATAATAATATTAATAAATAAGTATAAATAAAAATTATTTTATATGATTTCAATATTTTTTTATGGAAAAAGGAGTATTATCAGAAAATATTCTTTTTAAAGAAATTTTAAATCATTTAAAGTATGAAAAATGGTGATTTTCATGTTTGAACAATTTTGGCAATATGGAATTCTTGCTGCAGTACTTGTTTTTGGTGTGAAAATAGGTTTAGCATTAGGTTTTTCAGGTATTAAAAGAAAGACCGTGGGATTGATATTAGCAGGTTATGCGGTAGGGTTAATATTGCTTTCATATTTGTGTCAACCATACTCTCAACAGGTGTATGAAATAGTTTATGGATACAGTGGGGCAATATTTGCTGTAATAGCATTTATTATTGTAATCACAGGATTTAAAACTATTTATGACTGGCAAGTTACCGAGAAGGATGTTGGATCTGCAACATGCATGGCTGTTGTGGCACCGTGTCCTTGTTGTTTTGGAGCAATACTTGCTTCAGTTATTTTGGTTGCACCAGTGGCCGGAGTTTCATCCGTTACATTGGGTGCTTTTTCAGCGGTTGCACTTGTAGTGGTTATGGGATTAACTTATCTTTTATCGTCTGCGATAGTTAAAAAGATTAACAAACCATATCCTATTGTATTAGGTGATTTCATGATATTCATTGGAACATATTTCGTTTTATGTTTAATGATATTGCCTAACATTTCCTTACTGGTTGAAGGAACAGCATTAGAGCTTCAATCAGCAATGGACGTGGTAGGAGTTGGGGTACTGTTGCTCTTAATGGTATTATCTGGAGCGGTAATTGCTAAAAAGACAAGTTATTTTTTACAGGATTAATTGGATAGGAGGAAAAATATAATGGTTACAACTATACCTGGTGGAGAAATTCTTTCAGGAATACTAAATGTCATAGCACAAAGCTTATTGTTACCGGTAATGATTTTGCTTGTTATTTTCATAGTTTTTGCAGTAGTTGAAATTGGTTCAATACTTGCAGAATATACTGGTAGAAAGAAAATATCCGGTGAAGAAAAGGAAGATATTATCAGAAAAATTGCAGTTTGTAAAAGTCCGGATGAAATTTGTAATGTTATTAATGATACAAAATTGCATCAGTTTGATAAGGAATTGTTAAGCTCAATTGCAAAGTTGGATCATAACTATTATGATAAGCAAACACGGGAAATAATTGCAAGAAACATGTTGGAAACTCAGGAATCTAAAATGCTCGGATCCCTTACAAAAGTGGATATTGTGGCTAAAGTAGGTTCAGGATGTGGATTGCTTGGTACAATTATCCCAATGGGTCCTGGTCTTGCGGCTTTAGGTCTCGGGGACATGCAGACATTGACGGCTAACCTTACAACAGCTTTCAACACTACCACAGCAGGTTTAGCTTCAGCTACTGTTTGTTATGTTATAGGTAAGGTGCGCAGAAAATGGTATCATCAGGATATCTCAATGTTGTATGACTTTGCCGAAACTATATTAGAGGTTGATTCAAATGTCATTGAGAAGGAGTAGACTCAGAGATTCCGAATCTGATCTGGATCCGATGTCCTCTATTACCAACATGACCGATATTATGTTGGTATTGGCTGTTGGTTTTCTAATATTTGCAGTAATGTCTACAGGTATGCAGAGTGTCGTATTTAGTGACATGAGTCAACAGGAAAAACAGAATCTTATGCAATCTGCTCAGCATACTGTTGAGATTGAACAGGGTCAGGAAATTACTGACGTGCCTGAAAGTATTGATGATTCAAGTTCCGGTTTCACAAAGACCGGTACTGTTTATACGGATCCTAAGACTGGTAAACAGTATATGACTACATCGTAGCGTTTAATTTAACCATACTTTTTTTTTATTTTTTTTTTGATAATGATGTATTCAATAAACTATTTTTTAATATAATTTTCAATCCTATTGATTCTAATTAAAAATTTAATAAGTATTATATTTAATATGAACCAATATAGTAACATCTATAAATCATACTTAACTCAAAAAGTATGGACAATAAAAGGGTGAAAATAATGAAAACCATAAGTAAATTCTTGTTATTAACATCAATTTTACTATTGATTGGTTTAGGAACAATATCAGCAACAGACAACATTACAGACACAACACAAAGTCAAGATATTGCTCCCAACAAAATTATTACACAAGATAACGTAATTCAAAAAACAAACAATAATATGGAGAAAATCAACCAAAACAAAACCATAAAAAAGAATGAAGAATTAACAAACAACGTAAAAACAGGAAGTACAATCAAGGTAACAAGCACGAACTATGATCAGTTCTTTGAAACAAAAAACGGAATGACCAAAAGTACTGATTTGATACAATCAGGAGACACAATAAATCTACAGGGAACATTCAAAAACGTAGACTTCGCAGTAGATAAATCAATAACGCTAACAAGCCAAAACAAAAATGCAAAACTGTACAACTGTACGGTATACATACAGGGAACAAAATCATCAAAATCAACTGTATCCAACCTTACAATACAAAACAGTAAAGAAACAACATCAGGAATACATGTAAACGTTTCATCACAATTAACAATAAAGGACAATACAGTAAAAGTAAATGGTAAAAACTCATTTGCATTTGCAGCAGATAAGATGAACCGCAGTACAGTAAAATCAAACTACTTTGAAGCATTACGTCCTGAAGGTCAGCAACAGGCACATACCACAATGGCAATAGGATCATCATACTACAATAACATAGCAAACAACACTGTAAACTGTCAGGCAAACGGTATATACCTGAGCATATATGGTAATTCATATGCACACTTCACCGGAGGAGCATCAGATTACAACAACATAACGGGAAACAAGGTTACAGGAGCAAACGATGTATGGTGCTACAGTATCCAGGTAATGGGTAAAAACAACATAATCTCATACAACAACGTATCCGGTGGACTCAGAGGAATATCAACACAGGACTACATGTACAATGTAATATCAAACAATGATGTTGACGCATTTGGACTGGGAATATATGCATGTGAAGGAGCAACAGTAACAAACAACAATGTCCACGTAACGGGAAATGCAAACGGAATAACCATTGGTGGAACAAACGTAAAACTAACATCCAACACAATAAAAACAGTAAACGGTACTGCCATAGAAATATGTGGAGACAACGCACAAATAACAAAAAACACAATAACATCAACAGACGGTTATGGAATATACTCAAAAGGAAAATACACGAACATAATCATAAACAGCAACAAGATAACAACCAAAAAAGAAGGAATACTGTTCAAAAAACAATCATCATCCAAAAAGATAAACAACATCTACGTAAATGCAAACACAATAAATTCAAAGGCAGCATATGCAATAAACTTTGAGGAAGCAGGGGCAGCAACAGCATCCGACGTGAATGTAACAGTAACAGAATCCAACGTACTAACTTCACAGAAAGGTACGGGGTTAACTGTAGCATACCTGAAACCGTCAAATGCAAAAGACAACAATGAAAAGGATACCAATCAGAAAATCACAGTAGATCAGACAAACTATGACGAATGGTTTGACAATGGCGTTGCCAACCTGAAAATCAAACAGAACGCAACAGTCACGTTGAGTGGAACTTTCAATGATGTTGACTTCACATTCAACAAGAAGGTACACATCATAGGTAAAAACTGTGTGATAAATCATGGAACAATAGCATTGACAGGAGATTCACATGCCTCCACAATAACTGGAATAACAATAAAAAACAATAACAAAAACGATATTAATCGTCATGGAATCGAAATATTGGATGTCAACAACTGTAAAATAACAAACACGAAAATAACCAATTACGCATCATATGAAAGTCTGGGAATATTCCTATACGGAGCAAAAGCAAACACAATCTCCGGATGTACAGTAACAACAACAGGTGACTACATAAACAATGGAATATTGCTGTATTCATCAGATTCAAACACAATACAAAAGAACACCATAAAAATAACACAATCAAACAAGCAAACACCATACGATGAATCAATAATGTTCAACGAGAAAATAGGAACTATTAAGGAAGTACTGCACACTCACGGTATCATAGCATTATATTCATCAAACAACAACATCAACACCAACACCATAACGGCAACTTCACAGTTTACTGCATACACATTCCCGACATCAAAATGTAAAAACAGTATCGTGGGAATAGACCTGTACTTTGATTCAAACAACAACAAGGTAACGAAAAACAACATAACAATCAAGAGCTACGGACCATTCGTCTATGGAATGGGAGTGCTTGGCGGATATTGGGGCTCATCAATAACATCCCTGAATGCAACGGGAAACACATTTGAAAACAACAATGTAAAAGTAAACGGTGGATACTTTGCAACAGGATTCATTGCAGGAAGAAACAGTGTAGCCACAACAGTAAAATCAAACACATTCAACATATACATATATGCAAATTCAACAAAACATGGTGACTATGCACATGGTGTAACACTGGAAAACAGTACACAATCAACAGTATCAAACAACAAGATACAGGTAAGCGGATCTGCAGCATATCCTGTAGAACTCTTTGACTCATCCAACAATAAAATAATGGCAAACACTATTACGGCAACAGCAACAAACCCTTACGGTATAGCAGGATACAGAACATCAAACAACAACATTACAGAAAACACGATAACACTCAAAAAGGTAAACTATGGAAAAACAGATTCTGCAGCACACAGTGATGTAATACCTGTAGGTGACGAGGCAATAATGCTCATGTACACAAGCAAAAACAATAATATCACTGCAAACGCAATAAATACAAATGCAACATACACTGTAAAACTCACTGACCAAACAACCAAAAACACTGTAACGGGAAATTCACTCAAAGCAAAATCACTCAAGGCAGACAAATCAGTACTTGATGAGGGAACGTCAAACAAGGTTTCAAACAACTTCCTATACTTTGTAAATGCAACGTTAAGTCCAGTAAATGCAAAGATAGGGGATACAATAACTATAAACGCTACAGTAACAACACAGGCAACAAATACGAAAAATCTAAAGGCAACATTCAAGATAGGAACCAAAACCATTGGAACATCCACAGTATCAAATGGAAAGGCAAAAATATCCTATAACATATCCACATTGGAAAAACCTACAACATACACACTAACAGTATCATTGAAAGGAACAAACTTCCAAAACGCAACGGCAACAGCAAAGGCCACATTCACAAAAAATCCTGAAAAAACAGTTGTTAAAGTAGCAAAAGTTCTTCAGACAATAGGAAACGATGCAAAACTAACGGCAAACATCACCACGCAAAACGGTGGAAAAATAAGTTCCGGAAAGGCAGACTTCTACCTTGACGACGTATACCTTTTCACAAGAAACGTGAAACTAGGTAAGGCTTCAGGTACTTATAAAATAGCATCGGATGCCAAAAGCAAGGTACATACAATTAAGGTTGTCTATAAGGGAACAGTTGATTATGCAACATCTTCAGGTACAAACAAGTTGGGAGTGCAGACCAAGTCAACATTCACAGTAAGCAGTTATACCTCTACACTAAAGGATGTTGTCACAATCAATGCAACAATAAAATCAGGCGGCAAGGCAATTAAATCAGGTAAAGTTCAAATATACATCAATGACAAGCAGATATGTAACACAAACATCAAAAACGGTGTTGTCACGTACAAGTATAAGGTTCCAACAACCTTCGATAAGGGAACATACACTGTCAAGTTCGTATATGGTGGAAACAACACTCAATCTGCAGTTACCAAAACATCAAAAATCAAGATATATCCATTCAAACCAGTATTTAATTATACCACAACCAAGGCAAAGGTTGGTCAATCAGTATCACTTGTCTTAAAAGTCAGCAACGGAAAAACCAATGCCGACAAATACAATGCAATGGATGGTAACGTTACAGTAAAACTTAATGGCAAAACGTTAACCAATTCAAAAGGTAATGCAATAGTAGGAACAATCAAAAACGGTAAATTGACATTCAAATTCACTGCTCCAGAACAGTTGGCTGGATATCAGAACCTTACCTTCGTATACACAGGATATTCCAAGTTTGCCGCAGGCAGCAAAACATACAAAAATGGATTGCTGATAGTATAATCCCTTAACATTATTCGTAACTGGGAATTTCAACATATAATTCCCAATATCCTCACCTTTTTCAACAGGATTGTCTCATTTTAATTTAAACCTCTTTTTTAAAACATTTTTCAAAAAAAAATCAAATTCATTTTAAAAAATATAAAATAACAATAGATATATTATTATTGAATAACTAAATAATAAATAGTGTATTGTTATTCATTAAATGTTGAAAAATAACACACAAAAAATTTAAATAATCAATAAAGGAGCGTATGTAATGAATAAGAAAATTATTTCATTATGTATGGTACTTTTTATTTTGATAATATGTACAACTGTAAACGCTCATGAAGTTTCAACAACAAATGATACAACAATAGATATAATCGAGAATAATAATCAAAACACGATATTAACAAGTACAACACTCACAAAACAGGAAACACTAACTGTTTCAACAATAACATCCACAGAGAACACAATAACCGAATCTTCAACTGACAACAAACAGGATGTACAAAACATAGGTGAGAACAAGAAGTCAATAAATAAAAAGAATTCTTCCGAAAGTGATATAAATATCAAAACAGAAGCAATCCAAAAGGCTGCAAATCTTAACATTTCAGGTATAGTGACAACAGCATATGACAAAAAGAATGCAGTGTATGCGGATGATGAAGAAGAAGGATTTGTTGTAAATAAAGCTAAAATAACATTATACGATACGGATACTGGAAAAACCATAGCAACTACAACATCAAACAGTACGGGAAATTACGAGTTTACAAACCTGACAGTAGGTAATTACAGCCTGGAATTCAAGTATGGATCATACGTGGTTGGTGAAGAAACAACAAGTTTACAAAACTTTTCACGTACAATAAACCATGTTTTTGTTCCTGACCTTGCAATAATCACATTTTCAGGTGACAGTACTGGAAGTGGACAATCAGATAAGGCTAATGAACTGTTAAAAATCAGTGACAGATTTTACTTCCTTGAAAGTTATGAACTAAACGGTTCATACACCAATTCAAACCATTGGATGCTCAACTATGCCAATTTCATATTGGTGGACATGTTTTCAATAGGTAACGGATTTGGAGTAGACACTGATTTAATAGCCGATTCACCTGCATCAAAGAACAACAAAATAGCATACGTATTTGGTATATTTGATGATGCGGTAATCAGAGGAACATTGGCTAACTGGGGATTTGTTGGTGGAAATCCACATTCAGTAGAAAACACATTCATTGGATCATATTGGCAGACAGTAGCAACAAACGCAACTACTGTACAAAGTAATATGAAAAACATGTACCAGTATATCAGATTCCTGCTTGGTGAAACAAAAAAAGACCCAACAAAGAACGGTCAGGGTCCTATATTCAGTTCAAACTCTTGGGGGGTATATTATCCTGGATTTAAGGATAACGTAAAAACCCCGAGCATGAAACTGATAGATACCTGGATTAGATCAAATCCAGGATACAATGCAGATGGAGCAGGTAGTTTAAACTGGATGACAACAGAATACGCACAATGGAATCTAGAAAACAACGCTCCAGAGAAGATACTAAGAAACTTCGAAAAATGGTATAATTCCCATAAAAAATCTTTAAAAGGTTCCTTCATAGTAATATCAACATATTATGAAGGTGGAGCTGTAGTGGATGCTCTGATAAAAGAATATGAAAAACAGGGCAGAGCAGTATTCAGTATTTATAAGACAACCTCCGAAAATCCTGATATGACAAGTCTCCTGGAAATAGCAGGAAACAAGTCAGTCATAACAAGGGGAGTAGTGGCAGTAAGTTACATGTACTGGTGGACTACAGGTTACGCTCAAAGGGGAAGCAATTATACAATAACAGCATATAAAAATCTTAACACTTCATTGATCAATGCATTGAAAGACATAAGTCAATTCAGTTATGAAAGCATATATGGTCCACAGAACGAATGGACAGCTGCTGTAACAATGCCTGAATTTGAAGGAGTATATGGAGCACTGCCGGTTTCATACATCAATAACAACAAGGAAACCGTAATCATAAAAGAAGGAATTCAAAAGCATGTTCAGATAACCAATGGCTGGGCAAAACTCAGAGAACTTGATAATTCAGATAAGAAAATATCAATTATCGTATACGGTTATCCTCCTGGAAAGGCAAACATTGGAGCATCATATCTTGACGTGTTCCAAAGTGTACATGACCTCTTGGAAAAAATGTCCGATGCAGGTTACGATCTGGGAATGAACAAGAGTGAAATTCCTACAACTGAAGAATTGAATGCTATAATCACGGACTTCAGTAACAAGGGATTATGGGCAGAAGGATTACTTGACCAGTATGTTATTGTCAATTATGACGACTTAACAGAATATGGTCAACTGGTCAGTCTAAAAACCTACAAGAAATGGTATAAAGCCCTTCCAAAATCCTTACAGGAACACATGGATCAATCGTGGGGTACCGGATTGGGTAATGGTTCCATGATTTATCGTGAAAAGGCAGAGATTAACAAGCAGGAATTCGAGAATTGGCTGGGAAATCTGACAGAAAATATTCGGGACCAGTTCAGACATTACTGGGACATTTCCGAATATGACATTGTCATTTCAGAAAACTCCGAAACAATGCTTGTCAACAAGACAAACTTCTACAAATGGTTATATGATTTACCTTCAAATCTACAGAAGGAATTTAACAAGACTGTAGGTTCAAGATTATTGAACGAAACAAAATATAGGCAAGAAGGATACTTTGTTATTCCGGGAATACATATGGGCAACATATTCGTAAGTGTACAGCCAATGAGAGGTTGGGAATCTCAGATGGATTTCCACACATCCGATTTAGCACCACCTCAACAATACCTGGCATTTTACAAGTACCTGAGCAAAATCTTCAAAAACGATGCAATTGTGCATATGGGTACTCACGGTACACTTGAATGGTTACCTGGAAGAACACTGGGATTACAGGCAACTGACTGGCCGTTTGAACTAACGGAAACTCCAATCATATACCCTTACATTGTATCAAACCCTGGGGAAGGAATGACTGCAAAGGAAAGAAGCTTTGCACAAGTCCTTACTCATATGACTCCAGTAACTTCTTCAACTTCATTATATGGAGATTATGTAGAACTTAGTGATGCTATTGCAAGATATGACAGTAACAAGAAGAACGGTGTAGAAGACAACATAGCTTATTACCAGGATTATATTCTTAATCTTACCGAAAGCCTAGGTTATGAACAACCCGATTATGTAACGGTAAGTCAATATATTGACGCATACCAGATTGCATTAAACAACAATGAAGCGGACAACATAACCAAAGCAAAGGATGATTTAATAATAAAGGCAGCACTCCTGGGTTATGATAAACCGGCAGCAAACGAATTTGATGAATGGCTGGAAACAATCACAGAATATGTCAAAAGCAACGAAGCATTTGATGCATGGCTGGCAACCATTCACAATGACATTGAAGCAATGTCTGCCGATAAGATTAACACTGGAATGCACACTCTTGGTAAGGTATGGAACGACACGGAACTAATAACCGGTGTCACTTCAATTGTATCCTCAAGAACAGATGTTCTAAACGATATAATGAAACTGTACTATCCGAACATCAAGGTCAGCTACTACGATAAGATAAAGGAACGTGACTTTGATGAACAGAAAGAGGTAATTACCAGTGTATTGACTTCAATAATAACAAATATTGTTGAAGGTCAAAGCCTCAAGTCTGTAGCAAACAGTTATGGAGTTTTCAACTACACATCAGACTTTTACATGGATCTTGTTGAAATAAATGATACTATTAACAAGGTATTGGACAATAAGGAATGGGAATACATATTCACAGCATTGGATGGAGGATATGTTGAAGGTGGATTATCCGCAGACCCATTGTACTCTGACGTATTGCCAACAGGAAGAGCAATGTATTCTAGTGACACAACTAAAATACCAAGTAAAAGCTCATGGCAGTCAGCAATCAATTCCATAGACCAACTGTTAATCAAATACATGATAGATCTTGGTGAGGAATCGTTCCCTGAAATGGTGGGAGAAGTCATATGGGGTACTGAAGTATTACGTACCGAAGGAATAAGCCTGGCACAGTTTTTATACCTCCTGGGTGTAAAACCCGTCTGGGATCAGACAGGTACGGTAACAGGTATTGAAGTAATGCCTCTTGAAGACTTGACACTATCCATTAACGGAACCATCTATTACAGGCCAAGAATAGACGTGTTTGCAACAATAGTAAGTAACAATCCATACTGGATAAAATTACTGACAAGTGCCGTTGAAACGGTGAATAATCTGAATGAATCAGTCGAAGATAACTATGTTAAAAAGCATTATGCAGAATCTCCATCTTTGGAAAGATTATTCGGATTACCTGGAGCAGTACTTGAAGGTACAGGAGTATCAGACTTACTTAACAATGCAGGTACAAAGCTGGATCAAGCAACAGACATAGCTGAAGATTTGGCAAGCGTGTATGAAACAAGAATAGGTCACTCATGGAATGTAGACGGTGATGGAAACATCATAGTAAAAAACGATACGGATACATTCTCATACCTATTGGAACACGTAAGTCTAATAGTTCAAAACCTTGACAGTACATGGAGATATCTGGATTCAGACGACTACGTGGACTGGTTTGGTGGATTATTAAATGCAGCAAATGTTCATGGAACTGTCGTAAACACTGTTCTGTTAGATATTCGTGACAAAAACAATATTGTCACCAACACTTTAGGTGAAGAAGTAAAAAGAGAAACAAGAACAACCCTTTTAAATCCTCAATGGTTAGGGGACATGTCATCAGATATCGGTGGTTGGAACCAGATGTCAATGAATTTCGAAAACCTAATGAAAACAATGTTGACAACCCAAAACTATAAGGAAAACCAGGATGGAAAGGCTGTTCTTGATACTGATGATGGAAACAATGCCGGTATTGTCGGTAACGGTTTGTTAAGGGAACTTGCAAAATCAGTTACCTACAGTGAATATTTCACTATTGATGCACAGTATAAGTCATATGCATTCCAGTCAATGGCAGGATGGCTATTGACAAGTGATATGGCTGGCTACTGGAAAAACAATGATAACAACCTTAAAAAGGATCTGTTACAAAAATATGTGGATAATGCAAACCGTTACGGTGTAGCATGCTGTCACCACACCTGTGGAAACATTAATTTCCATAGCTGGGTTATAAAAACAGGTGCAGCTTTAGGAGTTAAAGGATTACCTGAATATTCACAGATTTACGCATCAGCAACCAAGAATCCGGATGCAATATACACTGATCCAAACGAAGCCGGTGCCACAATAAGTACTGAAGGTACTGGAACAGTTGACTTGAATGAAGGTATTGATGAATACTTGAATGAAGGCGCTACCAGCGAAGCTAATGCAATGGCGATGGCTGCTGCAGGAGCTTCTGGTTTAGCAGATTCATCACAAAGCAGTGGTGATTCAAGTATTATGGCTACCAATAACGGTGGAACAGGTACTGGTAATTCAGGTAGCGGTTCAGGCAGTGGCTCCATTGGAACAGGTACAGGTTCCGGTTCTTCAAGTGGTAGCGGTACAGGTACTGCAGAAGTCTCCGGTCAAGGTGGACAAAACGGTACGATAAGTGCAAATGGTGATTCAAGTGCCGGTAAAAACCCTTCCGCAGGCAGTTCATCTGCAGGTGGAGAATCAGGTTCATCTGCCGGTTCTGCTTCAATGTATGAAGTCGTGAAGAAAAACATCGGAAAACCACCATCATCACAGTCCGAAATCTCCATAGGATATCTGATATTTATCGTAATAATACTTCTCATATTCTTTGCAGGTTTCATAAAACCTAATGTAAGGTCTAAATAACAGAGTATTGTACATTAAAATTATTATTCCCCTCCCATAATTATTTTTTTTTAAATTTTTCAAATTTTCTTTCTTAAAAACCAATGCAATCCAGTTACATACCAAATTACTTAGAGGTGAAAACAATTGAAAAAGAAGACCATAATTCTGACGTTATGTTTAGTGTTACTGTTTTTATCTGCAAACACACTTTATGCAGCAGATGATGGGGCTGATGTTTCAACAGGCCTAACACATAATGTTAGCAAACAGGTAGTCAAGACAGATACACAAAAAACATTAAATGACATTGTTTATGTTGATGCCAATTCAAAAAGCAAAACCGAGGATGGAACAAAGAAATCTCCATACAAAACAATAAGTGACGATAATCTTGAAAAAATATCCGATAAATCAACGGTATACGTCTCCAAGGGAACATATAATTTACAGTCGCTGACAATCAATAAAAGCATATCTTTTGTAGGGGAAAATACTAATAACGTGATATTCACTTCAAATGAAAAATCAAGTATATTCACGGTAGAAAAAGATGCAAACGTTAACTTCATTAATTTTACAGTAAGGGATTTCTCTTCAGACACCAGTGCAGCCATAACAAACAATGGAAATCTGATTATTGAAAACCTTTATCTGGCAAGCAACATTGGAACAACACGCTCTACAAAGGGAGGCAGCATATTAAACAACGGTGATCTTACAGTAAAAAACTGTATTTTTGAAAACAACACAGCCTCTTGGGGTGCAGCCATATACAATACAAACAATGCAAAGATATTCAATTCCAAGTTCAAGAAAAACAGCATTTACAATGTTGGAGGAGCAATTTATAGCTTACGTGGAAACTTGACGGTATACAACTCCAGATTCAGCGACAATCGTGCAGTCAGCGGAGCAGCCATATACAATGCTGCAGGATTCCTCTACACTGACAACACCGAGTTTTACAACAACGATGCAGAAAAGTTCTTTGGTGGAGCAATCTATTCAACTGGAATAACAGTTACCAACAATTCCCAGTTTTATCTTAATCATGCAACCAAGGATGGTGGAGCAATAACGAACACAAACAATTTTACCATCATCAACTGCATATTCGAACAGAATAGTGCTGAGGAAAATGGTGGTACAATAGAGAACGTTCCATGGTCACAAAATGAAAATGGAAATCTGACAATAATCAACTCCACATTTACCGAAAACAGTGCCGGTAACTATGGTGGAGTCATTATCAATTATGACAAAAAGGAGAGAGTAGGAGAACCTGCCGTAATCACGGCAAGAAACTGTGTATTCGACTCCAACACAGCATATGTTGGTGGTGTAGTATACAATCAGCAGTATATCGACTTTGAAGCAAACGTAATTGTAAACAATGATGCAGAAAAAAGTAAGATCATATATTCCAAGGAAAAACTAGTTAAATCCATAGACAACAATTGGTGGGGTACCAACAGTCCCAAAAAGTCATCAATAGGAGTCATGCCAAAAACGTGGATCGTGCTTAAATTCACTAATACCACGGCACTTGTAAGCAATATGACAACCAAGTTACAGGTTTCATTGAACACTCTAAGCACGGGTAAAAAGACGAAAATCCAAATACCTGAAAGAGTTCTGACATTCAATGCAGATAAGACGGTATTCAATCCAAGCGTCACTGAACTGAATTCCATTGTCAATACGGTTGTTCAGCCGTTGGGCGATACTTTAAGTGTGGTTGTGGACAATCAGCGTTTATCCCTAAAACCGGTCAATGCCAATGTTTCATATACACTAACAAACAAAAACACAACACTGCAGATTAAAGTGCAGTTACCAAAAAATGTTAATGGTAAGATATCGATAAAGGTTAATTCAAAAACGTTATTTGACAAGAAAGCGCTTAAAAATGGTCTTTTGACATTGAAGTATGACATACCGAATAACTGGACCAATTCAAAGTATTATTTCAGTGTGGTACTCAATACCAATGATGGAATGTTGTTCAAAACAGCCAGTCAGGCGGTAACAATACCTAAAAGGAAGGTTACCTCTTCATTTTCAATTGTCAATACAACGGAAATCAAGGCAGGTGCCAAGATCAAACTGGTTGCCACAATAAAATTGGCCAACAGGGCTGTCAATGATGGAACAGTTAGCTTCAAGGTTAACAATAAGGTTATCAAGTCCAAGCTTAAGCTTGTAAACGGTAAGGCTACTTATACATATAAGATTCCTATGAGTGTCACATCCGATACTTTGGATATTGCCATGACATATTCGGGGGATGCCAACAAGTATTCCTCTAAAATGGTTAAAAGTGTCACCCTCAGGAAGTATAATGTTCACACTACTTTGAAAAACAGGATTGTTGTCTCTAGAAATGCTAGCAAGAAGATAACAGTTAAGTTGTTGGACGATAATGACAAGCGTGTCACTTATGGTTATGCATGCTACAAGATCAATGGCGTGACTGTCGAGACGAATATTGTCATAACCAACGGTGTTTTCTCATTTACATATAATGCTCCATCATTTGGTGGTGCAAGTATGACCCAGACATTAACCATACGTTTTGGTGCTAACTCATTGTATAATTCTTTCACGAAGAACGTTGAGTTGTTCATCAAATAATCTTCCCCACTTATTTTTTTCTTAAATATAAAAAAATAATCACCACATGTATATCAGTTACTATTTTTTTTCATATTTTAATAATGCTATGGAATATGATACAAAAAACAACTAATTTAAACACAGTAAATAAAATAACAATTAAAATATTTTAACGTATTTTTAAATAAAAACAGTGCGTTCATGGGTTAATTTCTAGAACAAGTATTCTATGGCTAAAAAATGTCATAATAAAATCAATTATTTCTAAAAAAAGAATAAAGTTTTTTGGAAACATCTCCAAAAAACATTTTGTAACTAAGCAGTTACCTTGAAAGAGGTATGTACCTCATTAGCATCATAATTGCTGTTACCTTTATAGATAACATCGACTTTCTTGGTTCCAGTAGTCTTCACAGTAAATGAACTGGTGTAGATACCATCATTATTGGTCGTTACATGTTTTTCCAATCCATCAACACTGACGTAAATGTTACAGTTTCTAAGTAAAGTATCTGTTTCATCAGTCAATTGACCAGTAACGGTAACTTTGCTATTTACTTTAACGTTGGAAATCTTATCCACCGTAAGAGAGGTTTCTCTTTTAAAAACGTTGAATGTTTTGGTGGCGGTTGATTTGCTGCTAGAATCTTTATATGTAGCAACAACGGTATTTTTACCGCTCATACTGGCTTTAGCAGAGTAAACGTATATTCCATCACTATTTGTTTTAACGCTTACGGCCTTGTCATCATTAACTTTCAGTTGAACTTTGGCATTAGCAATTGCTTTACCGTTCTTGTCAGTTAATTTACCTCTGATGGTGTAATTGTTACGATAAATCACATCCTTAACCTTATATATAATTAATTTGCTGGTTGTAACAGTAAACTTGGTAGTTGCATCACAACCATTATAATTACTGTTTCCTTTATAGGTAACTTTAACAACATTATTACCAACTTTTTTAGCCTCATATGAGTAAGTGAAAACACCACCTTTTGTGGCTTTAACATGTGATTCAACACCATTCACACTAATGTAAATGTTGGTATTTCCAAGGTTAATTCCTTCACTACTGGTTAATTTACCTGTGATGACAACATTTGTACCCTGTAAAGTCTCACTAATATCTTTAACACTTAATTTAGTATCTCTTTTTAGCACTTTGACTGTTGTATTTGCACTAGTAGCTAAGTACTTGGTGTTACCGTTGTATTCAACTACAACATCCTGAGTGCCTGCTTGGGTACATTTGAATGAAGCTCTGAAGACTCCTTTCACATCGGATGTTACGTGCTGCTGTTCACCATTGAATGTAACATAGATATTTGTATGTCCTAGGGTTACACCTGTAACACTGGTAATGCTACCTGTAATTTTAACGGTATCTCTGTAAATGACATTACCAACAGGATTAATAGTTATTACAGATCCCTTCTTGGTTACAGGTTTGTTGTTTTTGACAATTGTATCATTTTCCGTTGTTTTAACGGCATCGTCACCGGTAACTTTACTCACTACAATGTAGTTGTCAGTAACTTTGGCGTTAGTTGTTGAATTAAACAGTATTTCAGAACCTTTGGAACTCTTGATGTTGTTGTTTGTAATTGTTACGCCATCACATGCACCAAAGTACAATACGTTGTCATTGCCGGTAGTGTCAATTTTAATTACAACATTGTTTACCTGGGTGTTTTTAGGAACGTTACCCATCCAGTCAATGTAACTTTCAACAGCACTGACGTTTTCACCTTTTACGGTGTACTTGGAATCTGCCAGTATGTTGTTGGATGAACCTTCAAGTAAGACTGCACTACCAACCTTTGCATCAAGATTAATGTTCAATCCTGTTGCATTAACCTCTTTTGAATATCCTGATCCCATTGCAGTACTGTATATACCATAGGCTTCAGTGCCTGCTGAAGCATATACTGTTCCGCTTAGGGATGTTTTATATGCATCGAATAACTGGACACCGGCACTGTAGTATGAGGAGGTAACATTGATTCTTGTACCTGTCATCTTAGTGTTTTTGGAACGTCCCATGTTAATTCCATACACGTAGTTGCTACCTGTAACAGTTATTCTTGAGTTATTGATGATGTTATCGGTTATGGTTTCACCAAATCCTTTGGATTGTATGTCAACTCCATCAACACTTGGGAAGTATCCTACCTGTTCTGTTCCGTCAAATATTAACTTGACATTGTCGACAAGGTTTTTGGATGAACTTATGTAAATTCCGGATGTTTGTGGTGTTCCAACATACTTTGCATCATACTCAACATCGGATGATGGAGCGGTAACGTTTACAGTGGAATTTAAAATCTTATTACTGTCTTCACTTACTTCTATTGCATGTATAGGACTGTCGCTTTTGACTTTAATGTTTGAATTCTGTATAACGTTTCCTTTTGTATCAAGAAGTACTGCATAACCATCATTATGGTTGATGTTGTTGATTTTTATTTTATCAAACGTTATTTTGGCATTGTTTTCAACTGTAATGGTGGTATTGTATAATATTCCATCACCAGTAACTGTTGCCTTTATGTTACCGAATGTAAAGTCTTTGTTCTTGAAATTGCCATGTAACAATACAATACTGTTGTTCTTGATTAGTCCGGCTTTTAAAACGGACTCATCATCAAAGTAGTTAGAATATGTTTTGTCAGTAATCATACAGTTAGGGATGTTGTTTTTAATAGCAGTGTCCTTGGAATCGGATGTTACTGCAGCGTTACCGCAAAGGTCACCAATAACAATGTAGTTGTCGGTTACCTGTCCGCCTTCACATTGGACGAATGATATTTCACTACCTTTTTTACTGTTGATTTTGTTGTCTGTTATCTTAATGTTCTTGGCTTTGTAGAATCCCATAGCATATTTTTTAGCATTTTTGTCAAGGTTAATCACCATGTTGGTGGCAGTTAAACCATTAGGAGTGTTACCCATCCAGTCTTCCTGACAGATAATTGCGGATGCATTTGTACCTTTGACATTGTATGTTGCATCTGCCATAACAGTATCTGATGAACCTTCCACCAGTACTGCAGTACTCAGTGGAGCTTCACAGGTAATGTCCAGTCCTGTCAGGTCAATGCCTTTTGAAAAGCTGGAACCCATTGCAGTACTGTATAAACCATATGCTTCACTGTCTGCTGAGGAATATATTGTTCCACTAACCTGTGTATCTTCAGCATCAAAGAGCTGAACGGCATCACTGTAATATGCAGAAGTGACATTGAAAGTTGTTTCGGTCAGTTTAGTGTTTTTGGAACGGCCAACACTGACTCCATAAACGTAACTGTTACCCTTAACTGTTATTCTGGAATTGGTAATGGCATTGTCCGTTACGGTTTTTCCATACCCTGTGGATTGTATGTCAATTGCGTCAACACTTGGGAAGTATCCTACCTGTTTGCTACCGTCAAAGGTTAATGTGACATTGTCAATAAGGTTTTTTGATGAACTTATGTAGATTCCTGATGTTGCAGGTGTTCCCACATAGTTTGCATCGTATACAACGTCTGCTGACGGTGCTATGACATTCACTGTAGTGTCGATAATCTTATTGTTGTCTCCACTTACTTCAATGGCATGGATAGGATCATCGCTTTTAACATTAATTTTTGAGTTTTTGATGGTGTTTGATTTTGTTTCAAGAAGAATAACGTAATCTGAATCCTTATTCTTGTTGTCTATTTTTAATCCATCAAATGTTACCTGTGCCTTGTTCTGTACTGTAATAACAGTATTTTTCAATGTTGCACTTCCATCGTTACTGACTGTTAACTTTATATTGTCAAATACGAAATCCTTATTGTTAAAAGTACCGGACAATATAAGGTTACTGTTGTCAGTTACCACATTGTTTTTTAGTGTTGAGTTAGCATCAAAGTACTTTGAATATGTTTTCTCGGTGACTTTGTATTCATTGCTACTTCCACTAGCCGTTTTCACGTTATCATCAATATTCTTTACAATATCAGCACTTTCAGTTGTAACAGGTGTTGCATCTGCAGCAACTTCTTCAATTGAATCTACGGCACCTGTTTCATCAATTTCAGCTGCAGAAACACAGCCTATTCCAATCATGACTATTGCCAATGTTGCAAACAAGAATATTGCTTTCATATTCTTATTCATTTAAATCATCTATATTTAATAATTCTTTTTTTAAGTAGAAGTTATATAAAAATCATTTAAATCAATCATTTTAAAATGAAAGTAATCTTTAAACAGTTATAAATTTTCATTTAATCTCTTTAAACAATTTTTTACTTCTATGTAATTATATACAATGACTTATTATTTAATATTGTTGTTTTAAGTAAAATGAGACTTATTTTGAAAATAAAAGGGGGGGGATAATGTTTTATGTATGAAACAATTGATTTTGATTTATTTTACCCATAAATCCACATTATTTTACTATTATTCTTATCTTGAAATATGAGTAACGGATTTAAAAAGCAGTTCTAATGCATGTGCCATTGTAGAGTGATGGAAGAGTGAACATCTCTTTTCAAAAGAATGGATAATTAATGATATATCATCATCACTTGTCCGTAAAAACAATAAATAAAAACATTTAATATCCACAGAAAAGCTTGAATATAAGTCAGATAATAAAACAAGAAAATAATATAATGGGGATTAGTCATGGAAAACTATTACGGTATCGTCAGTTAGATCTGCCCTGATATCCTCCAGTCCTAAATCGGCCAGATCAGCTGCACGACCTGCCTTACGCGAAATTCCCACACCGGCCTTTAGGGTCACTCCACTTTTTTTTCCAACATTCAGCAAGGCTTCTCTCAATGCACTCTTGGTTATTCCATTGGATGGTGCCATNNTTCATAAGTTCTATTAAAACTTCATAAACAACGATGGACGTGTCATAGGCTGTTTCGATATCGGTCAATGTTTTTGTAATGTTGTTAATATCAATATGAGATATCTGAACTTTGGATTCTTTATCATCTGCCAGTGACTCAATATTTAACACTTCACATCTGTCACAGCTTTGGGCACCGCCACCCTTCTGTATCATCCTGGTTGCCACTTCCTGTGCTTCCAGTGGTGTTTCTCTTGTTGCCACACCCATACTAATTGTTATCGGATATCTGTTACGTATTGATTCTTGAATTTTTCTATGTTCTTCTTCATTTATTCCATTACTTATGGCTATAAGATTATCAAATCTGTTGAAAAAGACTATTCCTCCACGAGCTCCAAATTCCCTTTCAAGATCACCATATAATCGTGATTGAAGGGCTTGTAAATCTGGCTCAGCTCTTGGTCCTGGTGTAACAGTCCATGGCCCATAATTGTCAACTTGTATCAACGTAATCTGTATCATTTAATCACTTAATTCTAATATTATATTAATTCATAGCAGTATCTTCCTTGCAAGATTAATCTTATCACTTATCGTATTCAAAATTATATTTTCCACAGATACCTCTGGTATGAATTCTTTTATACTGCTTTTATATTTGTCATCCGTAGTATTTATTATATAATGGTCAAGAAATTCCTCATATATTTTTGCAACACCAACCGGTGAAACGTCATAACCCTTTGCACTTAAAAACTTTCCTGCCGGACCGCTAACGGCCACTTCTCCAACAATAGGACTGATTGCCGTAACGTGAACATCCTTCAGCAAATCCACAACCCCATTCATTCCAATGATTGGATTGATTGACGTTATTGGATTGGATGGACCAATAATAACCTGTCGAGATTCTTCAAGAACCTTCAGCACTTCATCGCTTGCTTCCACATTATCATAAACAACGTCAAGAACAGTTGCTTCACTGCCATAACTTATCAGGAAGTCATGAAACGAAATGTCTCCATACTCTTCTGTTTTAACGGTTACGTTTGGCTGTTGGTTGCTCATGGGATAAATGTTTGCTTTAATTCCAAGTGCTTCCTTCTGAATTTGCACGCATTCCGTTAACGTATGTTTCTTCAGAAGTTCTGTTTTCTGTATCTTTAATGCACGATCCTTATCTCCAAGGCGTAACTTTTCATGATATCCCAACATTTCCAGTTCGTTGTGGGTTATGAAAGTGTCATCCTTTCTCCCGTACCACACGTCATCATTTATGAGGTTGCTCATGGTATATAATACAGTATCTATGTCTGCAGACACGTAGACTCCACTGAAATAGTTGTTTTCCAGCGTGTTGACCACCACGTTTATATCTTCCTCACATACAACTTCCTTTATTCCCTGCAGTAACTTGGGTGTTCCTGTTCCTCCACTAAGTACAGTTATCATATAACAAACCTACCTGAATGCATCAGTTTTCTTATCTCTTATTATTTCATCAATGCTTGATTCACTGCCTGCACAGCTTATTGCAGATGAATCATATCCTCTTACCAGTACAAGACACATTCCATTGTCTGACTGACCCATAATTAATGAGGCGGCACTTGCCAATTCATCGGCAGTTGCTTCTATCGTGCTTTTCAATTCCTGACCATAAAGGTCACAAGTGCCCCTGAAATCAGTGACCGGATGCATTCCACTGATGCCCACAGCCACACCGATTGCACCGACACGCCATGCACGCCCCTGTGTATCTGATATTATTACTTTGCAGTCACATCCAAACTTTCCGTCCAGATATTCCTTTATCAGACGTGCACTTTCATCAGGATTTACTGGAAGGGGGGTAACATAGCCTTCTTCACAGTTGCTGTTGTCAACACCGCTGTTTGCACATACAAAACCGTGCAACGTTTCGGTAATAATCAAACCTTCCTGGCAGCGTAAAACACTTTTGCTGTTGTCCAGTATTATCTGACATTCTCGGGCATCTTTACCACTTATTTTGGACATTTCCATAGCTTCATCGGACACTCTTACACTTTCAATTTCCACAACGTTTCCTTCAGCCTTGCTTACAACTGTTTCTGCCAGAACCAAAACGTCACTGCTTCGTAGTTCTACATCATTCTTAATCAGGCATTCATATATTATTTCCGGTAGTTTGTCATCTTTTTTGATTAGTGGAAAGTCCTTTATTCCAATAATTTCAATACTCATAATTCAATCAACCTTTCATATTGGTAAAAAATAGTAAGGATAGAGGAGGTTATGAAAAATTACAAAATTAAGGATTTTTAAAGGCTATTTCCCATCCGTCTTTTCCAAACACTGCACAGGATGTTACAGGATTTGTGAATTCTGCAAAGCTTCCTTCACCATAAATGTAGTCGGCAGCTTCACCAGCATTCGTTGCTTCAAATTCAACAGCTCTAGGACTGTTATGTTCATATGTTGAAACGTAGTATGTTTCGCCTTTGTTTACCTTTATTACTTCTATTCCATCATCACGTACAATTCCAATGAATCCTTCACCGTCCAGGCCTATTGCACCTGCTATACGTGGGGTGTTGTAATCATCCTTCTCATAATCCATTGCAAGCAGACTAAGTGTTATTGCATCACGTATGTTCATTCCTTCACGGATTTTTCCGGCGATTATGTCTGTGTGTGAACCGTTTGTTATTACACATATATCATCCACAATATCCACACAGTTGTAGCTTATGTATGGGTTCTTGTATATGTCATCTTCTGAACCTGCTGTCGGTACTATTGCAGC
>MVAA01000086.1:22906-32965 GCA_003266105.1 Methanosphaera sp. rholeuAM6
ATTCTTCCTAAATACATTATTATTCATCTCCATTTCTTGAATTATACTACAGGGGCTCTAACTGCCTTGTCCACCAGATCGTCTGGTGCGGTGATTGTAATGGTTCCTGTTGAGGAGTCCATCATAATCTGTCCCTCATCCATTACCCGCGTATGCACAGCTATTGAACCGCTTCTTATTTCTGATGATTTGTCTATTCCGTTCACAGTAACCTTTTTCAGTCCGCTTAACGGTAAAAGATAATATTCCGAGTCTCCCGATGCCGTTGTAGGCTTTGCAGATATTTGATCCGGAGAGTATTCATCCGGGTTTGTGTCTACAGGATGTTGACTCAGCATCACCAGAAGAAATATCATTATCGTAAATATTACATCCAGCAGTGGAACCAGGTTAATGTTGGGTTTTCTGTGTTCTATCTTGTTCTTAAATCTTTTGGTATCTATTGCCATCTGTGAACACGCACCTACTGTTTTAGTTTACTTTCAACTATACGGTTCTGCGTATCGGACTTTTCCCGTATAATTGTTTTTATTCCTTTTTCAAGCATGTTCGGCTTAAGGTATATTTTTAGATTTGCCTGATCGTCTTCAATCTGTTTTACCTGTATGATTCCAGGTGATTCCTGCAGTGCTTCAATTACTTCATCCAAATCCTTTTCAATCCAGATTTTCATTTCTGCATTTCTCCAGTTGCTCATCTTCTTGGCAATTTCAATGTTGTCCAGTTGTACTTCTATTAGGCTTTGGATGTACGTGTATAAAGGTAACAGTACGATTGCCACGGCCAGTCCGAAGATGGTTGTTACTATGGCTATGTATATACCGTTTGCCATGAGTGTTATGTCACTATTTATTCCAAGATCTTTGAAGGTGTACCACATCCCTATTACAGTTCCAATAAGTCCTATCAATGGGGCTACCTCGATTATTGTCTGTAGGGTGGATAAACCTTTCATCATTTTACTCATTTCTACAATGAATACCTGTTCCATGTTGTCTTCCACTTCGGATTTGCTTCTGTAACCTATTTTTAGTGCTTCCGAGATAATTCTTGATATTGGATTTTTATAGTTTCCTATTGCCCTTAAGGCTTCCAGGCTTCCTCCATGTGCCATGGATTCGTTGACTATTATCATTATCTCTGTCAGGTCCACTTTTGAAGCTTTTCTTAGGTATATTATTTTTTCTATTGCTAAAAACAATCCGTATAATCCGATTATTGTAAGGAGGTAAACTATTATTCCCCCACTCTGGAACATTGTCAGTAGGTCGTTTCCTGTAGAAAATATTGTTCCTATAATATCCATTTGTTTTAGCTCCTATTCCCTTTATCAAGGATTACAAAAAAAAATTTCAATATATACTATATTATCTTAATTCTAACTTATATAATTTTATTTTTTCTCCCATATTACTCATTGTCTTCAAGGTTTTGAAGCGTATTCCATGTCTGTCTAACTATTGGAGGATATTCACCCTCTAATGATTTAAGATATTCTATCGTGTACCTATCGCTTGGATAGCCCGAACCGACCGCTCCATATTCCTTTCTTATAATGGCCATCTGCTTGTCCCTTTCTACCTTCGCTATTATAGAAGCTGCGGCCACTATGTTGTACGTGTCGTCAGCCTTATGTTCTGTTATGACCTTCATTTTAGGATTCAGATGCTGTATTCTGTTGTGGAAGCGTTCTTCGTTAACGTCTATGCAGTCGATGCAGCACATGTCTGGCCTGAATGATGTTATTATTTCCTTCATTGCATTGGTTTCAATCTGGTTCAGGTTTGTTCCGTTACGTCTTAAGTCATCGATCTTATCGGCGGGTATTGTTATTGTCCTAAATTCTGTCAGCTTCTTTATTTTTCGTGAAATCACTGTTCTTTTTTTTGCCGTAAGTTTTTTCGAGTCTTTTACTCCCATGCGGTTGAGGAATCTGATTTTTTTTCTTTTCATCATGACTCCCCCCACGACCAGCGGACCTATTACGGAGCCACGTCCGGCTTCATCTATTCCCAGTATTGTGTCATCATCATTTAGTGTGTTCATCTTGTAATCCTTTCATCCAGTTTAATGCTGTTATTTATCTTTCTTAAATTATTTATTCTTTGTGTATTCATAATCTAAATATTTATATAGTATATTATACAATGTTTAATTATATGATGTTGACATAAAATAAAAAAACTAAAGGCATCATGAACATTGAAAATAAGTATAAAAAGAACAGCTATAGGGGAAAATTTATGTATTAATAACTACAGATATACCATCATCAAAAGGGCAGGGAAATGATTTGCCATGGAAACAAGAATACATAAAATGATAAAAATAGCTGATATAGCATCACTGTTGAATGCTGTTTCGGGAATGCTGGCAATAATCGCAGCATACTACCAGAACCCAACCCTAAGTGCATTGCTATTGGTTCTTGCAGTAATATTCGATGCAATTGACGGGCCATTGGCAAGAAAATTTCCAAGCACAACAGACGAGGTATTTGGGGAAACAATAGATTCACTTGCAGATGTAATATCATTTGGAATGGCACCCGCAATCATAATATTTGAACTATACCAGACTTGGCTCATGATAATTCCATCAATACTGCTGTTATGCTGTGGAATTCTCAGACTAAGCAGATACAACACAATAATCACACAACAGACAGGACCTACAAAAACGTTCATAGGCCTTCCAATACCAGTATCATCATTCATGCTTTCCCTGTTACTGTTATCACAGATAGAATCGGCAATTATAATATTTGTCCTAATGACTACAATAGCACTGCTAATGATATCATCATTCGAATATCCGAAAATCAAAAGCATGCCTATATTCGTATTGTGTGGAATACTTCTGATACCGACACTAGTCTATCCAGTAAATCATCAGCTGATGAACATTCCATCACTTATATTAATAATTCTCGTAATCGGATACCTTATACTTCCATTTACAAATATAAAAATATAAATCACCCCCATAACCTGTTCTTTTTACAGACTTATTTTCCAAAAGCACAGAACAATTATGAAAGACATTAAAAAACAATTGGAACAATACTATACGCAACTTACAGACATCTTCAATACTGCAGACAATTCACCAAAACTGCTGCACAGAAAAAACGTGTTGAAGAGGAAGGAGGATGAAGAACTGCTCACAGGCGTGGTAGTAGTATCATTGATAGTCATAATACTATTGTCATTGGGATACTACTTTGCAGTATTTGCACCCCAGCAGGCAGAACTTGACAATCTCAAACAGGAAAAGATCAACCAGGTAAACACATTGCTCCAGGATGATGAAGGGCACAACAGAGAAGCAATAATACAGGAAATCGAAAGACAAAACACGGTTGACGAACTGGAAAGCATGGACGTGGAATCAATGGTTTATCCGATGCTGAAAAATACACTGCTGGAACAGCTCAACGGATATAAGGACAAGTATGACAGGGTGGAAATCACAACTGACAATTCAACCGACATCATGAGCATAACTCATGCAAAAGCATACATCAATTCAAGCGAAGCAAACACTCTCTCTACAATAACTGTCAGTCCCGTGGATTCGGTTATAATGCCTCTTAGCATAAACAGAAAACAGGCTGCAAGTGGACTGATAACGGTGGGAAATGTTGTTGACATCTATAAAACACAAAACAATGAAATTTCACAGGAAGAGTCTGATGAAGAAAACATTAGCATGGAAAATCAGCCAACAACCAGCACCAGAATTGTTGGAGGTTCAAGAGTTGTTTCAATACTCAGGTCAAAGGATTCAGGTAGCATAGAACAAAACCTGGAATTGTCCCAGTCTCCAAAAAGCAGGAACTATTCCCAGACATCTTCACTGGATATTGAACAGATATTGTCCTCAAAGGCTGCGGGAGTATATAACGAGAAGGAGCTTAAGGTATTGCTAGATGATTACGGTACCCGTTTGGCAGGTTATGAGAGAACTTCACAGATAGGTGAGCTAGATGTTGAATATATAATCATGGTGGAAGTACCGCGAGATAGTGTGGAAGATTTAATAAACAATATGGATAATATTATATTAGCAATCCCCACTTATGATGCACCATCGTGGGTAAAACTTTAAAGGGAGAGTAACATTATGAATGAAAAGGATTATTTTAGGAACATGACCGATAGGGAAAGAGCAATATTTGAGGGAGGAATCAGTATGGGGGCACTCTTTCATCAGTTTGTTGGAACGCCTGTAAGTGTTTCCACAATCTCTTCGCTGGAAAGGGCTATTGAGGAGAGCATTTTACTTCAGCCGGCAGTTGTTGATGTCACAGTTAAATTTGATGAATGTCTTATTAAAGAACAAAGCAGTGTCATGGGATACACTTCTTTGACTGGTGAAATGATGAATATTAAAATAACAACAAAAATAAATGAAAAAATAATCACGACATGTATATCATACGATGAAGATTTGCAATATCCAATAATGTATATTGAAGAACAGTAAGAAAAACCCTTCAAATACATCTAACCTATTCATCATCATTTTCACTGAAGCCTGGCTGCAAGGCCTTGATCTCCTCCGGCAACCTGTTGAAAACACGGTCAATAAAACTCATGTTCTTCACCTGACCAATGGCAAAACTATACTTTTCCAAACGTTTAAGGGTACTGTTCAATTCATCTTGTGTCTTATTCAGACGTTCCTGGGCATGTTCACGTTTGTTCTTGATCTTGGTGTTTTCCTTGACCTGCCTGTTGGTCTCTTCAACCTGCTCAAAATACTTTTCCTCCAAAACCTTGTTTTCACTGCCAAGACTTTCATTTTCCAGAATCAATTCTTCATTTTTTTTATTAAGAATTTCAACCTCATTTTCAAGAACAGACACCATATCATTCAATGATTTAATGTTATCCAAAGCAGAAGACAACTCAGTTTCCAAAGAGCCGATGTTTTCCTTGTCCATTTTTTCCCGTGTTCTGGAAAGTAATAACTTATCATTCAAATCATCATTCTCATTTTTCAGTTCATCAACACAATTTTGAAGATTTCTGTTTTCATCATTTAAATTTTTGATTTTTGACTTTGTCTTTTCAATGTCTTGAACATCATTGTTGATATAGTTTTCAATGGCTTTTTCTATCTCCTGGGAAGTATGCTTATAGGTTGTACCGTATTCCTCTTCAATCTTATGCTGAAACCTGTCCCATAAGCTGTTATCAAGTTTAATGGTTTTTCTTACAAATTCATCTGACATACAAATTACTCCTTTAATAATAATATGGTTAATCAAATATTTAAAATGTTGATTTTTAAATGTTGATTTCAACAAAGTTAATTGTAATACAATTTTCATAAAAACAAAATTCAAACATTCAATTTCAACATTTTCACCTTAACACAAAAATCTAAAAAACACATAATGAAAACTTTGATTTTCAAATGTTGAAATCATATTTTATAAACACATAAAACACGATTAAAATACACTAAAAACACTATTTGCATTATTATCTAAAAAATAATAGTCATCATAAAAAAACAGTAAACACGTACGAAAAAACAGCTGTTACAAATCATTATAAATAGTACAACACTTTTAATAATATAAGAAACATATATTTTAAATAATGTGACATAATGGATGAAAAACATTCATATGAAAACACATCATAATAACAAAAAGATTATTAGAAAAAAAGGTAATGAAAATGATATACATCAATGAAAATTTATGTAAAGGCTGCTTCATATGTGTAGACTGTTGTCCGGTAGGTGTGTACACCCCATCCAAACAGATAAACCAGAAAGGAGTGCACGTACCAGTACCACAAACGGACAAATGCATAAAATGCAAACTCTGCACACTGATGTGTCCCGATCAAGTAATTTCAGTAGAGGATGATTAAAAATGACAGAAAAAGAACTATTCGTACAGGGAAACGAGGCATGTGCACTAGGAGCACTAAAGGCAGGATGCACATTCTTCGCAGGATACCCGATAACACCCTCAACAGAAATTGCGGAAATAATGTCCAACGAACTGCCAAAAATCGGAGGACACTTCATACAAATGGAAGATGAAATAGCTGCAGTAGGCGCAATTATCGGAGCATCATGGGCAGGACAAAAGGTTGTTACAGCAACAAGCGGACCAGGATTCTCACTCATGCAGGAAAACATAGGCTACGCAGTAATGACAGAAACACCAATAGTAATCATAAACATGCAGAGAGGATCACCATCAACAGGACAGCCGACAAGATCAGCACAGGCAGACATGATGCAATGCAGATGGGGATCCCACGGAGACTATGAAACAATAGCACTTGCACCAAGCAGCGTACAGGAATGCTTCGACTACACAATAAAGGCATTCAACCTCGCAGAAAAATACCGATGCCCAGTATTCGTAATGGCAGACGAAATTGTAGGCCACATGAGAGAAAAAATAACAATCCCCGAAAACATTCCAATCACTCCAAGACAAATGCCGGAAAAAACAGAAAACTACCTTCCATACGACGCACCAGAAAACGGCACAACACCAATGCCATCATTTGGACAGGGATACAACATACACGTAACCGGACTTACACACGATAAACGAGGATACCCAAGCACAGACGATGACCAGACACACACCCAACTGGTAACAAGACTATGCAACAAAATCACCAAAAACACTGAAGAAATCGTCGAAATAGAAAGTCAATACATAGACGATGCACAAACAATAGTACTTTCATATGGAATACCATCAAGAAGTGCACTGACAGCAGTAAAACAGGCAAGACAACAGGGACTGAAAGTAGGATACATCAAACTCAAAACTGTATGGCCATTCCCGGCACAACAACTGCAGCAGTTAAGCAAAAACGCCAAAAGAATAATAGTACCCGAACTAAACCTCGGACAGGTATACCTGGAAGTGGATAGAGTACTTGGAAAACAGGCAAAAGTCGAACTAATACCAAAAATAGGTGGAGCACTGCACACACCAAAAGAAATACTCGACAAAATATTGGAGGAATAAGCCATGACAGAACATGAACACAGATTTATGAAATACCTGAGAAAAGAAAGACTGCCACACATATTCTGTCCTGGATGTGGAGACGGAATAGTACTCAACACAATATTCAACGCAATAGAAATGTCAAACACAGATTTCGACAACATAAGCATGGTATCCGGAATAGGATGCTCATCAAGAATCCCAGGATATGTAAAATGTGACTCACTTCACACAACACACGGCAGAGCACTGGCATTTGCAACAGGACTCAAAACCGCAAACCCAAAACAGGATGTTATAGTAGTAACCGGGGACGGGGACGCAACAAGTATAGGAGGAAACCACCTTATACATGCAGCAAGAAGAAACATAGACCTGACAGTAATATGCATAAACAATGACATCTATGGAATGACGGGGGGACAGATAAGTCCAACCAGTCCAAAGGGAAGCTATGCAACAACAGCACCATACGGATCAACAGACAAGCCATTCAACATAGCAGAAATAGCAAAGGCAGCAGGAGCATCATATGTCGCAAAATACACAACAGCACAGCCTGTACAAATATCAATGGCAATAAAAGCAGGACTCGAAAACAAAGGATTTTCATTCATAGAAGTGGTGGCACAGTGCCCAACATACTATGGAAGAAAAAACAAAATAAGAAGTCCTGTTGAAATGATAAACTGGCTAAAGGAAAACACAGTAACACTTGAACAGGCAAAAACAATGACGGACGAAGAACTCGCAGGAAAAATCATCACAGGAGAATACATCAACAAGCCAAGAAAAGAATTCACAGAAGCACTAGAAGACATAACCAGACAAATAAGTGAAGTAAACCCGGACACAAACATAAACAGTGCATACAGGAGTGAATAAAAGATGAGAACTGAAATAAGAATAGCTGGATTTGGAGGACAGGGAGTGCTGATGTGCGGAATAGTAATAGCAAAAGCAGCATCACTCTTCGACAACAAATACGCAGTACAGACACAATCATATGGACCTGAAGCAAGAGGAGGAGCAAGCCGAACCGAAGTGGTAGTAAGCGACGAACAAATAGACTACCCAAAAGTCGAAAACCCACAAATATTTGTGGCAATGAGCCATGAAGCACTAATCAAATACATAGATGACATACAGGAAGAGGCAATACTATTGATAGACCCAGACCTTGTATACCAGGAACAGATACAGGACATCATAACACAAAAGAAACTGCAGGTATATCATTCAAGAGCAACACAAACCGCAGAAGAAACAATAGGAAAAAAAATAGTTGCAAACATAGTAATGCTCGGATCATTCGTTGAATCAACAGGAATAATATCTGTAGAAGCAGCAAAAGAATCCGTACTTGACAGCGTCCCAAAAGGAACTGAAGAACTCAACATGAAAGCCTTCGAAGAAGGAAGAAAAATAGTAGAAAAAATAAACTAAAAGTGGTGGAAAAACATGAACATACATGAATACGTAGCAAAATCAATATTTGAAAACAACAACATAAGAGTGCCAAGAAGCTACATGGCATATTCACCGGAAGAAGCAAAAGAAAAAGCAGAAATGATAGCAAAACCGGTAGCAGTAAAATCACAGGTACTTTCAGGAGGAAGAGGAAAAGCAGGGGGAATTCTCTTTGCAGACACGCCTGAAGAAGCAGCACAGAGAACAGAAGAACTCTTCCAAAAAGTCATTAAAGGAGAAAAAGTAAGCAAAGTACTCATCGAAGAAAAAGTTGAAGGAATACAGGACGAATACTTTGTATCAATCATCCTCGACAGAAACGCCAAAAAGCCACTGATAATGGCAAGTACCTCTGGTGGAATGGACATCGAACAGGTCGCAAAGGAAACCCCAGAAAAAATCGTAAAACAATACATAGAACCATTGGAAGAATTCATGCCATACCAGGCAAGAAACATAGCACTGAAAATGGGAGTTGACACCAGTGAAGTATCCAAAGTAGGAACATTCATCTGGAAACTATACCAGGTATTCCATGACTACGATGCAACAGTAGCAGAAATAAATCCACTCATGAAAACAGACACAGGATTCATAGCAGCAGATGCAAAAATGGCAATAGATGATGATGCACTGTTCAGACACACAAAAATCAAGGAATTTGATGACTTCAAAGACGAAGAATTTGCATATGTAAAACTGGACGGATCAATAGCAGTAATAGGAAACGGAGCAGGACTAACACTAACTGGAATGGATCTCATAGAATACTATGGTGAAAAACCGGCAACATTCCTCGACGTTGGTGGGGGAGCAAGCGAAGAAAACATTACCAAAGCAATAGAACTTGTACTCCAAAATCCTAACGTAAAAGTGATATTCTTAAATGTTCTCGGAGGAATTACCAGGGCAGACGACGTGGCAAATGCAGTAGTCAATGTATCAAAAGAAGCAGGACATAAAGTGCCAATAGTAATCAGGCTCACAGGAACAAACGAAGAAGAAGGACAAAGAATACTCAAAGAAAACAACATACCATTCGAAACAAGTATGGAAAAAGCAGCACAAAAAGCAGTATCAATCATGCAGGATTTATAAAAACAAAATCCTCACATAACCTCCCTTTTTTAACAAATAACTACTTTTAAAAATATATAATAATACAAAAAAGAATCTTCAAAAAAAGAGTTTCATAATAATAATTTATAAAAGAAATAATGTTGGACATTAAATTTAACGTCTAACAATTCTATATTTAACAAAGATACCAGCTGTCTGACTTTTAGTAGTAATTTTAAGAATATCTCCTTCTTTAGCTTCAATAGCTTTAACTACTGGATCATTAGGTAAAATTTTAGGAAGCTGATCTTCGGTAATATTCATATCTAAAAGAACTTTTTCTGCTTCTTCATCAGATAGAATAGTATGTTCTGGAACTAAGTTATGTTGTAATATTTCAGTTTTCAAAATTTATCCTCCAAATGAAAATATCTTATTATATTATTTATGAGTTCATCTTAATAAGTTTAATACAAAAATAAGATATCATAAGAAAAATAAGATTAACGGGCCCGACGGGAGTTGAACCC
>MVAA01000086.1:33049-45094 GCA_003266105.1 Methanosphaera sp. rholeuAM6
ACTGAGCTACGAGCCCCAATAAAAAGTTTATAGCGCCGTGGCCGGGATTTGAACCCGAGTCGCAGGCTCGACAGGCCTGCATGATAGCCTCTACACTACCACGGCATTACTTAGTGCATTGAATATAAAGCACCGTTTTATACTTTTCAATTTCAAAGTATATAAAGTTTACTAATCTCTTTTAAATAAGAATAATTAGCACTTAATTTATTTATAAAAAAGGTTTATCCCGTCTGCCGGACTTGAACCAGCAACATTCGGATCTACAGTCCGATGCTCTGCCAAATTGAGCTAAGACGGGCTATGGGTCCGCCCGGATTTGAACCGGAGTCTCAGGCTCCCAAAGCCCAAAGGATCGACCAAGCTACCCTACGGACCCTTATCATAATAAAATAGAGCCTCAGGAGGGAATTGAACCCCCGACCGCTTGATTACAAGTCAAGCGCTCCACCGACTGAGCTACTGAGGCACCCTTTACATTACTAACCAAATTTATTGATGTAATTAGTTAGAGTTATTTATTATATAATTCTCTCATTATATATAAATGTTTTGGAAGTGAAACTTTTTTAAAAAAATATGAGATATTTTAGAGAGATAATATGAAATCTAAAACATATCATGTCTCTAATTCTATTTGTATCTTTTTGCAGATTCAATTAAAGCTTTAACGGCAGGTAATTCTTCACCTGCAATTAAACTAATACTTGCTCCACCACCACTACTAATATGAGTAATATCATCATCTAAATCCATACTGCTTGCAGCTGCAGCTAAGTGTCCCCCACCAATAATTGAAAATCCATTTGATTGACCAATAGCATTTAATAAATCTTCCGTACCTAAATTAAAACCTTCTTTTTCAAATACTCCTGCAGGACCATTAGCAAACAATGTTTTTGCTTCCAATATTTTTTCTTTATATGCTTCAATAGTTTTAGAACCAATGTCATATATCGGTAAGTTTGGTATTTCATCTATCGAATATTCAACCCTGTTGTCATTCTCAAGAATTGCTAAGTCTACAGGCAGTATAATCTTTTCATCATAATCTGCCAGTAATTCTTTAGCAATTTCTATGTAATCTTCAAAACCTCGTTCTCTGATGAAATTATTGTTGTATTCCTGGATATTATATCCTTTTGCCACCAGGAAAATGTTTGCTACAAGACCGGTTGTTAGTACATAGTCTGCCTTGTTGGATTTTAAAGCATTTGCCATTACGTTAATGGAATCATCTGCTTTTATTCCACCTAGAACATATACTCTTGGTTCTTGTGCATTGTCTAATATTCCAAACAAAGAGTTTAATTCAAGTTCCATTACTCTTCCAGCTATGGATGGCAGCACCTGTGAAAATCCGATTATACTTGTTTGTGAACGGTGTGCTGTTGCAAATGCATCATTTACAAAGTAGTTTGCTAATGGATATAATTTTTGTACCAGTACGGAGTTTGCTTGTTCTTCTGCTGATAGTTTTGGCATTTCTTCTGAGAAGAATCTTACATTTTCTAGTAGTATTATTTCACCGTTTACCATGTTGGTTATGATTTTTTGTGCTTCGCTTGAAAATATTGAGTCGACGTATTGAACTTCTTTTCCGATTATGTTTGTTAGTGCTAATGCATGTTGTTTTAGGGTTGTGAAGTCTGATTTTCCTGGTCTGCTCTGGTGTGCAAGTATCACTACTTTTGCCCCTCTTTCGGATAGTTCTTCTATTGTTGTAGAATGCAATACCATCCTTGTATCATCTAATAATTCTCCACTTAATGGATCTACTGGACTGTTCACATCTACTCTTAGAAGTACTGTTTTTCCTTCAAAGTCGTAGTCGTCCATTGTGTCAAAACCATGTTCCATGTCAAATACCTCTTTTATAATATCATTATAATAAACTTACTAAATCTAGCAATGCCTGTTTCTGATTATCCGCTTTTATTATTCCTGATGCTAGAAGTACTCCTTGTGTACCTAATTCTATGGCTGCTTTCATATCTTCTCCTGTTGATATTCCTGCTCCACAGAGAACATTGATGTTTTTGTTGATTTTATGTATTTCTTTTACAGTGTTTTCCACTATTTCAGGGTTTGCTTGTGATACTGGGATTCCTGTTCCTATTAGTTCTGGCGGTTCTATTGCTATGTAGTCTGGATTGAATGATGCTACTGCAGCACTTGTTTTTACATTGTTTGTACATAGTATGCTTGTTAATTCCAGTTGTTTTGTTTTTTCCACGATTGTATCTATATCTGCTAATGTTAGCCTTTGTTCTGAATGGTTGATTAGTGTTCCTGTTGCTCCGGTTTCCTTGATTGCTTCGGCCAGTGTTGATCCTGTGTGTCCGCCTGGTGTTATTGCATCCATGTGTTGGGAGTATACTGGTATATTCACTTCCTTGATTATTGGATATATATCTACTGCTTGTGGTGCTATTGCCATGCTGATTCCTGATTCTTCACTTGCTTCTTGTACGTATTTGGATAGTTGTACTGCATTTTTTCCTGTGGATTCAATGTATGTTTTGTAGTTAAGTATTATTATTGGTGTTTTACTCATATTTTTTACCTACATTATTTTTTTTTGGTTATTAGTATTTATCTTGATAATCATTATAGTAAATTTTGTTTTATTGAATAGGTTTTTTTAATGGGGTGTTGACATATATAATATATAGTATGATAATTTCAGATTTACAACGTAAAAGTTTAGAAAAGAAGGGTTACAGATTTGCGGGTAAGCATGTTCATGCTGCTAATAAGATTTGTCATTGGACTCGTAAGAGTATTGTGGATGAGGGTGTTTGTTATAAGGAACAGTTTTATGGTATTAAGAGCCACCGTTGTTTGCAGATGTCTCCTGCAGTTCCATATTGTCAGCATAAGTGTTTGTTCTGTTGGAGGGATACTGATATAACTAAAACTTCATGGGATAGTGATGATTATGATGATCCCCGTACTATTATTGAGGACTGTATAGAGAATCAGAAATCTTTGCTTTGTGGTTATTTCGGGAATGATAAGGCTAATCCTAAGAAGTTGGAGGAATGTGTAAGTCCGAATAATGCTGCTATGAGTCTTGCTGGTGAACCTTTATTGTATCCGGAGATTAATCAGCTGATTCACGAATTCAAACGTTTGAATTTCACTACTTTTCTTGTCAGCAATGGTGAAAATCCTGAGGCCATTAGGAAGTTGGAGGAGGAGGAACCTACTCAGTTGTATGTTTCATTGGATGCTCCTAATGAGGAAACTTATCGCAGGGTTTGTCTTCCACAGGTTGAACATGGTTGGCAAAAGCTTAATGAGAGTCTTGAATTGTTAAGTACTCTTGATACCCGTAAAGTGTTGCGTATTACCAGTGTTAAGGATTTGAACATGAATAATCCTGAGGAATATGCTAAGATCATATCTAAGTGTGATGTGGATTATGTTGAGATTAAGGCGTACATGTTTGTGGGCGATTCACGTAACCGTCTTGAGTGGGAAAATATGCCGAAGAGTGTTGATATTGAAAATTTTGCCCGTAGTGTGGCCAGTGAGTGTGGTTTTGAGGTCATTGATGAAGTTGCCAAAAGCAGGGTTTTGTTGCTTGGTGATAAAAAACCCGTAAAGTATAATAATGAGTAGTTCAAATTATATTTTTGGAGGTGAACATTCTTATGAGTGGAAAAACTATTGGTGCAGTAATTTTTTTAATTATTGCTATTTTGATATTTGCTCCCGTTGGATTCAGTGGATCCGATGGTGCAGATGTTGTGGTAACTTATGGTGAAACGACATTTAACAATGCTAATTATAAGAGTATTGTTGACAATTATTTCGGTGTAGATAATGCTAAGGAAAGTGTTATTACTGCTAATGATGTAAACAAGATTTCATCAGGTATTAGTAATAAGCATTATAATTCTAATCAAATATTCAGTTGTGCCATGGTTGATTTAACTAGTGACAATAATATTCGTATTGATGTGGATTCTTCCATGATTACTACTGTCACGCCTAGTATGTATAAGTCTGCCTTGGAGTCTGCTGGTATTACAAGGGGTTATGTGAAAATTACTAGCCCTGTTGTTGCTACTGGTGAGAGTGCTCTTGCCGGAGTAATGCAATGTTATGAGGAAAGTACCGGTGTGGATATTCCTGATGAAGTAAAGGATGCTGCCAATGCTGAGATTTATACTCAGGCTGAGATTGTTGACAATACTGGTGCTAGTGCTGATGATGTTGCAAAGATTATGGATGAGGTTAAAGAGGAGGTTGCTAAACAGAATACTACTGATAGAAATACTATTGTCAGTATTGTGAATAATGTTGTCAATAATTATAATATTAACATTAGTGATAGTGATATTGATAATATTGTCAATACTGTTGAGCAAACTCAGGCTGTAAAAGATCAGGCTGCCGACTATCAGAGTCAGATTAATGATTTTGTGAATTCTGAAGAGGGACAGTCCTTTATTGACAGTCTTTTGGCTTTCATTAATTCATTGCTTCATGGCAGTAGTTCTGCAGGTAATTAGTTGTTTTTAGATTGTCCCTTTGGGACATTTTTTTTTATTATTTTTTGTTGATGCTTTGTTTAACTTTCGTAAAGCTATTTTTGTCATGGTTTTAAATTTGGTATTTAAAAGAAACCTCTACTATATAAACCTATAGGTTTTTATTATAGTATTTACATACATAGTATATACGTATTAATTTATAGAATTAAATTATAAATCATGTTTCTTTCATTCATTTATTAATTCAACTAATATTTATGTTGGATTCGATGAAATATTTTGTTCTAAAAAATAATATGGTTAAAATAGATTTTTCTTAGCTTAATATCCGATATAAGTATATTTAAGCTTTGAATAATAATGATATTTGATATAATGGTAAATTTGTAAAGAATGTCTAATTGGGTTGTAAATGATTATCATTAATTTATTTCATTTAAATAATTTTGTTAACGCTTATTTTTATGAATAAATATTATAACTTGTTAGATAAGTGATGGATTATTTATAAATTTGGAATTTTATTGAATTCAGGTATAATATTAATTTAAAAATGTTTTTATCAGTGTTTAAAGACTATATTTTTTTCACATAAGAGGATTTTTTGAATCTACATGTGGTCTTGCTGTAAAATTAAATATTATATTATACGGAGTTTTCTTTCCTTTTTTGAAATTTATCACCTGTTTGATAAGTTAATATTATTATTTTTGATATGATACATTCAATATTTTTTATAATAATTTTTGATTGTTTCGTTTCCATCACTTAGAAATATATCATGAATTAATTTAAAATAACGAATTCATTTACAAAGCATTAATTATAATCATTTAACATTAAGCAATCCCTTTTTTTGGGAGAATAGTAGTTGACTAAAACTTGGAAAAGAACTTTTATGATACGATAGTGTGTAGTATTATAGAAAAGATTCTTTTCAATTGGGAGATGGATATATGACAAAAAACGCATGGTCATTGGTTGATTCATTCTTTGATGAATATGATATAGTCGATCATCACATCCGTTCCTACAATGATTTTTTAGATAATAAGATTCAGGAAATAGTTGATATTACTGAACCTATTACTCTGGATCATGGGGAGTATACTATCAAAACGGGTGATGTTGAAATAGTCAAACCATATATTAAAGAAGCAGATGGATCAAAAAGTATCATTGAACCTGCAGAAGCAAGATTAAGAAATCTTAATTATTCTGCCCATATGTATCTTGACATGGCTCTTGTAAAAGGGGATAGTGAAGATTATGAAATGGAAAAAGTCTACATAGGTGAGTTACCTGTCATGCTTAAATCAAAGGCGTGTCACCTTAATGGCTTAAATGAAGAAGAATTAGAAAAAGTTGGGGAAGACCCACAAGATCCGGGAGGATATTTTATAGTAAACGGTTCTGAAAGAGCTATTGTAACTATGGAAGAAATTGCTCCTAACAAAATAATCTTGGAACAAAGTGAAAAAGATAAAGCAGACCGTAGAGCTAGAGCGGTCGTTACTTCAATCAAAAGTGGATTCCGTGCCAGAATCACATTGGAATACAGAAAACCTCATAAAAAAGGTGTATTCTTAAGAATTTCATTCCCATATGTACCGGGTGAGATTCCTCTTGTCATTCTGTTAAGGGCACTTGGATTTGAAAAGGATGTTGACCTTGTTAATAGTGTTTCAGAAGATATCAACACTCAATTCCTGTTAATTGACGATATCCAGACAACCGGTATTAACACAAGATATGATGCTGTTAAATATATCGGTAACAGAGTAGCAAAGGGTATGACTGAAGAATACAGAATCAAACGTGCAGAAGATGTAATTGATCGTTATCTTTTACCTCATGTAGGTGTCAATCCTGAAGATCGTATTGACAAAGCAGTATACCTTGCCGAAATGACTGAAATGCTTTTACAGGTAATTAACGGTGAACGTGAACCTCACGATAAGGACCACTATGCAAACAAACGTTTAAGAGTTTCCGGAGATTTAATGGAAGACCTGTTCAGAGTTGCTTTCACAAGTCTCACCAGGGACATGACTTATCAGTTAGAACGTAGTTTGTCACGTGGAAAAGAACCTTCTGTTAAACAGGCAGTAAGATCCGACGTCATCACAGAAAACATTAAACACGCAATTGCTACAGGTAATTGGGTTGGTGGACGTGCAGGGGTCAGTCAGCTTTTAGACAGAACCAGTTACATGGGAACATTATCACACCTTAAACGTGTGGTCTCACCATTATCAAGAAGTCAGCCTCACTTTGAAGCAAGAGATTTGCATCCAACCCAGTTTGGAAAAATATGTCCTAACGAAACACCGGAAGGACCGAACTGTGGTCTGGTAAAAAATTTAGCTATAGTAACAAAAATATCCGAAGGATATCCTTTAAAGGATATTGAGAAAGATATTAGGGCTTTAGAACATATAACGCCATTAGATCATAATTTAGAATAAGTAATGTAATGGAGACAAATAATGGTAACAGTTAAAATTTATATAAACGGTAAATTAGTTGGAACAACCGACGAACCAGAAGCATTTGTAGAAGAAGTTAAGACTAAAAGACGATCTAATGAGTTAACCCACGAATTAAATATTACCTATTATGAAGAAAATAATGAAATATTTATATTCACTGATCCGGGTAGAGCAAGAAGACCTGTTGTTATTGTTGAAGACGGAGTGTCAATGCTTACCGATGAAATCATTGACAAAGTTGCAGAAGGTAGCATGAGATGGTTTGACCTCATCCATGAAGGTATCATTGAATACATTGATGCAGAGGAAGAGGAAAATGCGTACATTGCAATGTTTGAAGAAGATTTAACGCCGGAACACACTCATCTGGAAATTGATCCTTCAACAATGCTTGGTATATGTGCAGGAATTATTCCATATGCTAACCATAACTCTTCACCGAGAAACACCATGGAAGCAGGTATGACAAAACAGGCATTAGGTCTTTATGTTTCCAATTACAACCTGCGTACAGATACAAGAGCACATCTTTTACATCAGCCACAGATGCCAATAGTAAAGACAAAGAGTATGGTTTCAACCGAATATGACCAAAGACCATCCGGTCAAAACTTTGTTGTAGCTATTCTTTCATATCAGGGGTGTAACATGGAAGACGCTCTTGTTATGAACAAGGCAGCATTGGAAAGAGGTCTTGGAAGATCATCTTTCTTCAGATCATATGAAGCATCTGAAAGAAGATATCCTGGCGGACAGGAAGACAACTTTGAGTATCCTGAAAACATGGTACGCGGTTACAGGTCAGAGGAAGTTTATAAAAACCTGGATGAAGACGGTCTTATTAACCCTGAAGTAACGGTTTCAAGTGGAGACGTGTTGATAGGTAAAACTTCACCTCCAAGATTCCTTGAAGATGTTGACGAATTTGGTACAGTAGCTGAAAGAAGACGCGAAACAAGTGTAACTGTAAGACATGGTGAACATGGAATTGTTGACAAGGTAATGTTGACAGAAACCATAGAAGGCAGCAAACTTGCAAAAGTTAAAGTCAGAGACCACAGACAACCGGAATACGGTGATAAGTTTGCATCCCGTCACGGACAGAAAGGAGTGCTTGGTCTTATAGTACCACAGGAAAATATGCCTTTCAACGAGGAAGGTATGTGTCCTGACTTAATGATTAACCCTCACGCTATCCCATCAAGGATGTCTATCGGACAGATTATTGAGATGTTAGCAGGAAAGGCAGGCTGTATGGAAGGAACACGTATTGACGGTACACCATTTACCGGAGTTCCTGAGGATGAAATCAAACGTTTACTCAAGGAAAACGGATTTGAAACACATGGCCGTGAACAGTTATACAACGGTATAACCGGTGAACGATTCAGTGCCGAAATATTCGTGGGAGTAGCATACTATCAGAAACTACATCACATGACCTCGGATAAAGTGTACGCCAGAAGCAGAGGTCCTGTACAGGTTCTCACCCGTCAACCTACAGAGGGTAGAGCAAGAGAAGGTGGATTAAGGTTTGGAGAAATGGAACGTGACTGTTTAATTGCACACGGTGCAGCACTTGCTTTAAAAGAAAGATTACTTGACGAATCGGACAAATATGAAGCACTTATCTGCGGCGACTGTGGAAGACTTGCAGTAAGGGATAAAATACGTGACAGAACTTACTGTGCAATATGTGGAGAAACAGAAACTTTCCCAATAGAAATTTCATACGCATTTAAATTGTTATTGGATGAATTGAAATCATTATGTATTTCACCAAACTTAGTATTGGAAGATAAAGCATAAATTACTCGGGAGGATTATTAGTTGAAAGGTATAATAAAAAAAGTATCTGAAATAGATTTCGGTCTAATGTCACCGGAAACTATAAGAAAGATGTCTGTAACAAAAATTGTAACACCAGATACCTATGATGAAGACGGTTATCCAATAGAAGCTGGATTAATGGATCCTAGACTTGGAGTAATTGACCCTGGACTTAAATGCAGAACGTGCGGTTCAAAGGGTGGAGACTGTCAAGGTCACTTTGGACACATTAACTTTGCACGTCCAGTAATACATGTAGGATTTGCTGATACTATACATAAGATATTAAGATCTACCTGCAGAAAATGTGGTAGGGTTTTACTTTCCGAAACTGAAAAACTTGAATATCAGGACAGATTACAGGAACGTATCGATAACGGTCAGGATATTTCAAGAATCTTAAAACAGATTCACTTATCAGCCAAGAAAGAAAAATGTCCTTACTGTGAAGAGGAACAGGAAGAAATAAAAATTGACAAACCGATTTCTCTTGTGGAAGGAAATTATAAGCTTACAGCTAGTGAAGTACGTGAAAGGTTAGAAGCAATACCTGAAGAGGATTACATCTATGTTGGAATCAATCCTGAGGTTGCAAGACCGGAATGGATGGTATTGACAGTATTGCCGGTACCGCCTGTCACAGTCAGACCATCAATTACTCTAGAAACGGGTGAACGTTCAGAGGATGATCTTACGCACAAACTTGTTGATATTTTACGTATCAATCAGAGATTAAAGGAAAACATGGAAGCAGGTGCACCTCAGCTTATTGTTGAAGATTTATGGGAATTATTACAATACCATGTAACCACATACTTTGACAATGAAGCAAGTGGAGTACCACCGGCAAGACACAGATCAGGAAGACCACTTAAAACTTTAGCGCAACGTCTAAAAGGTAAGGAAGGTCGTTTCAGAAGTAACCTTGCAGGAAAACGTGTAAACTTTTCAGCCCGTACAGTAATTTCGCCAGACCCTACTCTCAGTATTAACGAGGTAGGTGTTCCGGAAATGATTGCCAAGGAAGTAACAGTACCGATAGCCGTTACGGAATGGAACATTGACAAGATGAAAAAATTCATCAGCAACGGACCGGACATACATCCTGGAGCAAACTATATTATACGACCGGACGGACGTAAAATAAGAGTATATGATGAAACCAAGGATGCAGTCATAGAAAACCTTGAACCTGGATATATTGTTGAAAGACATATCATTGACGGGGACATAGTATTGTTTAACCGTCAGCCATCACTTCACCGTATGTCAATGATGGCACACGAAGTTAGAGTCTTACCATATAAAACATTCAGATTAAACTTGTGCGTATGTCCGCCATACAATGCCGACTTTGATGGGGACGAAATGAACATGCACGTATTCCAAACACCGGAAGCCCGTGCAGAGGCAAATGACATCATGAAGGTTCAGGAACACATTCTTTCACCTCGTTATGGCGGTCCTATTATCGGAGCAATTCACGACCACATTACTGGTGCATACCTGCTGACACATAAGGATACTGTCTTTGAGGAAGACAAGGCATTCCAGATTATTAAACGTTCAAAGATGGAATTGCCTGAAGCAAAAGGAAGACCTTGGACAGGAAAGGAAATATTCAGTTTACTCTTGCCTGACAAATTGAACCTAGTGTACAAGGCAGAAATTTGTCGAAAATGTGAGGAATGTAAACAGCGTGACTGTGAATATGATGCTTACGTAGTTATAAGCAACGGAGAACTGTTACAGGGAGTCGTTGATGACAAAGGATATGGTTCCGGTAGTGGAAAAATCTTGGACGCCATTGTAAAACAGTTCAGTCCTAGTGACGCACGTTACTTCCTCGATCATGGAACAAAACTCGCAGTATTTGGTGGTGTAATGCAGAGAGGATTCACAACCGGTACCGCTGATGAGGAAATTCCAAAAGAGGCTGAAGACCGAATTGCCGAATTGCTTGAAAAATCAGACCGTCGTGTGGAACAGCTTATTGAAGCTTATGAAAACAATGAGCTGGAAGCATTGCCTGGCCGTAGCTTACGTGAAACACTTGAAATGAAAATCATGCAGGTGTTAGGGGAAGCAAGGGATAACACAGGGGTTATTGCAGAACATTATTTCACAACAAATAACAGTGCAGTAATCATGGCACTTACCGGTGCCCGTGGTTCAATGCTAAACCTTACCCAGATTGCTACCTGTGTAGGACAGCAGGCTGTTCGTGGTGGACGTATCAACAGGGGTTACATTGACCGAACATTACCTCACTTCCATAAGGGGGATGTTGGTAGTAAAGCAAGTGGTTTCGTACACAGCAGTTACAAGAAAGGTCTTGACCCATTAGAATTCTTCTTCCACGCTATGGGTGGTCGTGAAGGATTGGTGGATACAGCTATCCGTACAGCACAAAGTGGTTACATGCAGAGACGTTTGGTAAATGCATTGCACGACTTAAGTGTGCATGAAGACGGAACTGTAAGGGACAATAAGGGCACCATCATACAATTCAAGTATGGTGAAGACGGTATTAACCCTGCTAAAAGTGATTACGGTGCAGTTGTAAACTTGGACAGGCTCATTGAAGAAATGAGGCTTGAAGATTCTCGTGCTAGTAAATAAGGAGTAAGATAATATGGATGTAGAACAAGTTCAAACAGTAGTTAATGAAGTTGGAGCAGATTATTTCCCTATTAAACTAGTAGAGGAAATTGCAGAGGCAAGTGAACGTAATGATTTGACTGATGAAGAACTTGAAAAATTAGTTCTTAAGGTTAAGGAAGCTTATGAACGTGAAGAAGTGGAACCTGGAGAATCAGTAGGAACTATTGCCGCCCAGTCAGTGGGAGAACCTGGTACACAGATGACCATGCGTACTTTCCACTATGCAGGGGTAGTAGAGTTAAACGTAACTTTAGGTCTTCCTCGTCTTATTGAGGTAGTAGATGCTCGTAAGAAAATATCCACTCCTACAATGGATATTTACTTCACCGATGAGTTTAAAAATGATGAAGAATTCATTCGAAAGATGGGTAACAAGATCGGTAAAATTACCTTGAATGATGTTATCAAAAATTTCAATGTAAACTATATGGATAACGTAATTACCGCGGAAATTGACCAGGACATCCTTGATGAAAGGAGACTTGAACTTTCCGAGGTAACAGGCGAAATTGAAAAAACATTTAAACAGGTAACAATAAATAATAATTTACTGA
>MVAA01000137.1 GCA_003266105.1 Methanosphaera sp. rholeuAM6
AAACTTATTGATTTATTAATAAAAAGTATTGAATAATTGCATATTTTATCATTAGATAAAAAATCATGTGTTATAATATTAAAAAACTGATATTGTTTCATGATATTCTTAAAAAGAGATTTTTATTATCGGACATGTAGATAGATTAAAAATAATATGATTAGAAAAAGTTTGGGGGGATGTATGATTATCGGATATGTTATCCGTTAAAATCCCCTATTATTGACTGATTCAACTTTTTGCCTGACTATTCTTTAATGTTGTGGTCACTCTTGTACCATTGTAAATGTTGTTTGCCCCCATAACTATTTCAAACGTGTATGACTGCTTTTTGTAGCCTGTTGAATTGATTGGTAAGGTCAGGTTGATTTTACCGTCCTTAATGTTATAGTAAAGATTGTTTCCACTGTTGTCCTTTAACGTTTTGCCGTTCAACTTTATTGCTATAATATTGGTTCCTTTAACTGCATTGCCCTTGTCATCTGTTATTGTTGCTTTAAGCACTGTGTTTTTTGCTGTCATTTTCAGTGTGCCGATCTTGATTTTGGTGTTTGTAAGTGCTATGTTGAAGTCTTTGGATGCCTGTGTTTTGGTGTATGATGAATTTACCAGTACGACCGTAATGTTATGTTTATCTGCTGTGAAGCTGTAAGGGATTTTGTAGTTGTATTCTCCCCTGTTGTTGGTGATTTTTACCTGTATGTTGTTGTTATTTTTATCCTTCAACGTTTTTCCATCTATTTTTATAATGCAGTAACCGTTTATTTTCCTGTTTGCATCGGTGCTATCCTTGAGAGTGAACTTTATGTTTAACGTATCGTTTACTTTGATGTTGTCATTGCTTGTAACAGTGACTGTTGCCTGTCTTTGCTTTAAGGTTAACTGTACTGTAGCTGTCGTGTTTGAGTTGTAATAACTGTTTCCTTCATAACTTGCCATGAGATTATATGACTTGGCTTGATATCCTACTGGTATTGTGTAGTTTATGCTTGCCTTGCCGTTTTTGACATTTCCATACAATGTCCTGTTTTTTGAATCCTTGAGAGTGACGTTGTTAAGTTTAAAGATTACCTTGCCACCGTTTATTGCCGTTCCTTTGGTATCCGTTACCTTGGCTGTAAGCGTAATCGTATCTCCTACCGCTGCCGTCTGTTTTGTTACCGTTATCTTACTTGCCAGTTTCCTGACATTGATAGTGTGTGTTGCGGTACTTGCCTTATAGGTGTCTGAACCTGTGTATTTAATGTTTAACGTGTTCTTTCCTGCAGGCAATGTTAGTGCCTGTGTTACTTCACCATTTTTATTGGTTTTGGTTTCGACCGTTTTGCCGTCAGGTAACTTAATTGTTATTGGAGCACCGGCTATTTTCTTGCCGGTAACCTGATCGGTAACTGTTATTTTCACTTTTGTACTGTTGATAATGTCACTTACTGTTGTTGCACTTGTTTTTGTTGTGCGTTTTTCAATCTTTATGTTATTCAGTTTGCATTGGCTTTCCTTATAATATGTGTTTGCCTTGAATTTTACTGTCAGGTTGTATGTGCCGCCTGTAAGACTGTCTGTTGTAATGATGACGGTACCGGATTTCAACGTTCCTTTGGCAATGACCTTGTTGGTAAGGGCATTTATTACTTCAACATTTCCGCTTTTTACGGCCTGTCCAGTTGCCTTGTCATTTACAACAATGTTTATCGTAGTGTTTGCTGCCATTTTATTGGTTACTGTGGCCTTTGTAGTGGTTTCTCTTTTAACTACATTAAATGTGGTTGTTTTTGTATTGTTGTTGTAGTACTTGTTTCCATTGTAGCTTACTGTAACATTATTGGTACCCATTGTATTTGCTGCTGTTGTAAGCTTATATACTCCATTGCTGTCTGTTTTAGCCGTGAATTTCCTGCTGTTGATTGTAATGTTGATTACTGCATTCTTTATAGGATTTTTGTTTTTCTCCAAGAGTTTACCTGTGATTGTCACATTTTCCTGGTATTTGACATCCTTTATTGTATCAACACTTAGGGAAACGTCCTGTTTTAGAACCTTGAACGTTGCAGTTACAGTGTTTTTATTGTAGTACGTGCTTCCGCCATAGGTTACTGTAACTTTATTTGTACCCATGGTATCCGTAGCAGTAGTGAACTTATAAACACCCTTAGCATCCGTCTTTGTAGTGAATTTCCTGCTGTTTACAGTAATGTTGATAACAGCATTCTTAATAGGATTCCCGTTTTTCTCCAAGAGTTTACCAGTAATTGTTACGTTATCATGATACTTTACATCCTTTATGGTATCAACACTTAAGGAAACGTCCTGTTTTAGAACCTTAAATGTTACAGTAACACTGTTTTTATTGTAGTACGTGCTTCCGCCATAGGTTACTGTAACTTTATTTGTACCCATGGTATCCGTAGCGGTAGTGAACTTATAAACACCCTTAGCATCCGTCTTTGTAGTGAATTTCCTGCTGTTTACAGTAATGTTGATAACAGCATTCTTAATAGGATCTTTGTTTTTCTCCAAGAGTTTACCTGTGATAGTAACATTATCATGATACTTTACATCATTTATGGTATCAACACTTAAGGAAACGTCCTGTTTAACAACCTTAAACGTAGTGTCAACAGTATTATTGTTATCATAATCATTACCTTCAAAGGTAACTGTTACTTTATTGGTGCCTATTTTATCTGTAGCAGTAGTAAACGCGTACACCCCATTACTGTCGG
>MVAA01000142.1:0-403 GCA_003266105.1 Methanosphaera sp. rholeuAM6
TGTTGTTTTTGTTCCTGTGTATGCGTTGTATGTTGCACTTCCACCGTATCCTAGTGTGTATGTGATTTTGTTTGTTGTGATGTCCTGTGTGAATGTGAATATTCCGTTGGCGTCTGATTTTGCGTAGTACGTTTTACCGTTAAGGCTTATTCTGACATTGGTGTTTTTGACAACAGTTCCAACTGCGTTTTTGAATGTTCCTTTGATTGTTACTTTTCCGTCAGTGTATGATACGTCATCTGCGGTAATGATTAGATCCTGTTTTTCAACGTTGAATGTTGTGTTTGTTTTGTATGCATTGTAGTTGCTGCTTCCACCGTAGCTTGCCACTATTGTGCCTTCTCCTGCCTTGTTGGCTGTTGTTGTAAGTACGAATACTCCGTTGTTATCGGTTTTAACATAT
>MVAA01000142.1:413-1444 GCA_003266105.1 Methanosphaera sp. rholeuAM6
GCTGATGTTACACTGTCTATTGTGATGATACAGTCTGCCTTATTTACTGTGAATGTTGTGGCTGTGCTTGAAGGATTATATTTGCTTGTTCCTTCATATGTTACTGTTATGTTGTTGGTTCCAACTGTTTTAGTGGTTGTTGTGAGTTTGTATGCACCCTTACTGTCTGTTACTGCAACATTTTCAGCACCATTAATGCTTACTTTAACAACACTATTGGTTAAAGCTTCACCGTCATTGTCCACTAACTTACCGGTAACAGTTATCTGACCATTTAATTCAACGGTACTGACAGGATTTACCGTGATGGTAGTGTTTTTAACAGATGTTAAATTCATAACTTCATCATACAATGTCTGAACTATTCCAGATAATAGTTGTATTTGACTTCCTTGTTTTTCAATTTCACCGGTTAAGTTTTCAATAGTTGTAGCCTGCTCATTAAGAGTATCATTAAGACTGCTGATAGTACTTGCCTGATCCTGCACTGTACTGTTAAGGTTTGTAATAGTATCTGCCTGACTGTTAACAGTATCATTCAGGCTACTGATTGTGGCTGCCTGATCCTGCACTGTACTGTTAAGGTTTGTAATAGTATCTGCCTGACTGTTAACAGTGTCGTTTAAGGCCCCAATTGTGGCTGCCTGGTCCTGCACTGTACTGTTAAGGTTTTCAATTGTACCTGCCTGCTGTTGTACCGTGCTGTTTAGGGTTTCGATAGTACTTGCCTGTTCGTTTACTGTGTCACTTAGACTGCTGATGGTAGCTGCCTGCTGCTGCACTTTATTGTTAAGGTTTGCAATGGTACCGGCCTGACTGTTAACAGTATCATTTAAAGTACCGATAGTAGCTGCCTGTTGTTGTACAGTGTTGTTTAGACTTTCAATAGTACCAGCCTGTGTGTTTACAGTGTTGTTTAAATCACTTATCGTGGCTGCCTGTTCTTGTATTGTGTTGTTTAGACTTTCAATGGTACCTGCCTGTTCGTTTACAGTGTCATTTAAGCTGTTTACTGTATCGTTAAGATTGCT
>MVAA01000076.1 GCA_003266105.1 Methanosphaera sp. rholeuAM6
ATATTTAATAAGTAATACTTCACAATTTAAAAATAATTTTGTCAAGTCCTCGATACATTTCATCGCCCACTATTTTATTACAATCATAACTTTTTTTTGTGAAATAATAAATAATGTCATATCTTAAAACATTAGACTAAACATATCACTTAATAAATTGATTTAACATAATTATTATTAGTATGAATAATTTTATAGAACATGAATATTTAAGAAAGGACACTATAGAAGGTAGACTCTATCAGCAAAATCTGGCTATAAATGTGCTTAAGAAAGGAAACACTATGATTATAGCTCCCACGGCTATGGGAAAAACAGTTGTTGCAGCATTAGTATCTGCAGAAAGATTAAAAAATTTTAAGGACAGTAAAATTCTTATTCTTGCTCCAAGTAAACCGTTAACTCTACAGCATGAAAAAAGCTTTAAAACATTCCTCAATACCAGTGTTGTTAGTTTAACAGGTAACGATAAGCCAAGCGACCGGAAGAAACTGTGGGAAGAAAATCAGGTAATATGTGCTACCCCACAAACAGTAGAATCTGATATAATATCAAGAGAATACAATTTTAAGGATGTTTCATTAATCATTTTCGATGAATGTCATCATGCGGTCGGTTCATATTCTTATGTATATTTAGCTCAAAAGTATGTTCAACAGGGAAAAAACCAGTTAATATTAGGTTTAACAGCTAGTCCCGGATGGGAAAAGAGTAAAATTAAGGAAGTTAGTAAAAATATTTATGTAAATGAAATAATTATTAAAAGTGAAGATGATCCTGACGTTGCACCATACTTCAATCAGGTGCAGACAAAATGGATAAAGGTAAAGCTTACTCCAGAACTACAGGAAATTAAGGATTTGATAAATGAAACATTGAAAATCAGATTAAAAACCCTTAAAAAGTTAGGTATTATAGATTCAATCAGTAAACCGTCAAAAAAGGAGGTTCTGGTAGAACAGTCCCGTTTGCAGAATAAGATTGCATCCAGCAGTGTACCTAAGAAGGAATATTTTACCGGTATTTCTATTCTCACAGAAGTTATTAACATTATGCATTCTCAGGAATTGCTTGAAACTCAAAGTATCAGTACTCTGAATAATTACTTTAAAAAATTAGAAAAAAAGAAAACAAAGGCTGCCAAGTCATTAAAGAATGATTATAAGTTTAACAAGGCTGTTATGCTTGCACGTAAATATGTTGATAGTGGTGTAGATCATCCAAAGATGATTCGTTTGGTTGAATTGATTCAGCAGTTGATCAAGGAAGATTCCGAAAACAAGATTATTGTCTTCAGCCAGTTCCGTGACACTACAAAGACAATTTATGAAAATTGTCAGAAAAACAAGATTAAGGCATTACGTTTTTATGGTCAGGCTTCACGTGAGAATGATAAAGGTCTGACACAGAAAAAACAGATTGAAACCATTGATTCATTTAAGCATGATGATTACAATGTTCTTATTTCAACAAGCGTTGCCGAGGAAGGTATTGATATTCCATCCGTTGATTATGTGATATTATATGAGCCTGTACCTTCAGAGATTAGAATGATTCAGCGTAAGGGTCGTACAGGTCGTAAACATGAGGGTGAAATGTTTATATTAATGACTAAGGGCACTTTGGATGAGTCATATTACTGGTCAAGTCAAAGAAAAGAAAGAGCTATGAGAAACAACGTTTATAATTCATACCGTGATGAAAGCATTACCTTGGACAATCATGTTGCCGATAATGATGATGTTACTTCATATAACGTTAACTCTTTAACAAATGATGATAATGCCGATGTTGAGATTTATGTGGATTATCGTGAAAAGAATTCAAATATGATGAGGGAATTGGATAAGATTAACTGTAAGATTAATGTTAAGACCATGAGTGTCGGTGATTATCAGATTACTGATGACATTATTATTGAAAGAAAAACAGTTGAGGATTTCAGCAAATCCATTACTGATAAAAGATTATATCAGCAGGCTAAGGAATTGGTTAATAATTGCCGTAAACCTTTAATGATTATTGAAGGAGAAAACATTTATCACACATTCCTTCATCCGAATGCTATAAGAGGTGCACTTTCAGCTATTGCAATTGATTTTAGAATACCTATTATTCAAACCCACAATGAGACAGACACGGCTTTCATGATTAAACGTATTGCAATGCGTGAACAGGACAAGGACACACAAAAACCTGTCAGTGTCAGAACGCAAACAAAGCCTGTTACACTACCTGAACAACAGTTGTTTATTACGGAGAGCTTACCAGGTATTGGTCCTGTATCGGCCAAGAAGTTACTTCAACATTTTAAAACCATACGAAAGCTTATAACTGCCTCCAAGAAAGAGTTAAAGGAAGTTGAAGGTATTGGTGAAAAGACTGCTACAAATATTATTGATGTGACCAACCGAGAATTTAAAGAATAGTTAAGTTAAATATATAATATTAAGGGATTGTTTATGAAAATAATTGTAGACCGTAAGAATAGAAAGTATGTAGTTCATGATAAGGAATTCCATACCGAAAAAGGAGTTATACCTGAAGAGGATATAATTAATGCAACGGTTGGTGATGTTCTTGAGACACATATGGGTAAGAAATTTACTGTAATTGAACCTAATATTAATGATTATATAGAATTAATGAAAAGAAAATGTTCAATACTTTTACCACAGGATCTTGGACTTATAACTGCCTTTACAGGTATTGGTTATGGTAGTAATATTGTGGAGTCGGGAACCGGTGCAGGTAGCAGTTTACTGTTTTTTGCGAATATTGTAGGTCCTGAAGGTCATGTGTCCAGTTATGAAATAAGGGAAGACTTTGTTGAAATAATAAAAGAGAACATTGACGGCACTGATTTTAATAACATAACACTGTATAATCAGGATGTTACTGAGGGCTTTAAAGAAGAAGATAACAGTATTGACATGGTATTTGTTGATTTACCAAAACCGTCAGAAGTCATTATGGATGCTTATCGTATTCTTAAAACAGGTGGTTTTATTGCTGTTTATACTCCTTATGTAGAACAGTTTCAAATTGTTAATATAGTTCTTGGCAAGGCCGGATTTAAGCATATTACAATCAGAGAAGGAAATGTTAGAGAAATAGAAATAAAGAATAATAAAACTAGACCTAACAGTAGAATGGCTGGCCATACTGGTTATATTACTTTTGCTAGGAAAATATAGTGGAGAATGATTATAATGAGTTTTAATTTAAGTGACATTATTTCAATAAGAGATTTTACTAAAAGTGATGTAGATTATATATTAAAGAAAGCAGAAAAAATGGAACCTGTTGCCAGAAGCGAAAAAGTCTGTCATAAAAAGGATGGAAAACTGTTAGGTGTTATGTTTTATGAACCTTCCACACGTACAAGATTATCTTTTGAAACTGCTATGAAAAGACTTGGTGGAGATGTAGTTGGATTCAGTCAAAAGCAGGGAACAAGTGTACAGAAAGGAGAGGTATTGTATGATACATCCCAAATAGTATCACAGTACACAGATGCAATTGTTATAAGACATGATATGGAAGGGGCAGCAAGATTCATATCAAACAATGTAGACGTACCTGTGATAAATGCCGGTGACGGTGCAGGTCAACATCCTAGTCAAACACTGCTTGATTTATACACTATAAAAAGAACACGCGGAGACTTAAAAAATCTTAAAATAGCTCTTGTCGGAGATTTAAAGTATGGTCGTACAGTACACAGTTTAGTGTATGCCCTTGCAATGTTCAATGTTGAAATGGTATTTATTGCACCTGAAGAACTTCAAATGCCATCAGAAATAATTGAAGACTTAACTAAATTAAACTGTAAATTCACATTTAAAGCTACATTACTTGATAATCTAGAAGATATTGATGTATTATACATGACACGTATACAGAAAGAAAGATTCCCTGATCCAAAGGAATATCAGAAAGTTAAAGGTCAATACACATTAAACAAGAACAATATTGAAGGAACTGATATTATAGTAATGCATCCATTACCTAGAGTGGATGAAATAAACTTTAATGTAGATTCATTAGATAATGCAATGTATTTCAAACAGGCATTTTACGGCGTTCCTGTAAGAATGGCAATATTGGATTCTGTAATTAAATAATTATAATAGAAAAAAATAGTGTTTGAAAAGAGAAATTAATGGTATTTTAAACCATTAAAGCCTGTTCAATCAATTCTGTATCACATTGAAGAGTAATTATATTTGTTCTTCCCTTTCCCCTTCCCCTTGAAATGGTATTGGCTGAGATTAATCCTAACATTTCGAGTTCATTTATAAAATCAAACAATCTCCTGTAGGATACCTTATCGTTTTTGGCAAGTTTTTGATATACTTCATATAAAAGACCTGAAGTAATCTCCTCATTTTTCTGGGTAAGTATTGTTATAGCTTCCAAAACTTTCTGTTGCTGTAAAGGTAATGTCATGATAATGTCAATTATTTTATTGTGCTCTATACGGTCTTTAGCTTCATTAACATAACTTTCGAGTATTATGTCAGATTCATTTTCATCTGCAATTTCACCTGAAGTTTTAAGTAAGTCTAAAGCATAACGGGCATCTCCTTCTTCCTTTGCTGCCAATGCAGAACATAAACTTATGACTCCAGGACCAATTGCTCCTTCATTAAATGCCAATCGACTACGTTCTTCAAGAATATCTATTAATTGCTGTGCATTATATGGTGGAAATACAATTTCACGATCTCTTAAACTGCTTTTAACTTTTGGTTTGATGAAACGCTTGAAATCAACATAATTACTGATGGATGTAATGGACACATTATCGGTTCTGGTTAAAGTGTATAATATGCTGTCTCCATCATTTTTAAGAATAACATCTATTTCGTCCAGAATAACAATTAATATCAGGTCTTCTCCCAGCATATTACTGTTGAACAAATTTCTGAAAGTGTTGACAACTTCTGCTTTAGTCCATCCTCTGTATGGAACAGGTTTACCTAACTGTTGACATAATCTTGCCAGTATCTGATATTCAGTATTAAAATCTGTACAACGAATGTATTCTATTCGAATATTAAGATCGTTTTCCTTAGCTACTTCTTCTAACTGTTGCTTTGCAAACAATGTTACTGCTGTTTTACCAGTTCCTGTTTTACCATATATTGTAATATCTTGAGGCGTTATTTTGCTTAATGCTTCAACCCAATATTTTGCAATTGATTTAAGTTTTTCATCTCTGTGTGGTAATGTTTCTGGTATAAAACGATGATCTAAAATCTCTTTGGATTTGAATATTGTTTTTTTATTTTTTAATGGAATAAATATATTCATTTTAACATCTCTTTTGGGTTGTATTTCCAGTATAACATAACTTGAAATATTAATGTTTCAAGTGAAAAATTTGATACTACTACATTTATTTGTTATAGTATAAAAATGTTTAGAGAGACAGACATATGTTTCAAGTGTAAATATAATTTGGTGTACCAAAGTTTTTTCAGAAATTAATGAAAAAAAAATCATTTAAATCAAAGTTAAATATTAAAATAAAATCTAAATAAATATTTAAATGAAATAAAATAAATGTAAAAACAGTTAATTGGAATATGAATAATATATATAATATATTATATAATATAATTAATAATAATATAATAATATAATATATAAATATATATAAATAAATATATAATAAAATAAAATAATAATACCATTTTATTTTAAATTTAACATTATATAATCAATAAAAAATTTCATTTTTGACATATTTAAATAAGTATTACTAAAATAATTTAACATATTATTTTATTACTTTATTATTTTCTTATTAAAAATTTTACACTTGCAATTATTCTACATATTTTGATTTTTCATTAAAAATTACATTATTTACATTTGAAAGATAAGTCTTATTTTCATCATTTATTTTCCTATATTTTTTACAGTTGAAATTTATCTCTCACTTTTTAATTTAAAAATTTTTAATTAACAATTTTACAGTTGAAAAATACCTCTCACTTTTCAAAAACACATTTGAAATCAAAAGTTTTTACACTTGAAATGTACCTCTATTATATAGTTTGATAAATATACATAATCATAATGTTTTACGAAAATTTAATCTATGGAATTTCAATAATATTCCTCTCTTTAATAATAGATATGATCTTAGGGGAAGTGCCTAATCAAGTACATCCTGTAATATTCATGGGAAAAATAATAGAAAAATTAAAAAATTATTTACCCAACACAAAAATTTCAGGATTGCTAACAATTTTGACAACAACATTCATATTTGCCGTAATATCATTATTACTACTTTTATTATGTGCATTTGTAAACCAGTGGCTATTCATAATATTTGCCTCATTACTCTTGTCTACAACATTTTCAATAAATTTTCTTATTGAATCAGTCAGAAACATTCAAAAAGATCTAGAAGAAGATATTGATAAAGCAAGAAAGGCAATGTCATATCTTGTTAGTAGAAATACAAGTGAACTAACAGAATCCAGAATTACGTCAGCAGCAATAGAAACATTAACAGAAAACATTACTGACAGTATAATATCCCCCCTGTTTTACACATCAATAGTAACAATATTCTTTGGAATAATTATAGGAATAATTGTTGCAGTAATATATAGAGTTTCTAATACAATGGATGCAATGTTGGGATATAAAACTAAAGAACTTATAAACATCGGCTGCTATCCTGCACAGTTTGATGACTTACTTAATTATATACCTGCAAGAATCACAGGATACTACGTAATTTTAGCATCATATTTCTTAAAGTATGACTATAAACAATCATATGATGTAATGAAAAAATATGCTCTTAAAACACCTAGTCCAAACAGTGGATATTCCATGGCTGCAACAGCAGGAGCATTAAACATTACGCTTGTAAAGGAAGGTGTTTATGAACTTGGTTATGGAACAGATGAATTGACAAAAGAAAAAATATCACAAGCAATTAACATTACCAAAGTTTCGTCATTACTATTCATATTAACAATTTTAATAATTTATTTCATATTAATAATTCTTTTAATGTAAATATAAAACAGGAGGACTACTCAAAATGAATATTGCAATTTTATCAGTAACTAATCAAGGTAAACATGTATCTGACAAAATATATGATGAATTAATACAAAATCCACTTTTTATTAATGTTACACAATATCATAAAAATGTTATTCAAACAATTAATAATATCTTTGATAAATATGACTGTATTATAGGAATTATGGCTTCAGGAATATTGATTAGATCAATTGCTCCACATGTTACTTCAAAACTGTCTGATCCGGCAGTGTTGCTCATAGATGATAATGCTAATTTTGTAGTTAGTCTACTTAGTGGACACTTTGGAGGAGCAAATGATTTAACAGTGAAAATAGCAGATATTCTTGATTCCACACCAGTTATTACAACATCCACTGATGTAAATAATAAAATTGGAATAGATTCCATTGCAAAAAGATATTTCTGTTTGTTGGAAAATCCTAAAAACATTAAATTCATTAACAGAGCATTGGTTGATAATATGAAAGTTGATTTATATCTGCCTGATAAATATTCTTTTATCATAACGGATGATTTAAAGGAATCCTATAATATTCATATAAATAATGAATATGATTACATTGTTTCTGTTATTGATAATCATGAAGTTATATTAAAACCTAGAAAACTTGTTATGGGTATTGGTGCAAGACGTGATATTGCAGCAAGTAAAGTGGAAAATGCCATTAACCAGGCGTGCAATATACTGGAAATACCGCCTGAAAGAATTGATTTCTTTGCAACTGCTGATGTGAAAGCTAATGAAAAAGGAATACTTGAAAACATTAATGAATTAAACAAAGAATTGATTATAATTCCTATGGAAGAAATTAAATCTTATCAAAATGATGAATGTTCAAAATCGGATTTTGTCATGAAACAATTTGGAGTAAAAGGTGTTTGTGAACCTACTGCACTAATAGCAAATGATGATAATTCCCGTTTAATTTTCAAAAAAACAGCTTATAACGGCGTAACTATCGCTGTTTCGTTAAATAATTAGTATTTTTTACACTTGCAATTTATGTCTTTTCTTTAATTGAATTAAAGTAATCTTTAATTTTCTTCTTTTTTTACATTTAATTAAACACTTAAATACAACTTATTTTTATAATAGTTTTAACATAAATATTATAATATGATTATTTAATGCAAATACAATGATTTAATAATTTCAATATTACTTTTTAACATAATAAAAAAAAGAGGGGAGTGTATTTTTTATGTCCAATATAATGAATAATGAAGAAATTTTTGCAAATTGTACAGAAATATTATCACAGATAATAAATGATAATAGTGTACCAAGAAATATAAGGAAGGCTGCTGAAGATTCAACAGTACTGCTTGCAAAAGAGGATGATGAACCAACAATCAAAGCAAGCACTGTAATTTCAATACTTGATGATATAAGTAATGATCCAAACATACCAATTCATGCTAGAATACTTATATGGAACATTTTAAGTGAATTAGAAGCAGTTAAAGATTAAGCATATGCGTAATATATTGAGTTTTAGCTATTCCTTCTACATATTCACATAGGAGAGTAGCTTCATCAATATCCATACCCACCGTAATTAAACCATGGTCTTTTAATAAGACTTTATCCTCATTTTTTAAGGCTTCACTAGCATATTTAGCTAACTTTTTACTTCCAGGCGGATAATAATCAACCTCGGCAATATATTCACCAGTTATTTCACCAAAACCTTCAAGCTGACGTAATCTTTTATTACTGAAAGCAAATGCTGTAGCGTATGGTGAATGAACATGAACAACACTTTTAACATCATCCCTGTTTTTATAAACGCCTATATGTAAACTTGTTTCCATAGAAGGAACTTTATCACATCTTGAAACATAACTTAAATCATTAATGTTAACTTTTATAATATCATTATAACTTAAACTTTTAAAATCAGTACCTGAAGCAGTAATATATATAAATTTACCAGAATCATCAAGAATACTGATATTACCAGCCTTACCAAGTATCATATCTTTGTCATAAATATGATGAGCAGTTTTAACTATTTTTTCAATTATATCATTATTCATAACCTTATTCAACCCCATTAAACAAAAAAATTATTACTAATCATTAGTGAAATCCAACAGTTGCATAGTACCTCTTCTGATAATAGGTACCTGACCATATGTAGGAACAATGTTGTAAATCTTCTGAAACTCCGTCTGTTTCTGGAAAGTACCTGAATTCAACATATGAATTCCCTTATATTTCACATGGGAATTAATGTGAACATGACCTGTATGTAAAATATCGGGAACTTCATCCATAACCATATAATCTTCAAACTCGCTTGCAAGAGGAGTTCTTTCACCATATATAGGAGCAAGATGTCTTTTTTCCAACAGTAGTTTCATTATCTTATCCGTATCCGCATGGGTATAACCGTTCAATGCCATGACAATATCATCAAAGCTACGTCCATGATAAACCTGAACATTAATATTATCCAATTTGATAATTGAAGGATTACTTACCATTTCAACATTCTTCTGTTTACACAAATCCTTCGCATACTGTTCAGTAATAGCAGGCTGAGGCTCTGCTAACCTTGTAGCATCATGGTTACCTGGAGATATGATTATAGGAATATCAGTAATATCACCAAGTAATCTGCCAGCTTCCTCATACTGTTCATAAATATCCTTGATTTTCAACTCTTTTTCCTGATTAGGATAAACACCTATCCCATCAACAAGGTCACCACCAATTATTAAATATTTAACGTCATTAGCAAGGTCTTGCTGTTCTTCACTACCATAATTTCCATTTAACCATTTAATAAACCTGTTAAAGCTTTCTTCATCAAACTGTTTACTGCCTATATGTACATCAGATATGAATACTGCGGAAAAATCCATAGGCTTATCAACAATTCTTCTTTGTATTCCAGGATGAGCAATTTCATCAGCACGTATTAAATTACCAGTAGTACTGCCAGTAATTCCAATAACTTCATCTTTTACAATGGTTTGACTACTTTCAAGTAATTCTTCATTGTCATTTAGAACAATAACGTTAGCTGTTCCAGTAGTATCTTCTATTTCAAATATTCTATGCCCGTTTTTAGTATTATTAATACTGTTAACTATTCCAATGACATGCAGATTATCAATGTTTGTTTTTGTATTTTTAAGATCTTCAACCTTTTTAAATTCAGGATTCTCCTGCAATATCTTTTTAAGCTTTTCAAAACGATTGTTGAAATATTTGTTTAAATCCTTAATATCTCCATCTGTATATGATTTATTTGTAACATCTAAAGTTATTTCATATGGAGTTTCCTGATTTTCACGAATTTGCCTAGTTTTAGGATTTTCAATAATTGATTCATGAATTCTTCGTTTTTCATGTTTTTGATAATTTCTTATGGTACTTGTGGTTATAATGAATTTATCACTTTCATTCTTTTCAATATAATCAATAAGTTCATTAATTAAATACTCACTGTCATTATTTGCTTTGATTTCAGCGTAAGCATTGTTATTTAATAATAAATTAACGTCTTGAAATTTTTTTATAATATCACTAGGCATGAAAATCAACTATCTCATATTTTTTTTATTTAATAATATTCATTATTATTAAATCTAATTTTCCTAACTCTTAAAAATATGTATATATTATAATCTACTTAAAATTATATAGAATATATAATTATTTTAAGGAAAATATTTTGGAGGGAATTTATGTCAAGAATATTGAAAATAATTTTATTCATAGTTGCCATTATCCTGTTTTTTGAAATAGGATTATTTGCATCATACAGTCTCATTTCTTCTCAACCAGCAAATCCGTTAGAATTATTATCAGTACAAGTAGATGAAGGATCAGACTTTGTATCTTCATTGACAGGAGAAAAGAAATTAAATGACCAGGACACATTAAATATTACAAATGATGAAGATGTTGCATTAGCATTGGATGACCTTACTAATTTAAGCACAAACCTGAACTCTGTAGCGGCTAAAATATCAAGTGATGATACTGGAAATCAGACAATAACAATAACTGCTTTGGCAACAAAAGATTCACAGATTACATCAGGTGGTTATATACAGATTGTTCCACAAGAAACATACAGTGTAACAGCTACAGCAATAGGTGAAGTTTATTCAAACGGAAAAGTAAAAGTAAACACCACATCAATTTCACTTAAAGAAAGAATAGTGTTATATAACCAAAATACCAATGGAAGGTCAGACACGTCGATTGAAAGTTTAATTGATTACACTAAAAACAATACAACAAATAATAATGCAACATCTGCCGCTAATAATCAACAAAGAAGAGCATAATACCCTCCTCATTTACCATTTTTTGATTTAAATTCTATTTTTATTAATAAAGTAAAAATTAATGTATAAATATTATAAGAAATACATTATAATTCAAGAAGAATAATATTAAGTCATTTTATAAAGTATTTTAAAAATTTTTGAGAATTGAAATATAAATTATAACATTTTATGGGAGTAACTACTATGATTAGTTTAATAGGTATTGGATCTAAAAGAGAACACATGACTCTCTTAGCAGCAGATAAAATTAAGGAAGCTGATGTAATAATAGCATACCGTCCATATCTTGAACACATTCAAGATTTACTTGAAGGAAAAGAGGTTTTAAGCAGAGGTATGGGAGATGAAATGGAAAGAGTAGAACTTGCAATAGAACTTGAAAAGGAAGGTAAAAAAGTTGCAATTATAAGCTCAGGAGACCCTGGAATATATGGAATGGCTAACGTATATTTCCAGATAATTGACAAGTACAGTGATCTTGAATTTGAAGTTATTCCTGGAGTGACAGCAGCAACATACTCAGCAAGTGCATTGGGTGCTCCATTACATGACCTTGCAATAATAAGTTTAAGTGACTTGTTAACTCCACTAGAAGAAATACAAAGAAAAATAAAATATGCAGCAATAGCAGATTTAGTAATTGCATTCTACAATCCAAAAAGTAAAACCAGAACAATACCATTCGAAACAGCCTGTGACATATTGGTAGAAAACAGAAATCCTGAAACACCAGTAGGTATTGTTAAAACAGAGGGAACAGATACAATTACTCATATATGCAAACTCAAGGAACTTAAAGACCAGGATATCCACATGTCAACTACAATTATAGTGGGAAACTCAATGACATATGTTAAAAAAGGCAAAATGATAACTCCACGTGGATACAAAATGAATGCAAAACTTCCTGAACAGACAGAGGAATTCTATGAAAGATTCTTCAATGGTGACATACAGATGGGTCAGAACCTTGACTGTGAATATTTCCCATGTCATAATGATGAAGAAAGCTGTACCTTCTGTTACTGTCCATTTTATCCTTGTGCAGACGGTTCCACTGGTGGAAACTGGATAGAAAACAAAAACATCTGGAACTGTAAAAACTGTAACTGGGTTCATCAAAATGCAGTTGTAGATGAAATTCTCGATTATGTTAAAGACAATATTAATTCAATGGAAGATTTTGACATTAAAAAGAAAGAATTACTTAAATTAAGAAGAGCAACAATCTACAAAACAAGAAACTTAAAGTTTAATCGTAACTATGATTTAGGAGAAGAAGAATAATTATTATTTTTTCTAATAATAATTATTTAACCACTTTTTTGATATTTTTTTACACTTGCAATATATGTTTATTTTATGTTAACCAATGAGTTAATCTTATCATACACGCTTTGAACACCCTCTTTTTCATAATGTAACTCAACAGCACCTGTAGGACAGTTATTACTGCACTGACCACAACCAATACAAATATTCTCGTCTATAATTGCCTTATCATTTTCTATTGTTATACATTTAGCAAAGCAAACTTCCTCACATTTTCCACAGCCAACACATTTTGTTGCATCTGTTTTAAGGGATACTCCCGGAAGTTTAAAGAAATCGTTTTGTATTGTGTCACTAAGATTTGGATAAACTCTCCACAGACAACAGCAAGGACAGCAGTTGCATATTGTTAACAGTTCTTCATTAGGTCCGACACCCATCCACACACTGTCCATCTTATTTCTGCCCATAATATGAATAAGACCTGCCTTGGCACATTTATCTATATGTTCAATGGCTTCCTGTCTTGTTACTTCCCTGCAGTGTCTGCGAGATATTTTTCTGGTGGTTTTTCCAAGAAAAATACATCCAAGATCCCTTGGATAATCGGTACATCCCGTAGAACTTCTGCATAAACATTTGTTCATAACCACAATGTCTTCTGCTTCATTAATAACACTTTTAATTATGTCGCTTGGCATTACAATCATATCAGGTTTTGATATATCATAATTCATAGTAATTGTCTGAGAAGAAATATTCTTGACACTAGGATTACTAGGAACAAAATAAGTACCGTCATGTTCAAACAAACCCTTTTTAATGATTTTATTCATTATTCTGGATTTTCTAGTCCAACCAGCTACCCGAAATCTAAGATGAAAAATCCTCTTGACAAGGGCAATATTAATGTCAATTATTTTTATTCTTCTCATTTTTGTTCACTTATAAAAAAAATATAAATTATTTGAAAACTATAATTCAACATTCATTTTGGCTTCATATACAGTAACTGCTGCTCCTTTCATTGTAGCAGTAAGATATTCAGTATGGTCAGTGATTGTGATATCTAAGTCACCACCGGACAGGTGTGCATGCACTTTCTCATTAAGCAAGCCCTGTTTATATCCTAAAAGCACACAACTGGTAGTACCGGTACCACATGCAAATGTAAATCCTGCACCACGTTCCCATGTTAAAATACTAATTTCCTCTGGGGATTCAATGTTGACAAAATGAACATTTACTTTCTCAGGGAAAGCTTCATGAGTTTCAATACGAGGACCGTAGAAATCCAAGTCAATGTCTTCAATATTAATATCAGTAAAACATACTGCATGAGGATTTCCAACACTAACAGAACTCATTCTAATCTTTTCACCTTCAACATCAACATCTTCATCAATAAACTCTTCAGTGTTACCGCTAGGAGCTATTGCAGGAATATCTTCAGGTTTAAAGAATCCTTTACCCATATCTATTTCAATACTGGTAACTTCATCATCTTCTACAGTAAGTCTTGCTTCTTTAACATCTTCCATAGTTTCAATATTCATTGTTTCCTTTTTAACAATATTTTTGTCATAAACATATTTTGCAAGACATCTGATACCATTTCCACACATTTCTGCTTCACTGCCGTCACTGTTGAATATACGGAATCTTACATCAGCCTTATCAGATTTACAGGCAAAAATGACTCCGTCAGCACCAACATTGAATCTTCGTGTAGATATTTCTTCACTAATTTTATTTTTTAGTTCCTCAGGTATAACTTCTTCTATTGTTTCATTTATAACAATATAATCATTACCAAGAGCATGCATTTTTGTAAATTCTATTTCCTTAATCATTTTAATAACCTTGTTGGAATGCTTTGACCTGCAAATAAGTCACTAAATTCTTCTCTTCTTCTGATTACATCAACATCTTTTTTGTTAACCAGTATTTCTGCCGGTCTAGGTCTTGAATTGTATTGTGATGACATACTATAAGCGTATGCTCCGGCATTAAGGATTGCAAGAAGATCTCCCTCTTCAAGTTTAGGCATAGGTCTGTCTCTGGCAAACAGGTCACCACTTTCACATAAGTTACCGGCAATATCAATCTCTTCTACAGCTTCTTCATCCATTTTATTAGCTACTACAATATGATGATATGAACCATACATTGTTGGTCTTTGTAAAGTACCAAATCCACAGTCTACACCGGCAAATTTACGATAACTTTCTTTGATAGTGTTAACTCTTGTTAATAATACTTCTGAATTACCAACCAGGAATCTTCCAGGTTCAACATAGAATGATGGACTTCCCATATTATATTCTTCAAGTTTGGATTTGAATAAGTTTATAATGTCTTTTGTGAACGTTTCAAGATTTAATTCATCTTCAGTTGGTTCATATGGTATACCAAATCCTCCACCGAAGTCAAGGAATTTGAAGTCTATTCCTACTTCCTTATGAACTTTTCCTGCAATATTCATCATTGTCTCTACTGCTAACATGAAAGGTTCGGATTCAAGTATTTCAGAACCGATATGTGAATGCATTCCTATAGGTTTAAATCCAAGATCTATTGCTTTCTGGTATACTTCAACAGCTTCATCTTCTCTTATTCCAAATTTACTTTTAGGTCCACCGGTAATACAGTGTTCATGGTGTCCTGCTTCAACCATTGGATTAACCCTTATTGATATTTCTTTTCCTTCAGTTCCTTCAATAGTACTTAATCTTTCAAGAGCTGATATACTATCAAGGTTTATTGTAACTCCACTTTTATGAGCATATTCCAGTTCTTCGGTTGTAACATTGTTTCCAGTGAACATGATTCTATCCGGTGAAAAACCTACAAGCAATGCCGTGTATATTTCACCAGGACTGACTGCATCAATATAGCTGCCTTCATCCTCTAATATTTTCAGTACTGCAAGACTGGTGTTAGCCTTTGCCGCATAACACATGTGAACGTCATCATATTTACTATTGAATGCATTGAATAATTTATTATAATTGTTTCTAACTTTTTCTTCATCAATCACATATAATGGAGTTTTATATTCTTCAGCTAATTGGTTAGCATCTAAATCTCCAATTATCAGATGATTATTTTCTGTTTTTAAATTAAAATCATATGGCATATTATTGATTCCTGTTATTTAATTATCGTAAAAAAAAGTTATATTATCTTAATATATACTCAAAAAAAAGTTCTTTTTTAATAATATGATTTTTATTATTAATATATTTTTTCATGAAAAATAACGGTAAAATGTTAAATATATAATAATTAAATAAAAATGCTCATAAAAAGAATTAACTGAAAAATAAACTTTGTTAAAAACGAGCCCGAGGGGATTTGAACCCCTGATCTTGGGATCCGAAGTCCCACGTCATAATCCTGGCTAGACTACGAGCCCTAAAATGTGAATATAAATTTAACAAAATTAACTTTTTCAAGTTATAATATAGTATATTCATAGTTATATATTTACTTTTACCCTAAAAAGATAAGCATTATTCTCTTTTTATCAAAATAATTTCATGAAAAGTTAACTGAATTTTATCATAATCATTCACTATTAAGAATAATCTTTCAATAGAACATTACAAAACATTGAAAATCTAATATTCAATGAAATGGTAAATAAAGATAAACATTATTAGTCTTACAAATAATATATATATTATATAACGATGAAAAATTATAGAATGATTTTATAATTCAAAATCAGGTTAATATTATCAAAAGAAGGATATGATTTAATGAGAAGTGACAATATAAAAAAAGGAATAAACAGAACATCACATCGTTCACTACTAAGAGCATGTGGATTAGATGATGAAGACATGAAAAAACCATTCATAGGAATAGCAAACAGCTATACAGATATAGTACCAGGACATATTCACCTTAAAGACTTAGTACAGGAAGTAAAAGAAGTCATAAGAGCAGAGGGTGGAGTGCCATTCGAATTCAATACAATGGCAGTATGTGATGGAATAGCAATGAACCATGAAGGAATGTACTTTTCATTACCGTCAAGAGAAATCATTGCAAACACAGTAGAAAGCATGGCAATGGCACATCAATTCGATGCATTAATATGCATGCCAACCTGTGACAAGGTAGTGCCTGGAATGTTGATGGCAGCTGCAAGATTAAACATACCAACAATATTCATAACTGGTGGACCAATGATGCCTGGAAAATTCCATGGAGAAGTAGTTGACTTCATTAATGTAACAGAGGCCGTGGGAGCAGCACAATCCGGTAAAATGAGTGAAGAAGATCTTTATGAACTGGAAAGATGTGCATGTCCGGGGGCAGGTTCATGTGCAGGATTATTTACTGCAAACACAATGGCATGTTTAACAGAAACATTAGGAATGAGTTTACCAGGATGTGCAACAGCACATGCAGTAAGTGACAAAAAGGTTGAAGTGGCAAGACAATCAGCAAAAAGCATATTCACACTCATTGAAAAAGACATAAAACCATTGGATGTAATGACACAGGAAGCATTTGAAAATGCAATAATTGTAGATTTGGCATTGGGAGGTTCTACCAACACAACATTACACATACCAGCAATAGCACATGAAGTTGGAGATTTGGATGTTACAATAGACCTGTTTGACAAACTAAGTCATGAAGTACCATACATCTGCAGTATAAGACCTGGAGGAAACAACAGAATGATAGATGTTGACAATGCCGGTGGAATACCAGCAGTAATGAAAAACCTTGAATCATTACTACACACAGACTGTGTAACATGTACATCAAAAACCGTTGAAGAAAACCTTACACAAGTAACAAATATAGATTATGATGTTATTCACACAGTGGAAAATCCAATTAGGGATGAAGGTGGAATAGCAGTATTATACGGTAACATTGCACCAAACGGTTCAGTAATTAAACAGGGAGCAGTAAATGAAGACATGCTTATACATTCAGGACCATGTAAAGTATACAATTCTGAAGAAGAATGTGTATCAGCAATAGAAAACGATGAAATAGTTGATGGTGATGTTGTAGTAATCCGATATGAAGGACCAAAAGGTGGACCTGGTATGCGTGAAATGCTAAATCCTACAGCAGCCATCATGGGAAGGGAATTATTCCATGTGGCACTGATTACGGATGGAAGATTCTCAGGTGGAAGTAGAGGTCCATGTGTAGGTCATATATCACCAGAAGCAGCAGAAGGCGGACCAATAGCAGCCATACAAAATGGTGACACAGTATCCATCAACGTAAAGGAAAGAACAATAAAATTGGAATTATCCGATGATGAAATAAGAGAAAGATTAGACAAAGTCAAACCAATCGAAAGAAACCTTAAAGGATGGTTAAGACAATACCAACAATTGGCAACAAGTGCTGATAAAGGTGGAGTACTAAAATAAACATAAAAACATAAAAACATTATGGGGGTGAATTCTTGTCAAAAAAACGTAAAAATAGAGCAAAAAAGAGGAAATCACAAGAAGACAGGCAACAGAAGGATACAAAATATATAACAAAGGAAATACTTAGTTATGCAGCAATATTAATTCTAGCCTTAATCTTATCTGCACACCTTAGTGTAGTAGTGTCTGGCAGTATGGAACCATCATTTTACAGGGGAGACATAGTAGCAACAGAGAATGTTAACACATATGGTATCCAAGAATTTAACCCAAATACTGATGTAAATATTGGTGACGTGGTTGTATATGATGCAACATGGTATGATGAACCAGTAATACACAGGGTAATAGACACTCAACAAATAAACGGTTCAAAATATTATATTATTAAGGGAGATAATAATCAAGTACAGGATCCGTATCCTGTATCACCAAGCCAGATAAAATCCAAAGTTTTAAAAATAGGTGACTCATTGGTAATCATTCCTAAACTGGGTTATATAACACTGTTTTTCAGGGGATTATAAACAAAAGAGGGAGGATAATAATGTATTCAAAATTAAAGAAGGAGATTACAGAAAGCATAGAAGAAGCACTTACAAAGATGCGAATCAAAATTGATGAAGAAATAGTGCTTGAAGAACCACCAAATCCTGAAATGGGGGACATATCAAGTAATATTGCTTTTTCTTTAGCAGGAAAACTGAAAAAATCACCAGTAGAAATAGCAGAGGAAATTAAGAATCATATAAAATTGCCGTTATACTTTGAAAAAGTAGAAACAAAAGGTCCATACATCAATTTCTTCATAAACTACACATTATTTTCTACAAAAATGGTAAACTATATTGATAAAAGATATGGTGAATTACCAGAGCAAGATGAAACAATACTGTTGGAACACACTTCTGCTAATCCAAACGGTCCGTTACACGTAGGACATCTAAGAAATGCAATACTTGGAGATTCACTTAAAAGGGTACTTCAACATGCAGGTTACAAAGTGGAGTCACAGTATTATGTTAATGATATGGGACGTCAGATTGCTATAATTGTATGGGGAAGAAAAAAGTTCGGCTTTGAATTTGATGATCATAAAAAAATAGACCACGCTGTAGGGGAAGTATACTTTAAATGCAACCAGGAATTGGAGAAGAACCCAGAATACAATAAGGAAATTGATGAAATTCTCCACAAATATGAAGATGGGGATGATCAAAAACTCATTGATTCATTTGAATTGGTTGTTGAAAACTGTCTTGACGGTATAAAACAGACATTAAAAGATTTAAACATCAGAATGAACCTATATAAATGGGAAAGCACATTCCTTAGAAACGGTTCAGTTGATAAGGTACTTGAAAAACTGCAACCATTCACCATAAAAAGAGATGTACTGTATTTGCCATTGGAAAAATATGATGTTGACAAGGAATTGGTGCTTAGAAGGTCAAACGGTACTAGTTTATATGCTACAAGAGATTTGGCATACCATCAGTATAAAACAAAAAACAGTGATATTTCCTTAGATATTCTTGGTGCAGACCATAAGTTGGCCGCCAAACAGTTAAGTCTTGCACTTGAGTTGTCAGGAAACCGTGCACCTGAAGTAGTATTCTATGAGTTTATCAATTTACCTGAAGGATCAATGTCAACAAGAAGAGGAGTATTCATATCAGTTGATGAATTTATTGAACAGGCAACCCAGCATGCTAAAGACGAATTACTTGAACGTGACATGGACTTAACAGACAGTGAAATTGAAAATATAGCACAGATAATAGGTGTAGGTTCCGTAAGATTCTACATTAACCAGATATCTCCGGAAAAACCTATTACGTTCAAATGGGAAGAGGCATTAAACTTTGAAAGGGGTTGTGCATCCATACAATATGCTCATGCAAGAGCATGTAAATTATTGTCAAAATCAGATTTTGATGAATATGATGATGTTAAATGTGATTATGAACTTGAAAATGAAGAAAAGGTCTTAATTAAAGAATTGTCAAGATTTACAGAAATAATTAGACAGGCAGCAAAAGAAAGAAGAGTACATCATTTAACAGAATATACTTTAACCTTATCCAAGGCATTTAACAAATTCTATAAATCACAACAGGTTATAGGTTCTGAACATGAACAGTTCAGACTTACGTTAGTTGATGCATCCAGAATAACACTTAAAAACTCATTAAAACTTTTGGGTATTAAAGCACCCGAATTCATGTAATTTTCAATTACATTTCCTTCTTTTCACATTTTTTTATTATTTAAGTATTTTAATGGTTTTAAACGCTTGTTTTTCTAAATGCACATTTTCATAACGATAAAACCATAATTAAACTTCATAATTAATAATCATTATTTCTTTATAAAAATTTTAATATAATATAAATAATATAAATAGTAATGGATTAAAATTAGTAATACTTATCATTATTAAAGCATAAAATCATGTTTTTTTTTGGAGGAATATTAATGCGAACATTAATGATACATTCAGATTATTTACGTTATAAAACCAGAAGTAAAACTAAATTAGCAGAAGATATTGAAGATGAAAAAAGAATTGGCGGAGCAGACAACGCATTAGTAGCCTTTGTTGCCGTTGAAAAAGAGGATGAAGAAGACCCATCAATAATCATCCAAAAGACAGTTAAGGAAATATTAAGTGTTCAAAACAAAGTCAATGCAGATAATATTGTAGTTTACCCATATGCACACTTAAGTTCTTCTCTTTCAGATCCTAATGTTGCTCAGGAAATATTAAAAGGAATTGAAGCAGAATTAACAGACAATAACGAATCAGTTCTAAGAGTACCGTTTGGTTGGTATAAATCATTCGAGTTATCATGTAAGGGACATCCGTTATCAGAACTGTCAAGAACAATCACTACTGAAGTGGAAAAGAAAAAGGAAAAGGAAGAAGTTGAAGAATCAGAACCATCACAATTCTTCATATTGGAAGAAGATGGTGAAAAATATGATGTGGATGATTACAACTACCAGACAAAAACTTTAAAACAGTTAGTTGACCATGAACAGGGTGTATCACATGAAGATTCCGGTAAACAGCCACCTCACGTTAAACTGATGAAAGAAAAGGAATTGGCAAGCAATGAACCATCAGCTGACGTAGGTCATATCAGATGGTATCCGAAAGGAAAACTTGTTAAAGACCTGCTGGGAGAGTATGTTTACAAACTGGTTACAGAAAGAGGAGCAATGCCTGTAGATACTCCAGTCATGTATGATTTAGCAGACCCTGCTATAAGAGAACATGCTGCCAAGTTTGGTGAAAGACAATACAGATTAAAAACAAAACACAGAGAATTGATGCTTAGATTTGCCTGCTGTTTTGGAGCATTCAGAATAATGGCTGATTCATTCCTCACATGGAAAAACATGCCTGTAGGAATTTATGAATTGTCACAATTAAGTTTCAGATTTGAAAGACAGGGAGAAGTTGTTGGACTTAAAAGATTAAGAGCTTTCACAATGCCTGACTTCCACAGTGTATGTTTGGATGATGAACATGCTAAGGAAGTATTCTCAGGACAGGTTGATATGTGTGCACAGACAGAAAAAGACTTGGATGTACACTACGAAGTTGCATTCCGTGTAACAGAGGATTTCCTTGCGGAAAATGAAGATTGGGTAAAGGAAGTTGTAAGAGAACATATTAAAAAACCTGTATTGCTTGAAGTTATTCCTAAGATGAAACATTACTGGAATGCTAAAGTAGACTTTGCAGCTATTGATGATCTTGGTAGACCTATAGAAAATCCTACAGTACAGATGGATATTCAGAGTGCCAGAAGATTCGGTATAACCTATCTTGATGAAAATGAAGAACAGCAATATCCTACAATCTTGCACTGCAGTCCAACAGGAAGTTTAGAAAGGGTTATTTGTAGTTTACTTGAAAAAACCAGTACAGACAAAGGTTCAAAACCATCCTTACCATTATGGTTGTCTCCAACACAGGTTAGAATTATACCAGTTACTGATAATCATATGGAGTATGCAGAAAAGGTCTATGAAGAAATTAAAGCTCTTAATGTAAGGGTTGATATTGATGATACTCCTGAAAGAGTAGGTAAGAAAATCAGAAATGCAGGTAAGGAATGGGTTCCATACACTATTGTTGTTGGTGACAATGAAGTGGAAAACGATTCCATCACAATTAACAGACGTGTTGATGATAGTAAGGAAGAAGTTACTGTTGAACAGTTGGCTGATGAGATTCATACTTTAACAGCAGGATTACCGTTTAAACCGTTACCTTTACCTTATCAAGTATCTAAACGCGTTAAATTTTAATTAATGAATGATATCATTAATTATTCCTCTTTTTTATATTTTAGACTTATTTTATTGTATTGTGATTTTTGTTCACATTAATCATTTACTTATAACTTATTAGTTTTACTATTATAACTCTTAAATATTACTTAAAATAAACATTGTAATATAAGATATTGAAATGATTATAGGAGAAATCATATGACAGAAATTATAACAATATTAAACCAGAAAGGTGGATGTGGAAAAACAACAACAGCCGTGAATCTTGGAGCTGCCCTGGCAACATTAGACAAAACAGTATTAATAATAGATATGGATCCACAGGGAAATGCTACAACAAGCCTTGGAATACAAAAAAGTGAAATAGACAACACATTATACACGCTGTTAACAGATAAATGCACATTTCAGGAGTCCGTAAAAGAAACGGTAGTGCCTAACATGTATATCATTCCAAGTAACATATCCTTAAGCGGAGCAGAAATAGAATTAAGCAAAGAAATAGGTTATCCATATATTCTAAGTGAAAAGCTACGGGAATACGAACTGGGATTTGACTACATATTCATAGATGCACCACCATCCCTTGGAATACTGACATTAAATGCACTTGTCGCAACAGACAGTGTTATAATACCGATACAATCAGAGTTCTATGCACTGGAAGGAATGGCAGATCTGCTGGAAACAATAAAACTGGTGGAGTCAAGACTGAAAAGTCCTTGTCCAATTAAAGGAATATTAATTACATTATATGATGCAAGAACAAGACTGTCAAAAGACGTATCAAAAAACGTCAAGGAATTCTTCAAGGACTCTGAATACATATTCAATGAAAAAATACCACGTAACGTAAAACTTGCGGAAGCACCAAGCTTTGGACAGCCATGCATAACATATGATACGGAATGTCCTGGTACAAAGGCATACATAAGACTAGCTAAAGAAATAATACAGTTGGAAGGTGAAGAATAATGGCAGATAATGCACTTGGAAGAGGATTGGATGCACTTATAAAAAAACCGTCAAAAAAGGAATCTAAAGAGGAAGATAAAAAAACCAAAAAAGTAGAAATAAAGCCTAATTTCACATTATCTGAAGATAAAATGGAAGAAATCAGGAAAGAAGTAGAAAAAAATCCAAGAATTAGTTTATGGTCTGCAAAAAGTGCAGCATGTCTACGTTATCTTAAAAAAACAACTCCAGAATTCAGTATAAGTAATGAAGCATCAGTAATCTTAGAAGATGCTATAAAAGAGAAATATCCTGATATATGGAAACTCTTTGAAGATTTGTAATTAATAAATTAACAATTATATCCCCTAAACACATTAAGGAAACTCATAGTTACACTTAGTAACTACTGAAAACTATTTTTTTCTAGATAAGGGTGCTCTGGTAGGAGCCACCAACCTTAACAAATATCTTACACTTTCGAATATTAGCTCCAAGCTTCTGTAACTGTTTAAGACTGGTTATTTTTTCACCCTGACTTTGCATATGCCTTATGCGTCTTGCACTTTTGAGTCCAATACCTGGAACCCTTATTAGCTCCTTATACTTTGCAGTGTTAACATCAATGGGATACTTATCCATGTTCTCTAATGCAATGGTATACTTCGGATCGTTATTTGTGTCAAGAAAACCGTCTTCATCCAATATAATGTCATCCAAGGTGTAATTATACTGTGTAAACAGGTATTCTGTCTGATATAATCGGCCTGTTCTTCGTGGATTGTTGGCTTCATGATTTTCAAGTGGAGTACCCTTGACCGGTGTGAAACTGCTGAAGTAATTATATAAAACATCATACTTCCTGGAAAGATTATAAACCTGTTTAAGAATATCCTCATCGCTTTCCTCGTTAGCACCAACAATTATCTGAGTGGTATGTCCACTGCTGGCAAGACTATGATTTCTTCTATGAAGCTTGTCAATCCAGTCAAGACGTTTAAGAATATCCTTATCATAGTTTTTTGTACTTGATAAGTCACTTAAACCATCCTTAGTGGCAGCTTCAATATTAATACTTACCCTGTCAGCAAGTTGCATAGCATGCTTAATATGGTCCTGACTACTTCCAGGTATGATTTTAAGATGAATATAACCCTTATATGAGTACTTGTTTCTTAGTATATGGGCTGCTTCTATCATTTCCTCCATAGTGGTGTCAGCATCCTTAATTATACCACTGCTGAGAAACAGTCCTTCAACTTTGTTGTTTTCATAGTATTTCATGTAAATTCTTGCAAGAGCTTCGGGACTTAAGCGTGCACGCTGATATTTATGTCCCATACAGTTAGTACAATAGGCACAGTCATTGTTGCATTGATTAGTCATTAATATCTTAAATAACGGTACGTCCCTGCTTCCAGCCTTAGCATGGTATATTCCATCCTTTATCTTATCAGTTTCTTCAAGCACATTGTCTACATTGTAATTAACATAATTACACCTATCGTAATATGCAGCATCCGATAATAACTGTAAGTCTTTGAATGTACTCATTTTTTTAGTCTCCTAACAAATTTTAATCGAGCAAATAATTAAGTATATATATCTTTTAAATAAATAATATAATTAATCTTAGTAATTATTAAAACTTAAAGGAGGTTTAACTCATGGATTTATGGATAATAATATTAATTGTAATTATAATAGCAATAGCTCTTCTTGTAGTAAAATATTACAACGATTTAGTCAATGGAAGAAACCATGTGAAAAATGCATGGAGTCAGATTGACGTTCAACTACAAAGACGTAATGATTTAATACCAAATATTGTAGAAACAGTAAAAGGCTATGCCGGTCACGAAAAAGAAACATTAAGTAAAGTGACTGAAGCAAGAGCAAGCATGGCAAATGCAACAACAGTTAAAGAGGTTGCAGAAGCAGATACTATGATAACGAGTGCACTTAAATCATTATTTGCAGTTAGTGAAGCATACCCGGACCTTAAGGCCAATCAAAACTTTATCGAGTTACAGCAGGAATTATCAGAAACGGAAGATAAAATATCCTATGCTAGACAGTTCTATAATGACACAGTACTCAAATACAATAACTTATGTCAACAATTCCCTAGCAGTATTATAGCAAGTATTTTCCACTTTGACTTAGCTGAATTCTTTGAAGCACAGGAAGGCACAAGAGCTGCTCCAAAAGTACAATTTTAACCCTTTCCATTCTTTTTTTATTTTATATTTTTATTTGAACTATTTTTGATAGTATTGGAAATAATTATTAATTACATCTATTCATATTAAATATTAATTCAAACAATAATTAAGGGGGATATAATATGAATATGAAGAAACTGTTTATTATATCATTAATACTGATGTTTCTGTTAGTACCGGTATCATTTGCAGATGACGGCGATTACACAATACCATCAGCAATAAAAGATATTACGGTACTGGATGATGGAAGCACTGTTATCTCTGAAGAAATAGTTTATGATATAGAAGGCAGGATAAACGGTGTTTACAGGGATATTCCATTAGAAGCTAATCAGACGATAACAGACATATCTGTAGACACTCCAGGATTCTACAATACGGTAGAAGTAATAGAAGATAATCATAGAACAAGAATAAAGGTATGGTTGTATGCGGATGAAGATAAAACACAGAAAACATACGATGCTAAGGTAGCAGTAACATACAAGTACACATTCAACAAGGGCGTAAAAATCTATAATGACATTGCTGAATTGCAGTATATGACCTGGGGAAAGGAATGGGATTCCGGAGTACAGTATCTTGAATCAAACATTCACATACCGGGCAGCAATGAAAACACAGAATACTGGAACAATCCGGATGATTATGTGGTTTCCAGTGAATGGACAAGTTCCAACACGTTAACTACCATTTCAGAGAAATTAGGTTCACACACTTCCTATGAACAACGTATACTAATGCCAACATCATACTTTAAAAGTACTGAAAATGCTCAAGTAATAAATATGGATGCCAAAGCACAAATCGAACAGGACCAGAAAAAGTATCAGGATGACAGAAACTTTCGTAACATGTTAATCTCAGCACTCACTTGGGTACTGGGATTGTTCATGATACTGCCGTTGGGAATATACGGGCTCTTTGGAAGAGAACCTAAAATAGATTATGATGCAGAATATGAGTACGATCTACCTACGGATGCAACTCCAATACAAGTTAATTCAATAGTAATAGGTGATGTTGACAGCATAGACGATAATGGAATGTATGCTACAATACTTGATTTAATAAACAGAAAATATATTAAAGTCATTTCAAGCAATGAAGATGATACAATTATCAGACAAACCCAGGAGGACACATCCAACCTTAAATCATATGAAAAGTCACTGTTATCATACTTGTCTAAGTTTGCAATAAACGGTGATATCTCATTAAAATCTATTGGTGACACGGAAGACCCTTCAAACTATAAAACTTTTAAGTCATCATGGGAAAATCAGGCTAAAAAAGAAGTACCGGATTCAATGATTAAACGTTTCTTTAACAGTAAAGGCTCAACGATATTTAATATATTTGCAGCTTTGTTATTCATAGTTAGCATAATAATGTTCTTTGTATCAGTATGGATTGACATGCCAATGTCACGTTTCATAGTACTCTTTGCTTTGGCAATGATATTGTTTATAGAATCAATTGTAATGTTTTGTATTCCAAACACTTTTGCAGGAAGATGGACGCCGGAGGGAAAGGAATTCCATGACAAATGGAAAAGCTTTGAAAACTACCTTGAAGACTTCAGCCTTATCAAGGAAAGACCACCAGCATCAATAGAAGTTTGGGGAAGATACCTTGTTTACGCGGCAGCACTAGGATGTGCAGATGAAGTGTCAAAGAACATGAAAGACTATTTTGACCTTAACGGATTCTCTGAGGAATACTTTAACAATTCAAGTGCAGTGTACTTTGCATACTATGGAGGTTTTAGTCATCTGGACACATCATTCTCTTCACTAACGGCAGCAAGTTCTGATTCAGGAGGAATAGGAAGTGTTGGTGGAGGAGGATTTGGTGGTGGTGGAGGTGGAACCTTCTAAATTATACCACCACATTAACCTTCCATCATGTCCCCCCAATTATTTTTTAGTAAAATTTATTAAACACTATTTCTAATAACTTAATCATTAAACACTCATAAACAGAAGTGATAGGATGAAACAATCTGACAATAGGATGAAACTGTTTATTTCCACAGTTTTATTGTTAATATTTATATTAATGCCGTTATCATTTGCACAAACGGGCACGTACTCCTTACCTTCAGCAGATGAACATATTACAGTGCAGAATGATGGAACAACAGTTATTACAGATAAGATAACCTATTCTATCAGTGGAACAGTAAATGGTGTGACACGAACAATACCACTGAGCGGACAGCAAACAGTAACTGACATTACGGTAGAAACGCCGGGATACTACAATACACTTGAAGTGGAAAACAAGGATAATCAGCTAACCTTAAAGGTATGGCTATATAAAGATGAAGCAAAAACGCAGAAAGTATCGGATGAAGATGTTAGAGTAATATTCCATTATAACATCCTTAAGGGAGTTAAAATATACAATGACATTGCAGAATTACAGTATATGTCATGGGGAAATGCATGGGATGAAGGAATAGGTACTCTTACAACACACATAACAATACCGGAAACAAACAAGGACACAGAATACTGGAACAATCCTGAAACATATGTGGAATCATGCACATGGACAAAAGATAATGAGCTTACCACAGTATATCATAACATACCAGCACATACAACAGCTGAACAACGTATACTGATGCCAAAAACATACTTTACAGTGAGTGCAAATGCAGATGTAATTGACAAGGACGTAAAAGCACAGATAGAAAAAGATCAAGATGAATATGCCAGTCAACAATCATTTAAAGACATACTGTCATCGTTACCGGCAGTATTATCTGCAATTCTAATGGTATTGCCTGTGGGAATGTATCTTAAATGGGGAAGAGACCCTAAAACAGATTATAATCTGGACTATGAAAGTCAAATACCAACTGATGATTCACCGGTGTTTATCAATGCAATGATACCAGGAATTATCGAAGAGGTAAATGAAGATGCATTCACAGCTACATTGCTTGATCTTATTGATAGGAAATATTATAAGATGATAACAAGCAATGAGGAAGACACAATATTAAGAAGGTATGATAAGGATACCTCCAATTTAAAGCTTCATGAAATTGATATAATAGATTTTCTAAAACGCTTCGAAAATGAAAGACAGCAAATATCATTAAAAAACATACAGGAAGATTCATCAACAGTACAGCAATTTGTGCACGCATGGAAGATAGATGCACTACGTGATGTTCCAAAAACAAGAGTAAACAGGTACTATGATAAAAGTAAGGAAAACCTGATGTCAGGATACAACATACTGGCAATATTCTTGGCAGTAGCATTCATAATAGGACTATTGACTTTTGCATCAGGACCACTTGTAACAATAGGAATAATACTGTCAGTAATCCTAATCATAGAACAGATAATAATATTTTTCTTTGTTGACACGCCACTGGGCAGATGGACAAAAGAAGGAAAAGAATTCCATGACAGATGGAAAAACTTTGAAAAATACATTAAAGACTTCAGTCTAATAAAGGAAAGACCACCTGAATCAATAAAAGTCTGGGGAAGATTCCTGGTATATGCAACAGCACTCGGATGTGCAGATGAAGTATCAAAGAACATGAAAAAATACATAAAATTCATGGACATTCCGGAAACAGCAGTATATGCTAGTGATGTTGTATCATTAGGATATCTCTGGGGATTCCATCATATACACAATACTTTCATACCTGTAGGACTTGGAAGCAACAGATTTGAAAACAGCGGATTTGACACGGGATCATTCGGGGACATCGGCGGACCAGGTTCCGGAGGATTCGGAGGAGGAGGTGGAGGAGTATTCTAAAATACACAATATTCTTCCATAATAAACTATTTTTTTTAGAAAACAAAATTTTCAACGTTTTTTCCACAAGTGGGACATTTACCCTCATTAATATAATTTTTAACAGTATAATACTCTCTTTCTACAAGAATGTCATTACAGTTACCACAGTAAGTGTTATCATCATGGGAAGAATGGGTATTGCCGGGATATACGTGTTTTAAACCAGTAGCTTTACCAGTCTTGCAAGCTTTAAAAACAGTATCTTCACTTGTGGATGGCAAGTGATTCAACTTGAACTGTGGATAAAAAGCCGAAAAATGAAGAACAATACTGTCAGAAACACTGCAGATATAGTCACACAGAGCAGATATCGACTCAGTACTATCATTATATCCTGGAATTAGAAGGTTAGTGACTTCCGTATGAACACCATTATTGTAATAAAATTCAATACTGTTTTTAACATCATTTAAACGACCGCTGCAGACATCCCTATAAAAATCGTCACTAATGCTCTTCAAATCAACGTTAACAGCATCAACATAATCAACCATATCATTTAATGTTTTCTTTGAGGTATAACCGTTAGTAACAAGAATTGTCTTAATATCATATTCTTTTGCAATCTTTGAAGTACTGATAATCCATTCTGGATGGATTGTAGGCTCATTATATGTCCATGATATACTCTTTAAGTCTTTTTCCAATGTCAATTCAACCAATTCTTCTGGACTAAATGTTCTGATTGGAACAAATGACGGATTAACAGGTTGGGCAATACTGTGGTTTTGACAGTTGAGACACTTTAAATTACATCCAATACCTCCAACAGATAATGTTTCACTTCCCGGCATGAAATGATACAATGGTTTCTTTTCAATGGGATCGACTGCCACGCCAGTACTTTCAACAACATTTTCATCAATTATTGCCTTACGTCCACAAATGCTGTGTTCAATTAAACAGTTATTTGGACAAATATCACATCTTTTCATAATCAATCATCTTTCAAATGCTCATAACCTCTAACAGACAGTTCATATTCATTACCATCTCTTATTAAAGTAATTTTATCACTATCGTTGGTTTTACCAATTATGTGGAAATAATCTAGGTCTTCAAGGTATTCATGGTATTTTTCAGCCTTTAGCGTTAACAGCAATTCGAAGTCTTCTCCAAAATGTAATAAGTACTCTGATAAATCCTTATTGTTAAAGGCAGCAACATCTTTTACAGTATTGTTGAACGGTAATTTATCGTAGTATATTTCAAATCCAACACCATTGTTTTTTTCATGTAAATGACCTAATTCCATAGCCAAACCGTCAGTTATATCAGTAATGCCAGTTACTATATCCGGGTGGTTGCGTAATATTTCGGATTCCTTAAGGGGTAATGAAGGATGTAATAAGGTGTCAATAATCTCTTTATCACAGTATTTTTCAGGAATATTGTCGTTATTATACAGTATATCAAGGGCTGCTGCAGGGCTACCAAGTTCTCCGGTAACAGCTATCAAATCACCATAACCTATATTACACTGTAGTTTAACAGTATCATCTGCCTTTCCAATACTGGTACCGCATAATACAATCTCAGTGTTCTCATTTATGTCTCCACCAATAAGCGTTATACCATATTCTTTGCATTTGGCTAGTATTCCATCAGTCAATTCTTCATATTCTCTTTTTGTCATTTCCAGTGGAAGACCCATAGATATTAGTATGGAACATGGAGTTGCATTCATTGCCAGTATGTCACTAACGTTTACAGTCACTATTTTTGCTCCCATCTGATAATGAGACATCCCGTCTGGAAAATGTGAGTGTTGAATGAGCATATCAGTGGATACTACAGTATATCTGCTGTTGTTCTCGATTAATGCAGCATCATCATGATAACTGTTTTTAACAGTAGTATCAACATTATCTAATAACTTATCTCTTTTTTCGAGTAGTATCCTGATTAATTCGTTTTCTCCTAATTCTGAGATTAACATGTTTTTCATATTAGTATATATGTAAAAAAAGTATATTAAAAAAAAGGTTTATTTGGGGGTTATGAGTAATTTTTTTATTGTGGGTGTGGATTGATTTTTTCGGCTATGATTTCTACAGTAGCATCATCCGCACCTACTGCTTTGCTATATAAGATTTCTCCATCAAACTCGACTTTTTCTTCTCATCGTGGCCGTGATGATATCTATAATCTGATTTTCTTTCTGAATATTTGGTTTGATGGTTGGTACAACTTCTTTGTTCTAGGGTAAACTAGTTGTGTATTCTTTTGCCGGTATTCGTTTCATTCTTTGAGTTTGAATTTGTATCCATAGGATATTACTCCGTCTTTTCCTTCTTCACGTATTTTTCTGAATACTACTTCTACTTCATCTCCTATTTTTAATTCATCCAAGTCACAGTCAACGATTTGTGCTGTTATTTTTGCTCCTTCGTCTAATTCAATAATTCCTACAGCATATGGTGAATTGTTTTTGAATTCATCTGTTGCGGCGTGAATTATGGAATATGTGTATATTTTTCCAGTTCCCATAAATTGGAGGTCTTCTATGTCACCGTGGCTTCTGCAGTTTGGACAAACTACTTTCTTTGGGAAAAATGTTTCGCCACATTTGTTGCATTTTGTTCCTATTAAATTATATCTCTGGGCGTTATGACGCCATCCTTTAATAATATCACTCATATAATTCCTCCGAATAATAAACTTTATCAATTACATTTATTCTTAATTAATATATTTACTAAACCTCTATTTATTATTAGTTATTTGAAACCCTTCTAATGATTATAAGTTTCGCCATTATTAAAACTATTTAATGCCTTTTTACACGTTCTATTATTAAAACAAATACTTTTTCATCAACGAATAAAAATATGGCCATTGTTAATTTGTATAAATTAATAAATAAATGCTAATTAACTTTAATATAATTATTTAAAGTATAATATATCAATATTATTTAAACCAGTATCTTGTAGCATGTTTTCATGAGTTTTTTGCACTGTTAATTCTTTTTTGTATAATTTCAGCTTTAATAATATGCTATTGTTGTTGATAATAATATTTATATATGTGGTATTCTAAAATACAATTGTTAAGGAAGTGATAATATGGATAAAATAGTTCATTATTCAATTAAAGATAAATTATCTGTGGATGATGTTATTTCAGTATCTGTTAGAATCACTGTGAAAGATTTTCCTGTTTCAGAGATTTTAGAGTATCATAATGGGGGCAAATGGTCTCAGGATATTTCTTCAATTACAAGAATATACAATGATACAGAGATTCAGGATCAATGGAGTAATTTTCAGTCCAGACTATTATCTTTCTTGGATGATGGGAATATGAGAGTCATAATGGATATTATGGCTGGGGATGATGAATTCTATTCCAGCAAATACGATATTCAGGTTGTTGTTACCTCCTATGAATTGCTTGAATAATTCTACATCCTATCTTTTTTTACAACAATATTTAAACAATGTTTATTTTAATAGTTACTTTTATAAATAATACTTAATATACATAATAGTATTAAGTATATTATGAAAATCATTAACAACCAAAAGGGTTACACCACCAGTATAATCTTACTTCTACTGTTAATTCCACTGTTGCTACTGTTAACAATAACAATAGACGAATACAGCCATGAAGTAGACAACACTGTAGAAAACCTACAAACAAAAAAAATGAAAAGCACGACACAAGACTTTGAAAACGAAATAGCAACAATAACAAAACAAACACTACATGACACAACATTAGAGGTAATTACCAGAAAACAGGCACTAACAAACAGTAAAAAATACATAAAAGATAAAATACAATCAAAAATAGATACAATAGAACAAAAACAGAGAAAAAACAATATAAACATAGAATGCACAGTAAACGAAATAAAACCTGCAGATGACCCATTTAAAATAGAAATACACTACACACTACATGTCACAACCAACAACTCAAACTCAAAAATACAAAAGGAAGAAAACAGACATATAGAAATAACAGACACAAAATACCCCGTATACGATCCGCTGCCCACACTGAAAACAAGGGCAACATTCACGGACAGCAAAGTGGAATACACAGACAAGCTAGCAAACTACATAACAATAAACAATTCGAACGCATACTTAAATTCCACACAACATGTAACAATAAAGAAATGTCCAATAAATGACTATTCACAGCATGGAAACAGCAACATAACAATAAAAAACTGTTTAAACAACCATTACTATCATAACAGTCATGACGGACTATGCCTGCTATGCAGACTGGAAAACAGGACAACATGTGAACATTATGGATTTGAAACATTCATACTACCGACAGAAAAGTTCGATAAAGCACCAGCATCAATAGATCATGTGCTGCTAAACGACCAACAGGGTCAATATGAAGGAAACAATATAACTATAGACAATAACACCATCATCTACCTAGATAATGGACATAAAATAAAGTACGGATTATGAACAATAAAGGACAAATAATAATAACAGACATGCTCTTATATCTAATAATACTGACAGTAATATTGGGCATAATAGTATATACAACATCAACATTGAACGATAACCAGGTAACAAGAACAAATAACAAACAAATAAAAAACATATTGGAAGACACACTATCCATGCTTACAAAGACAAGCGGAACACCTGCAAACTGGCAATACCTTGACACAAACGACATAAAAATAATAGGATTGAAGTCAGAAAACAGCCAGTTGTTAAACTATAACAAACTAATGAAACTGAAACAGAACAACCAACTCCTAGATGAACTCATACCCGTAAACATGGACTACAGCCTAACATTATACCCAAAAAACAATCCAAACAGCAAAGAACTAATAGCAGGAAAGGAATACCTGACAAACAAAAAACAAATACAGTCAAAGGATACAACAGTGGTACTTGACTATGAATACAAAACAACGTCATTTACCAAAGACAGCAACGCAGATACCTGCCCATACAACCATGATAACCAATGGAGCTGCAAAACAATAACAATCAATGAAACGTTGCTAAATCATGGAAAATACTATATAGTAACCGATGCCTTGACAGAATATGTTTTATCTAACACATACCAAGATAATATAACAGGACAAACAAAAAATAAAATAAACATAAACCAACAACTTGAACAACTAAAATGCAATGAAAACCAGACAATATACATACACATTAAAACTAACACAAACAATACCTGTCTAGTGTATGATTCAAACAACAGGGAAAAATACTTGGACACAGTAATCAGACCGGAAATATACATATTGAATCTAAAAATAGCCACATAATGGAGGATAATATCAAAATGGAAGAGAAGGTAATGGATGCATTTAACAAAGCATCAAACGATTATGATAAATACAGAAAACAGGCAATACCAAACATGGAAATATACTATAATACAGTTGTTAAACTAACACAGGAATATGAAAACCCAAAAATATTGGATTTAGGAGCAGGAACAGGTATACTAACACAATTACTCCACCAGCAACATCCAAACAGTGATATAACACTAGTTGACATGTCAACAAAGATGTTGGACATTGCAAGAGAAAAATTTAAGACAACGGACTTCAAATACATAGAAGCAAACTACATCGAATATGATTTCAATGAAAAATATGATGTGATAGTATCCTCACTATCCATACACCACCTGACGGATGAAGAAAAACATCTGCTCTACAAAAGAATACATGACATACTCAACCATGGAGGAGTATTCATAAATGCTGATCAGGTAAATGGGGAAACAGACTACACAGAAGAATTATATAAAAAACAAGACGAGTCATACCTGGCAAAACAGGACATTCCGGAAAAGGAAAAGAAAATACTAAGACAAAGAAGAACACTGGATAAACCAGCAAAACTGTCAGATACAATAAACTGGTATAAACAGATAGGATACAGGAACGTGGACGTATACTATAAGTACTACAGATACTTTGTGATAGCAGGAGAAAAATAGCTTTACTCCACATTCAGTCTCCCCATTTTTACAACTATTATCTTTTAAATATTCTGGAAAACAAATAGCATAACAGAGAACATGACAGAAGATAACTATAAAACTTATTTTGGAATCGATTTAAAACAAACCATTAAAAATTACATAATTCTCACAATTGGATTGTTTATAATGTCCTTTGGAGTAGCATTATCCGTAATTTCTGACTTAGGTACAACACCAATATCATGTATTCCAAACGTACTGAAATATGCAGTTCCATTATCCTTGGGAATGATAACAATCATTTTTAACTTTATATTAATAGTAATACAGGTAATAATACTGCGAAATGAGTTTGAAAGAAAGCAGTGGATGCAGATACTTGTCACGTTAATATTCGGATATTTCATAGACTTTGCCTTATATGTTCTTTCACCAGTTGAGCCAACAACTTACATTTCACAGTGGATTTTATGTATAATAAGCTGTTTTATAATAGCATTCGGTGTTTATCTTGAAGTCATGTCTAATGCAATTGTACTGCCGGGGGAAGGAGTGTCCTTAGCGGTAAGGCATGCTACCGGTATTGAATTTGGGAAAATAAAATCAGCATTCGACACATCAAATGTAGTACTTGGAGCAATATTCTCAATAGCATTGTATGGTACATTTAAGGGTATTGGATTGGGAACAATATTTGCGGGAATAGTGGTTGGTTACATTGTCAGATTCTACAGGAAAACGTTTAACAAATACAATAAAGAGTGATTAAAAATAGGGGGGTTTATTGGAGAATAAAAACTTATTCTCCTCTAGGGTCATTGTATAACCATTCAGCTTCTTCTTCCTGCGAATAGAATACTTTATCGTCCTGTGGACTGTAATATGGATAATTTTCTCTTACAGATACTTTTTTACCTTTATAAATAATGTCCACGTAAGCTCCTGCTTCATCTACTGAATAGATTTTAGTGTCATTATCGGTATCGCCGCCACGGGCAAAGTCTACTGTCATGTTGATGTAAATTATTTCACCAGTATCGGCATTCATGTATGCAATACCAAGATCTTCCGTTTCCTGTGTATCTTCATTATATTTTTCTATTGAAATGTTGTAGTGTGGTGTACTGTCATTTAAGTATCCTATGATAGTATAGGTTACTTCTTCCAGTGAATAATTATTTTTCAGTTGCTTATCCATAATTTCTCTAGCATCATTTACTGATAGTTTTGGCATCACTCCATCTATCTGGTCTGGTTCATCCCCTGTTTCTCCCCTTACTGCTCCACCAAGGAATGCATATCCATCATTGTCATTGCCTTCAGGGCCAGTGGTTGCGTCAACTTCAAGGTATGCGTACCATCCAAAGTCATCATACACATCCACGACATATACAGGATTATTGTTTTGGTATATTAACGTTGCTTTTGCAGTGTAGTTAACATTTGGATTTTCCAGTTTCATTATTCTTACAATTTCTTTTTCCATATCTGATTTGGAAATTTTTGGTTTGTTGTCACCCTCTTTTTTGTTGTCTTTTTTAATTTTGTCTGATGCTGATTGGTCTGATGTTTGTATGTTTCCTGTCTTGTTCACTTTTGTTACGTCAGCATCCCCCGTATCATTAATGAGGCTCTGATTTTCAATATCAGTTACTGTCTGGTTGTTTTCGGTTTCAACAGTATGTATACAGCCTGATACTGCTACCACTGCTATAATAACAGTTAACATTAGTATTGGAGTAAATTTTTTCATTTTTGATTCCTCCTTTTATTATTTTATTTTTCGGCTTATTTTTGTAGTTATTTTCTATTTCTAGGCTTTTATTATATTGACTGTTGATTTTCATTGAAATTATTAACAGTCTAAATATTGCATTGTCAGAGCATATATAAATACTTTTGTTATATTTAAAGATATTGTAATTTCATTGTCATCATATAATATAGATAAATACCTGTTGTAACAAGTATGAACCAAAAATAGTGTTAAAATTGGGGGGATAATTGGATTACCTATAGGCAGTAATCAATGTTATGTCTTCAAAAAATACGTGTTCAACAGCGGTAATACTAGCCGTTAATCCCATTTTTTCCAGAATTTGCAGCGTCTTATCATTGTCGGATAATGAAGACTGAACTAACTGAAGCTTTCCACCATCTCTAAGATACTGTGGAACTTCCTCAAGGAATCTGTCAATAACTTCCCGTCCGTTTTCTCCACCATCCCATGCTTTTGAATAATCATCATCAACATGCTCATCCTCAAGAACAGGCAGATATGGTGTGTTAAATAAGATTAAATCATATATACCATCAACGTTTTCAAACAGATCACTTTCAAAAACATTAACATTACCTCTCTTGTTTAACTTGACATTGTTCAAAGCACATTTTACGGCATGGGGATTAATGTCAACACCCGTAACTTCCAGACACTTAAAAGATGCACAAATACTTACAAGACCGGTACCGGTACCAATCTCCAATACCCTATCGGACTTGTCTATTTCCATGTTATCAATCAGTAGAAAGGTATCCTCGGCTGGAGGATAAACCTCACAGCACTCCACGTATTCAACGTTGTCGTACATCATAATAATTCACCAACAATAACAGAAATTTCAAAAATGTCTTCAGGACTTAGTTTAAACACCTTTTCTTCAAACAATACATTATCCACACCATCAAGAGCATGTTTAAGCTCCTTCCGGTCACAGCCTAATTCATGAGCAGACTGTATTAAAGCCTTTTTAGCCTTTTTATTCCTATGCTGGAACAATGCACGCAGCACATCATCAAAACAATCATTTAACTTGACCCTATTATTTGGAACCAATTCGATAACGGCACTGTTAACCTTAGGCTGTGGAACAAAACAATTTGGCGACAGCGTGTCAATAATCCGTATATCCGCCCTGAAATATAAGGCAACAGATAAACGGGAATATTCCCCCGTATTCACCTGCGCATTCATTCTCTTAGCAAATTCCAATTGATACATTAAAATAGCCTTTTTAAAATCGTATTCCAAAAGCTTGAATGTTACCGGTGAAGATATCTGGTAGGGTAGGTTTGATACAACCTTATCAAAAAGTGGAAAATCAATCTTTAATGCATCATCATTAATCAGTTCAACATTATCCACTTTTTCATCAATCAATCTCTGTCTTAAAACTTCGGCAATAACGGGATCCTTTTCAATGGCAATAACTTTCAGGGCTCTTCTTGCTAATGGAATTGTCAGGGTACCTATGCCTGCACCAATTTCCAATACACATTCATCAGGTTGAATGTCAGCATTTAACAGAATATTATCCAGTTTATTCTTGTCAATCAGATAATTCTGGCTTTTATTCTTATCCAATCTTATATTGAATTGTTTTAAAATTTCCTTAGTGTTATTGGGCATAATATTTGTTCTCATAATAACTTGTTATAAATAGTAAAAGTAATCGTATTTTGGTGGTTATTTTTTAGGAAAAAAAGTAGGGATTAATGATTATCGGTATTGATCCAATAAATCCAAAATATTCTGCAAAGTTTCTGTATCAAAGTTTCCCCTTTCTTTTGCAAAAATCATTCTTAAGTCATCAAGATCTTCAGGCATTAAATCCACTACTTTAACCGCTTGATTAGTAGAAACATACTCTTCAAGTTTTGAAACTAACTCTTTAGCATCATCTGCACTTAATAATGCAAACTTACTAACATAATCAATAGTAAGATTTTGTTCATATGTAAATTGGTGGCCATCGACTTTGTTATTGTCATCAGCTTTATCTTCTACTTTTTCCATTAGAATTTCTTTTGCTTCAGCAATTGTAATAGGTTTGGTATCAATGACTTTTTTTCCAATCATCATAATCACTCTTGAACTTGTAATTGAAGATGTTCTGGTCTAATAATTAATTCTTTAGCTTTGTTTCCGTCTTTAATTGCAACGAGGTATGCTCGTCCTTTTTTACCTACAACTTCACCAGTTTTTCCGTGGAATCTTGGGTGTGGTTGTCCTTTTTGGAAGCTAGAATCAGTTATTATGTGAACTTTCTGACCATTTTCAAATACTTGAATCTTTTTACTTATAAGGTTAGCTCGTTTTGGTCTGATACTTTTTTTAAGTTTGTATCTTGAACGACTTTTAAATCCTTTTGATTTTTTCATCTTTTATCATCTCATTTTAATTAATAGAATTTATTTTTTATAGGTTTTATAGGTTTTTCACAAAAATTTAGGTTTTATTTAGTCGTATAAATTCTGACTAATAGCTAATTATTAGTATAACTAATTATCACGTGAATATTAAATTCTAATTATCATGTAATGAGTTATTTCTTCTTATTAATTCCTTCAGAGCTAAGAAAGAAATCAGTATTAATTATAAACATATATCCTTCTTGCATATACAATCATAAAAACAAGAATTTCATCCTATGTTTAATATTATATTATATATATAATCTTCATAGTTTATAAGTATATCTATATTATGAAAATTCACAATTTAAAAGTCATTAAAGACATGCAAATCATTTAATGGTCACCAATCTTATGAAATCACATTTGACATCATAAAAATACCAATTTAATAGCATTAACATAATGTCTATGCGAAATTCAAGTAAAAAAATCCTAAACAAACAATTGAATAAGTAGTAACTTATAATTATTATATCAGACAAACATCAACTATATACTTATTTAAAGAAAATTACAAAACAGTACTTCAAATGGGAGTGGGTTAAAATTAAAAAAATGAAGTATTTAATATTCTTCACCTGTTTATTTTTATTAATAGGCATATCCTCTGCAGCCACACAAAACACTACAGACTCATCACAATCCGAGATAACAAAAACTACCCAGCAAATTCACGATACACAAAGCATGTCAGATGGAATAAATCAAACACTTAAACAAATAACAAAGAAAACCGACAACACTACTCAAAAAACACAGACTACAGCCAAAACCAATAAGATATATGTTAATCCCAATGCAACAAAAACACAAACAGGATCTTCAAAACATCCATATGCAACAATACAAAAAGCAATCACCAAAACATTGGCAGGATATGAGAACATAATCTACCTAAGTGCAGGAAACCACAGGCTAAATACATCAGTAACAATCACAAACACAGTGAAAATAATAGGAAAAGACAAAAACACCACAAAAATAATCTGCAACAATAATCAGGCATTCAGAGTCAGAGAATCTAACCTAACAATACAAAAATTAACATTACAAAATGCCAAATATTCACAGGGAGGAGCAATTCTGGTAACGGGAAACTCGCAGATAGTCATTTACAACTGTACCTTTAAGAACAACGAGGCAAACAATGGTGGAGTAATATTTACATCAGGAAACAATATTATAGGAAAAATATCCAACACAAGATTTGAAAACAATAAAGCTATCCGTTTTGGAGCCGCATTACAACTGGGAGGATTTAATTCTGTCTATACAATAAACAACTGTGTTTTTAACAATAATAAACTGACAGATACAGACTATTCACACAGTACAGGGGGAGCGGCAATCTACACATCCTCATTTGCAACTGTAAAAATCAACAAATGTACTTTCAAAAACAACGTGGCATTATGGGGAAACGCTATTCTAAACGGAAATCATGCTACATTAAAGATAACAAACTCAAACTTCACAAACAACATTGCAAAACATAACACAAACTCTGAAAACAGAACCAAAGGTGGAGCTGTAGCAATAGGTAGTGGATATGCAGAAATAGGAAACTGTATATTTGCATCAAATAAGGCAGATATTGGCGGAGCAATATCAATAAACAGTGGAGAAACAACATACATATATTCCTGTCTCTTCCAGCAGAACAGAGCATATTACAATGGTGGTGCAATAAACAATTACGGATCATTAATATTGAAAAAAAACAGATTCATAAAAAATACAGCACTTGAAAATGGTGGAGCAATACAGGATAAGGGAATAAATGAGGTAAAAATTGATGAATGCACATTTAAAAGCAACAAAGTGTCCTCTTCCAAAATGGAAAATGTTACACCTCTTTTTCCACAAGGAGGAGCAATAAGTATAATAGGAGCACCACCACACTTTATTATAAAAAACACAGTATTTGACCATAACAGTGCGTATTATGCAGGAGCAATATTTGCATACAGGAATACTAAATGGATAACACTAACAAACACAACATTCAAGAACAATACGGCATGCTATGGGGCAGCAATCATAATCTCTGGAGAAACAACATTAACATTGGAGGATTCAACATTCAAATATAACAGAGCACTTAGAAAAGGTGGAGCAATAATAATCAACGGTTCATCACAGGCAAACTTCTACAACACCAAATTCATAAAAAATCAGGCAACGGTGAATAACGACGGTGATGGAGGAGCAATATACATAATGTGCTATGCAAGATTAAGCTTCAACAACTGTAATTTCGAAAGCAATTATGCTAAATATAAAGGTGGAGCAATCTGTGCAATTTCCGTAGTTAACATTCATATAGCCGGAAGTAACATGACCAAAAACCAGGCAAAAACAGGAAGTGCAATATACTTGGACAATTCAAAGAATTTCAAAAAGCAATACAGCCAGATAATAGTTGACACATCAGCATTCATATCAAACAAGGGAAATTACACATTCTATTCAACAAAAGCATATAACAGTACATGCAATAACAACCTGGTAAGAACATGCTGGTGGGGAACAAATGTTGTAAAGGATAGTTTCACAAAGAATTTCAAAATTCTAAACCATCATATTCTGTCACTAAACTTAAACAGTGAAATAATAAATTATACTTGGACAAAAAGCAACGTAAAAATAACAATCAACAGAACACAAAATGCCCAAAAGGATTTGATTGCAACGACCTTCACAATAAAGGAAGGTAACACTTTACGCTACACTGATGCTTTCCTTCCAACAAGAACATTAAAGGTAACAGAAAACGATAAAAAAACAGTGACAAAAGACTTGTACGTATATTATCATATTGACATGTCTTTAAATAAGATAGTTTTACAATTGGATAATCAGAAAATAACAATAAACATAGTAAAATAGAAGATAACTTCTATTTTCATACTCATTTTTTTAATAAGAAAATATTATTCCGGAATATGAACCTTCAACACGTCCAATTGTGTACAAACAGCATTGTTGTCAGTTATGCTGCTGACACTGGGAATGCTGCGACCTTCATCTCCGGATATCAATTCCTTAATATATAATCCGCCCTCGCATGTTATTATTAATCGTAATTTTCTACTGTTGATTCTTTCAACATCCAAATTGAATATTTTTCTTGTTCTGATCTTGTCAGCTCTACGATGAGAAACGCGTATGGGCGTTCTTTGCTCAATAATATTCAGTTGTTCAATACGTCTAACGTCATTGCTTGTTACACCGTTTTCAAATTCGGCAACGGCACTATAAACCTTGTAGCTTTCAACCGAACTGTTCTTTATGCTTGATCTGCGGCTGTTGTCCACAAATTTAAGGTCATTGATTTCTATTTTACCTTCACTGTGACTGTTAACAACACGTCTTAACAGTTTTAAATCAATGCTTCGAACAAATGGATGTTTGACTTCTATGACAAATGGTCTTCCATCACCCAACATCAAGACATCAATATCTTCACGGCCCGAACCGTGAAACTTAATTTGCTTACCCTTAGCCATTGGTAGCAAATGCTTTCCAATAAGTCCTTCAACAGTTTCCCTGTACTGTTGACCGGTACCGTCACAACAATCGCAGCCCTTTCCCTTACAGTGTGTGCAGGGCCATTTTGTCTGGGGAATTCCACGTACAAGTTTACGGTATCTTCCCTCAATAAACAGTGGATTAGTATCAATAAACACTGTTAAATTAGCAATCTCTGGGTATGGTGTATGAGGATAAGGTTTCTTCCTTATTTTAATGTTGATTATAACTTCAGGATTTTTGTAATCAAGTGTCTTTCCCATTTTTTCTACAATCATTGCTGACAAGTCTTTTCGTAACTGTTTTTTCAATCCGTTATTTCCCTGATAATTAACGGACTTGTGAATAATCTTTTCAGCCCTGTTTAACTCATCATAACTGACCTGGCATGCTATGTGAAATGTGTCAAATTCAATGCCGAACTTGTGTATCTTGTTATAAATCATTCGATAAATTTTATCTTCATGTAATAATAGATTGTCACAGATGCTGCATTTTTCATTTTCCCTGGTTTTAGTGAATTTTCTGCTTATTCGTGCCAAGCATCTGGAACACAGTTTGTATTCGGTTTCTTGTGACATGATAAAAACTTTCCTCAAAATTGTTTAAAAATCTTTAGTAAAAATAGTGTTGGGATGGGGATAATGTTTATCATTATCTCATGTGTCTCATGAGTTTTCCCATAGGACCACCCATATTACGTTTGCTCATACCTTTAAGTGCTTTTTTGGTTACGCTGTAATATTTTAATAATTCCTTGACATCATCGTTTGTTAAACCTGCACCCCTGCTGATACGTGTAATTCTTGATTTTTTGATTACTTCGGGATTTTCAAGTTCGTATTCAGTCATTGAGTTCATAAGTATTTTATACTTGTTTAGTTTGTCTTCCGTAACCTTTGATGCATTTGCCGGCAATTGATTACTGAGTCCCGGAATTAGTTTCATTACTTGCTGAATCGGTCCCATCTTATTCATCATGGACAGCTGGTTTTCCATATCCTTTAATGTGAATTTACCATGCATCATTGATTCTATCATTTCCTGATCGGATTTTTCCGATGTGGCTTCGGCAGCCTTTTCAAGTAATGTTTCAATGTCTCCCATTCCAAGAAGTCTTGAAATAAATCTGTTGGGATCGAATGCTTCAAAGTCATCCACCCTTTCACCGGTACCGATAAACTTGATGGGTGCGTGTATTTCTGCCACTGCAGATAGTGCTCCTCCACCTTTTGCAGAACCGTCTAATTTACTTACTATTATTGAACCGATATCAGTGGTTTGTTTAAATGATTCTGCTTGACTGCGTGCTTGCTGACCTATTGTTCCGTCAATAACAAGTATGACTTCATCAGGTTCTACAACACCACTGAGTTCTTTCATTTCGTCTAGCAGGTCCTGTTCTTCCTTGTGACGTCCTGCCGTATCCACCAGGATTACATCGTATTTATTTCCACATTCCTCAAGCCCTTTACGTGCTAGGTCTATTGCATCCTTGTTTTCAGGGTCTCCAAATACAGGTGTGTCAAGAGGTTCACATAATTGTCTTAGCTGTTCGTATGCTGCAGGTCTCCATGTGTCGGTACATACTATTGCACAGTTTTGTCCTTTCTTTTTAAGGTGTTTTACAAGTTTTGCTGTTGTGGTTGTTTTACCACTACCCTGTAAACCTAACATCATTATCTTAAATGGTTTGTGTGTTATTTCCAGTTCCTTTGGTTCTTCACCGATTAGATTTACCAATTCTTCGTATACAATACGCATTACATGTTCTTTAGGACTTAATCCTTTTGGAAGTTCTTCTTCAAGTGCCCGTTTTTCAATCTTCTTTGTGAGTGCGAAAACCACTTTAACGTTTACGTCTGACTGTATGAGTGCACGTTGAATGTCTTTTGTAACTTCTTTCAATGTCTTTTTGTCTATTATTGACATTCCTGCTAGTTTTTTCATAGTTTTTGTTAGACTGTCACCTAATCCTTCTAGCATTTGTTTAACCTCCTTTTCCTTATTTGTTTAAACTCCATTAATATATAATTATATCAATGCTAACATTAATAATTAAGTATTTTACTTACAGAAATTATATATTTATATTATAAGATTATCTAAGGAGTCAATGTATTATGTTAGAAGAGTTAAAGAAATCTTTACTTGAATGTCCTGTTGTTAAAAAAGGTGACTATTTTTATTTTGTTCATCCCATCAGTGATGGAGTTCCATTAGTGGAAAGTAAATTAATGAATTCAATAATGGATTATATTGTTGATAACTTTGATTTATCGGATGTTGAAAAGATTGTTGGTGTGGAATCTATGGGTATTCCTCTTGCCACTGCCTTGTCATTAAGAACCGACATTCCATTTGTTATTATTCGTAAACGTTCCTATGGATTGGCAGGTGAGTGCCAGGTTCATCAAAAAACCGGTTACGGCAAAAGTGAACTGTTTATAAACAATATCGCTAAGGATGATAACATTCTGTTGATTGATGATGTTGTTAGTACTGGGGGTACATTAACCAGTGTAATCAAAGCATTGGATGAGATTGGAGCCAACATTATACATGTTATTCTTCCTATTGAGAAGGATGACGGTAAGAAAATTGTTGAGGAAAACACTGGTAAAAGGCTTAGTACCCTGGTTAAAATCAGGATGATTGATGGAAAGGTTACTATTGTTGAAGATTAGGTTATTGTTATGTCTACTCTTGATTATGATTATAAGATTGATGTTATAGTGGATAAGATAAGGGATTTGAATGCTAAGAACATTATTTTACAGTTTCCTGAAGGTTTAAAATCTGATGCTGTTAGTATAGCAAATGATATTGAGGGCATACTGGATGATGTTAATGTTATAATTGATGCAGATCCATGTTTTGGTGCTTGTGATTTGGCTGATGTTAAAGTAAATAGGCACATTGACCTGGTTGTTCATTTTGCTCATACGCCACTGCCTATCAAGACGGATTGTCCGGTGCTATTTGTTGAGGCTCATTCTTCTGCCGATATTGAAGCTCCAATTCTGGATGCCATATCCAGCTTTGATGATAATGTAAAGACTGTGGGACTGATTACGACCACGCAACATATACATAAACTGGATGAAATGATAAAGATCATAGAAGAGGAGGGATATACTGTAAAACTTGACAATGGAATGGGCACCAGTAAGGGTCAAGTGTTAGGATGCAACTTCACTTCTATAAAATATTTGGATGTTGATGTGATAGTATATGTTGGCAGTGGAGACTTTCATGCACTGGGAGTAAAACTCTTCACACAAAAACCGGTACTGCTGGCAGATCCATTCATAGGAAAATCAAGACAGATAGAAGAATTCCATGATAAAATACTAAGAATAAGATTTGCAAGAATATGCAAAGCCAAAGAAGCAAAATCATTTGGAATAATAATGTCAAGCAAGAAAGGACAGTTAAGATTTGATTTGGCAATAAAACTAAAACAACTAATAAAAGAACATGGATATGAAGCACAAATACTAAACATGGATTACATATCACCCGAGTTACTTCTGCCATACAAACTGGACGCCTTTGTAATGACAGCATGTCCAAGAATAGCAATAGATGACAGTGCAATGTACAAAAAACCACTCTTGACACCACAAGAGTTGGAAATCGTACTTGGCCTAAGACAATGGGATGACTACCAGATGGATGAAATCATAGTTCACGACGAACAGACTTGAAAAAATATAGTTAGTTTTATTATTTATAAAAGAAATAAATAATATATTATATCATTCTAAAAAAAACTTGAGTAATACAACTATGAATCATAAAGAAAATGACTTAGTACTACCCGGAGAAATATTATGCACCTATGAAGAGTATATTCCATCCAGTTGGACATACGTGGAGGAAGGATTCATTAAAGCCAGCATAAACGGAAGAATACAAATAAATAAAAAAGAAAAAACAATATCAGTATCATCCATTAATGCTCCAGACAGTCTGAAAATAGACGACTATGTGGTAGGACATATTACAGAAGTTAAACAGAACAAGGCACTAGTAACGATAAAGATGATAAAGGGCAAAAATCGAGACCTAATAACGGGTTACAAAGGATATATACATATATCCAAAGCCAATGAAGACTACATTTCATCACTCCACGACTTGTTTAAGATAGGTGATATTGTAGAAGCAAAAGTTATAAACATTTATGGACCCGAATACATTGATTTAAGTACGTCACAAAAAGATACTGGTGTTATAAAGGCAATGTGTGTAAATTGTCGCAAATTCATGAAACTGGTTGACGGCAAACTAGTATGTGAATGTGGAAAAGTAGATTCACGAAATATATCAAGTAATTATGGAGGTTTTTAAAACATGAAATATATTAAGGAAGATGAAGGACACTTAGTCTTGGAAGTAACAGGAGAAACCCATACAATATGTAACATATTAAGAAAAAGATTAATGCAACAGGAGGAAGTAAGTGCTGCAGCATATGACATAACACATCCACTAATAGGACAACCGGAATTTGATGTTGTAAGTCCAAACCCAAAAGAATCATTAATCACAGCATCAGAAACCATAAAAACCGAAGTAAACGAGTTTAAAGAAGCATTAACAGAAGCATTTAATGAATAAAGCTTCTTTATTCAAACCAAAACTTTTTTTTTTATTAATAACATATGACAATTATTTTTACAATTCAAAAATATGGTTATATTTTTCAAACAGCCATCAAAATATAAAAAACTATAATTATACATAATATTGATAAATTATAGGGTAATTGAAAGCTCAAAAACAGAATTGTTTCACATTCTCTAATCCATTACTAAACAATACTTTATCATAAGATAGCATTTTTAAATTCAACTACTGTTTATAATTAAACATCATCCTATTTTTAACTGTCAAAAGTTTTATTCTCACACATAAAAAACATTCAACAATCAACATGAAAACAGGGCATGAAAAACATAAAACATCTTAAAATAAATGAATACCTTTTTTTAATGGAACATTTGAAAGATGGAAGATTAAACGATTTTAATTTTCAAAAAAAATAATATTGTTGAATAAGAAATTAAGTATTCTTATTCAATATATTTGGTGGGGAGTATGTTTACTGTCTTAAGCGAATGTTAGTGTTGTTTTTGTTCCTGTGTATGCG
>MVAA01000130.1 GCA_003266105.1 Methanosphaera sp. rholeuAM6
CTGGCAAATGAAGAAAACAATATCTACATATCTCTCAAGGACGAAGAGGAAAACACTATCCCCGACCAGTACATAACAGTACAAATAGATAATAACGATGTTCAAACACTAATAACAGACATGGAAGGAAAAATCACAGTACCAATAAAAATAACAGAAGAAACACAGATAACCGCACAGTACAAGTGTTATGGTGATTATGGTAGCAGTGCAACAAGGCAAATACAAGTACATGAAAACACAAACCCATCCATTGTCACTGTCACTGAGTACAATTACAACAATTACCTGTCAATATCCAGTAGTGGTAAAGCCACCCTTAACCGTGACTACTTTGTTGCCGGAAAAAATTACACAATAAACTTCACATACTTCCCCGTTGAAGCAAATAAGTTTGAAGTGAAATTTTACAGTAACAGTTACAAGAATGATAACCTTAAACTGGTTGGAAACGGGATCACGATAAAGGATACTAACTTTATCATTAATAAGGAGGCTTTCAATTCAGTTGTCCTGGAAGACATGGTCCTTGATTATAGTCCTGATTACATGGGAGATTATGTTAATATTTCTTCCGCAACGTTGAACAATGTTACAATTAATGTTGATACCCAGCGGGAAAGCTTTTCAATACCTTTAACTGTCAGTGGTGAAAAGAGTCTTGTTGAGAACTGTACTGTTAATGCTAATGTTCCTAGTACTCAGATAGATTGGTATACTTCAAATATTCCTCGTATGCCTAAGGGTGTGGGTGTTTGGATAACCAGCAATAATGTTACTCTGGCAAACAATGTGATTAATGTAAATGAATCTAAGGTTGAAACTGGAAATGAGTCATATTACAGAAGTCTTTATGGTATTTATTCCAGTGGAAGTTACACAACACTTCGCAACAATACTTTCCTTTTGAATGGAACTCAGTACAGTTATGGTATTGTTGTCAGGTCATTAAATAACCTGATTTGTGACAATAATATTACTGTAGTCTCCGAGTATTATGCGGCTGGAATTAATGTTGAAGGAGAGGGCATTAGTAATAATTTAATGTGCAATAACTATGTTAATGTCTCTGCAGGTTTTGGTGTAACTGATCAGGGTAATCCTGATGTTGCCTATGCTTGTCTGATATTGGACTTCAGTTGTGGTGGAGAAAACTATGTTGCAAGTTACAGGTCAATGTGCAATAACAGTTACATTAACAATACTGTAATATGTGATGGACGTCAGGTTTATGGTTTTGAACTGTGGGGTGGAGTAAACACCACAATCAGCGGAAATAATCTGACAGTAACAGGTACCCTTCCATTAGGTATAGGAGCAATCGGTATAAACACCACCATGGAAAACAACATAATCTTTGCAGAAGGAACTTCCAACAGTACCGAGGGTAGTGCAGATTACATTAAGCCAAGAACCGCTGGTATTTACG
>MVAA01000025.1:0-920 GCA_003266105.1 Methanosphaera sp. rholeuAM6
GCATCATCTACAGCTTTTCTGATAGCAGGACCAACTTCTTGTGATTTACCTTGACCTAAGCCAACGTATCCGTTTTTGTTTCCAACTGCTACAATTACTCTAAAGTTAACTTTTCTACCAGATTTGTGCATTCTTTGAACAAGGTTAACATCCATAACTTCTTCTTCAAGATCTGGTAATAGTGCGTCAACAATTTCTAATTCCATTATAGGAAGACCTTTGTCTAATATTTGATCAATATCAGTTATTTCGCCTTCTTTAACTTTTCTACCAAGTTCTGTTTTTGGTTCCCATGCTTCAACATTGAACTTGTTAGTAGAATTCTTGTTGTTTGATCTATTTGATCTTTTGCTCATTGTGTTGCCTCATCTATTTTATTTTTAACGCTTTCGAAATGATCTGGTATTTCTTCAGGAGATAAACCACATCTGATGTAATTTGCAAATTTTGCATTTTTCTCTTCTTCATCCATGTTTTCTGCATATGCTGCAATGTGTTCCCCTCTGATTCTTGAATCATCAGGTAAAATGGATTCATTGTGTGGTATGTATAATCCTGCATCTAATGCTCCTTTAAGTACTGCGTAAATTTTAGTACCTTTGATAGCTGGTTGTAATCCTATGTCTAAAATTGTTTCATCATAGTCTTCACTTAATGCTCTTTTACCAAATAGGTAACCAGTTAAATAAGCTGCAGATGTGTTTTTACCATTACCTAACCATCCGTACTCTTTTAATTGGTTGGATGTTGCTGATACAAGTGTTTCATCACCATTTTCTCCAATTTTTACTAACTGAGTAATAGTATGGTTTGAAGTAATTCTGACAACCATTCTAGTTTTGTCGAGATCAACTAATTTATATCTTTTATTGTAATTAGTTTTTCCTTGTCTTCTTCTTTTGAATTGTACTTTATATGTT
>MVAA01000025.1:1005-1280 GCA_003266105.1 Methanosphaera sp. rholeuAM6
TCGATTTCATCGTTAGCACGCATGTCTTTGAGAACAACTCTTAAAGAACGAATAGTACTCATCCATGCTTCTTTCTTAGGAGTTCTTGCTTTTTTAGCCCCTTTGATACTACCATGGCCTCTTCTTCTTCCTTTTTTCTTTTGTTCAGCATTATGTTTTGCTCTGTAACTGCTTATACCATTAACAGGTTTCGCTTTAATAACTCCATCATTAATCAAAGCTTTAATACTGTTTCTTGTAATAGCTCTGGATACTTCTTCCATATGTTCCGGATC
>MVAA01000025.1:1320-2034 GCA_003266105.1 Methanosphaera sp. rholeuAM6
TAAGATTCATGAAAATCCTCCTATATATAATAAACTCTATTAAGATTTCAACATAATGAATTCAAAAATGAACCATTACTAACAACAATCTTAATTTAATAGTTTTACCCCGTTTTCTTTAGCAATTGCTACAATTAATTGTCTTTTCCTTTTTCCAACTGTTGCTGCGATTCTTGCTGCATCAGTTTCAGGATTTAAAGCTTTGACTTGTTCGACATTTTCAACTAATACATCTTTAAAACCTGAAGGATGTAATCCTCTAGTGTCTTTTGGACATCTGTATCCAACTCTAGCCATTGCAGGTTTTCTTGCTTGGTATCGTCGTCTTTTACTTAGTTTACCTCTAGGTCTACGGTAACTGTCACCAAGTTTTTTGTATCTCCAATATTCTTGTCTTTTGAAAGCTGGTTTTCTAGTCATATTAACTACCTCATAATAATTTATTCATCTAGTTCTTCCTGTTTTTTATCCACTAAGTAAATTCCGTCTTGGAAAATACGAGGGTCACGTCTTTTAATTTTGGTAGCTTGTTCAATGTTAGCCATTGTCTGACCAACATGTTCCTTGTTGATACCAGTGATAATTACATCATCACCCTTAACTTGAACCTTTACATCGTCACCTATAATTTTTGCATGACGTGGACTTCTTTCCCCAAGGAAGTTGTCGATAGTTATCTGTTTACCTTTAACTTTCACAGTCATTGGAAAGTGA
>MVAA01000082.1:0-14841 GCA_003266105.1 Methanosphaera sp. rholeuAM6
AAAAATCATTATGTCAAGTACTCATTCATTAAAAAAAATGTAATTTTATTTTTCTTAAATAACGTATTATGTAAAAAGGAACTTGAACAATTAAATAATTAAATGTTCTATAACTTATATTACATTGTTATTTCAAATATATAATTAATATTACAGAAAATATTTAGGTGAACCGTTATGAATAAAATGAATATTGTAGGTATTGGTCCGGGAGACAGAGAATATTTAACATTGGGTGCAATTGAAACTATTGAAAGTTCCGATGTTCTGGTTGGTAGTCAAAGATCACTTGACCTGTTTGATTATCTTGATGCTAAAATGGTGGTATTGGAACCGAGGGACATTCCTAAAACTGTTAAAATGGCAGTATCCTATCTTGATGATGGTTTAAAGGTATCAATATTGTCAACGGGGGATCCGGGATTTTCAGGAATGCTTAAAACAATGCAGAAGTTATCTCCAAAAACTAAAGTAAATGTTATACCTGGAATCAGTTCTGTTCAACTGGCAGCAGCAAAGGTACAGATACCATGGGATACGGCAAATTTATTGACTATTCATGGTGGAAAGGCACCTACAGATGACTTGCTGGAAAAACTTGATAATTCAAGACCGAACATCATACTTCCAAACAGGCACATCAGTGAATTGGCAGAATACCTAATAGATCATGGTTACAGTCCAGAACATGACATAACGATTTGTGAAAAATTAAGTTATCCTGATGAACAGATAGTGCAAGTAACTCTGGGTGAAGCAAAAAACATGGATTTTGGCTACATGTGTGTAGTAATAATCTGATTAATATCTTATTATTCTTAATTTTTCGTATAACCTCCAATTCTTTCTTATTTTTAATTTTTCAATAACTTAATTATGATAAAATAACATACATTAATAATAGATTAAAGAATTATTCATTTTAAAATAAAATTTAAAACGATTATTTACATTATTATAACAAAAAACAAAGGGGAGTCTTGATATGTTACAAATAGCGGTAACAGGTAAACCAAACGTAGGAAAATCATCCTTTTTTAATTCAGCAACACTTTCAGAGGCAGAAGTTGCAAACTATCCATTCACAACAATAGATGCAAATGCGGCAATAGCATATGTTACGGCAGAATGTCCATGTAAGGAGTTGGATGTTACATGCAATCCCAGAACCGGAAAATGTGAAGAGGGAATACGATACATACCTGTAGAACTGATAGATGTGGCAGGATTAGTGCCTGGTGCATATGAGGGAAAAGGTTTGGGAAACAAGTTTCTGGATGACTTGAGCCAAGCAAGAGCATTGATTCATATTATTGATGCATCAGGAGCAACAGATGCTGAAGGAAATCCATGTGAGGCAGGAACACATGACCCATTGGATGATGTCAACTTCCTTAAGCATGAAGTTACAATGTGGGTGTATTCCATTCTGGAAAGAAACTGGCCAAGACTGATTAGAAAAGTAATGAGTGAACATCTTAACTTTGCAAAAGTAATATCAGAACAGTTGACTGGTGCAGGAGTAATGTTGGATGATGTTATTGAAGCAGAACGCATAATGAATGATGAATATGACAAGTGGGAACAGGAAGACTTGTTGAGATTCATTGATAAGATACTTGAATCTGCCAAGCCAATCATTATAGTGGCAAACAAGGTGGATACTCCACAGGCAGAAGAAAACATTAGGCGACTTAGGGAAAAGTATGACCAGGTTATTCCTGCAAGTGCCGAGTCGGAATTGGCACTTGTTAATGCAAATAGGGCAGGACTTATAAAATACCATTCAGGTGAAGACCATTTTAATATAATAGACGACTCAAAATTAACAGACAAACAGAAAATGGCACTACAATACATTGACGAAAATGTGTTAAAAAAGTATGGGTCTACCGGAATACAGGAAACAATTAACAAAGCTGTATATGAAACACTTGAAAACATAGTGGTTTACCCGGTTGAAGATGAACACAAATTTTCCGACCAAAAGGGAAACATCTTACCAGATGCGTTACTGGTACCAAAAGGCTCAAATCCAAGAGACCTGGCATACTGTATACACACAGATATCGGTGACGGATTTACCCATGCAATAGATGCAAGAAAAAACATGAGAATATCAAGTGAACAGGAACTTAAACAATCAGATATAATAAGCATCATAGCAAACAAGTAAGGAGAAATTAGTAATGAAAATAATAATCTACCCCGATTATGAAACAGACATTACAGTATATGAGGGTATGGATTCAGAAGTAATGGTGTATGATGAAAAAGGTACAATAAACACTTCACTGGAAAAAACAGATTCCCTTGAATTATTCTCAACAGCAGATGCAATAATCTTCACACAAAAATGCATAATAGACGGTAAATACGATACATCAAGATTAAAAGAAGCATGTACAAAGATACAAAACTGTGTACTTGATGAAGTATTATTAGTGTTTGACACAAGAGCACCACCAAGAACAGTGCTGAAAATGTCAAAAATCATAGATGAATTTGAAATGATACCAGACATTAAAATGGCATACACAACAGTAATAAATGACAATCTGAGAATAATCGCAGGAAAAAACAGTGAATGCCAAGAAAAAACAGTACAAATATACAAGTCAATCAGCGATGAAATACGCACAGTAAAACATATACAAACAGCAGAGTTTATACCAATACTGCAAAACGCATATAAAGACACGGTAATAGCATTAGCAAACCAAACAGCAATACTGTCCGAAGCAATAACAATTGACCTGATAGAAGCGATAGATGTGGCAAACACAAACCCTGACATCCACCTGCTCTATCCACAGCCAGTACTGGAAAACAACATATCAAGAGATTCCGATGAAATCAACAACCTGTCAAACGAATACGGGGAACCGTCACAACTATCCGAAACAGCACGCAGTACAAACAACTATGTGGCATACCATATGGCATACATGGCAGAAAAGGAACTATACCTGAAAGAACATCTGGCAATGTTTGAAACAACAGTAGCAATACTGGGAATAACATCCGACAAACAGCTGTTAACAGAAAAGGACAATGCATCACTGGCACTCATTGATGACTTTGTAAGCCGTGACGTGGAAGTATGGGCACATGATAATAAAGTGCCGGAGGAAATCATAGAATCACACGGTGCAAAAAAGATAGAACTGGATGAAGCATATGAAGCAGATTGTATAATTGTAATGACCGATACAGAGGAATACAGACAATTAAATCCGGAAAAAATAGAGAAAGTAATAATAACCGCACTTCCAATATTTGATCCGGAAAAATTTAAAAACGTAAAATATAGTAGTGTAGGACAATACAGATTAAAAGAAGGAGAAATGTTATGATACACCCACGACCAAGCCCAATAGCAGCGGCTTTATACACGCTCAGAGATCTGGAGGTAGATGTTATTATCATGCACGGTCCGGCCGGGTGCTGCTTTAGAACAGGAAGACTGCTCGAAGACGAAGGAATAAGAGTTATAACAACTGCAATGAACGAAAATGACTTCATATTTGGAGCGGGAGAAAAACTTGTGGAAACAATCAGGGAAGTGGAAGAAACGTTCCATCCAAAAAACATCGGCATTGTCGGAACCTGTGCAAGTATGATTATTGGAGAAAACATGAAAAACAATGCACAGGAAGCGGGAGTAAATGCAAACATTGTCATTGTGGAAACACACGGAGGATATGAGGCAGGAGACAATACTGCAGGTGCAATACAAACACTTAAAGCAGCCAACATTGCAGGATTGATATCAGAGGATGAAGTTGAAAGACAAACAATAATGTTACAGAAGGCAACAGAACTTGAAAAAACTCGTGGAATGGCAAAAGGAGAATATATTCAACCAGACTATGGAGATAACAAGGTAAAAGTTGCAAAAAAAGTATTGGATTATTTGAATGAAGGAAAAAAGGTTTCAATAGTGCTCAACGCAAAAAAAGAAACAAGCTATTTATTTTCCGACATAATGACAATTGACTGGACGAAATATTATCCGGAAAACGTACCGGTTTTCATAGCAAATACTGATGAAAACATAGGATTACCATATATCAGACATCACGCAGTAACGGTAAACAAAACAATACACAAAAAGCCGGATTACATTACTGGTGGGCTGGATGAATACCCAGTTACAGGTATAAAAGCAGAAGAAATACTGAACACGCTGAATTCGGATTTAACAATAGTGCTTGGAGTACCACATGCAGTGGACGTAACTAAAGTACCTGGCGAAACAATAGCCCTAACGGACGGTCCAAGACTGGTAAAACCATTAAGGCAGATGGGATTTGACAACGTGGTCACAGAACTTGATGCACATTCCAAAACATTAGGAGCAAAGGGTGTTGTTGAATCAGAATTTGCACAAACAATTCGTGGATTATTAGAATAAGAAGCATTTAAACATTTTCTAAAAAAAGATTTAAAAATAAAACAAAATATAATACTTATAAAGTAGATATATATGAATAATTGAAATTTGTACACAGGTGAATTCATTGAATATAGTAATTATAGGAGCAGGAGCTTCAGGACTAACTGCTGCATCAAACATAAGAAAATATGATGACGAATCTCAGATAATAGTTTTTACTACACAAAAACACGTTGCATACTCTCCATGTGCAATACCATACGTAATCGGTGGACACATAGACAGTTTTGATGACATAATAATGCATAAACCGGAAGAATACATGCGTAAAAACATCAGAATTCTAACAGAAACCACAGTAACAGAAATAAACAATGACATAACAGAACTCACATACGAAGACAAAAAGGGAAACAAACAAAACCTCAAATATGATAAACTTGTCATAGCAACGGGAGGAAAACCATTAATTCCACCAATTCCTGGAAAAGACCTGGAAGGAGTATTTAAAGTAAGAACAGTAGAGGATGGAGAAGAAATACTTGCATACTCACAAAACTGTCAAAACGTCATACTTGTGGGTGGAGGAGCAATAGGATTGGAACTTGGTTCCGAATTGGCACATAAGGGAATAAAGGTAACAATTGCAGAAATGATGCCACAACTGTTCCCACGATCATTTGACCAGGAAATGTCAGACAAATTCCAGGAACACCTTCAGGAGAAAAATATTGAGATATTAACCAGCTCTGCAGTAGAATCAATTAATGGTGAAACAAAAGTGGAATCAGTAACCATTGACGGAGTAGAAAAACAGGCAGACATGGTCATCTTATCTACTGGTGTAAGACCACAAACAGCACTTGCAGAAAGTATAGGATGTGAACTTGGACAATTTGCAATAAAGGTTACTCCTCACATGGAAACATCAGTGCCAAATGTATATGCTGCAGGAGACTGTGTTGAAGTAACAAATGCAATAACAGGGGATATAACATTGTCCCCATTGGGAACAACAGCAGTAAGACAGGGAATCATTTTGGCCAAAAACTTAGCAGGACACGAAATAGAATTCCAACCTGTACTTAACTCCACAGTATCCCAGATTGGTGAAATGGAAATGGGGGCAGTAGGTATCACACAGCAAGAAGCTGAAAAACAGAGAATACCAATAGTGGTAAGTACCTGCGAATCTTTATCACGTGCAAGATACTATCCTGGAAGCAAACCATTATTCATCAAACTCATAGCAAAAACTGATGGAACAATTATTGGATGTCAAATGTTTGGTCAGGAAGCAGTAGCTGAAAGAGTAGATACAATGACAGCAATAATGTCACAAAAACTAACCTGTGATGATGTAGTTTCAATGGAATTCTCATATGCACCACCTGTATCACAGGTAATTGATCCTATTGCAAAAGCAGCAGAGGATTGTCTTGAAAAAATTGATGCATTAGGCAAACAGGAAGAAATCAATGATGAACCTGTGGATGAAGCTCCTGCAGAGGAAGTTGAAGAGGAAACGGAAACTCAAGAAGAACCTGTTGATGAACCTGTTGATGAACCTGTTGATGAACCTGTGGATGAAGTTGAAGATGAAACTGCAGAGGCCGAGTCTGAAGAAACTGAAACTCAAGCTACGCCAGAAGAAAAAGCTTCCGAAGAATCTTCTGATAAAATGACTTTTCCTGAATATCTCAGAAGTCAGGGAATCATAGACAAATAGATTAAACCCTAATCTATTAATCTTTTTTTTTCTTAAATTTTTCTTATCGTCATAAAAACAGACTATTTTTTCTAATGTTGCATGATAAATTATAAAATCAGTACATTTAATGAAAGCATTAAAACATTATTTTAAAAAGATATTTCTTGAAAAGAATTTAAAAAAAGTAAAGTGGGGAAGCAATAGTAATTATATTGCTGTGTATCCACCGTCAACTGCAATAGCTTGTCCAGTTACGTAACTTGATTTAGGAGAAGCTAAGTAAACAACTGTTGAATCTAATTCACCGTCTACACCAGATCTTCCTACAGGAACAACTGTTTTTGTGTATGCTTTGTATTCATCGTTGTCAATTGTGGATCTTGTTAATTCGGTTGGGAATGTACCAGGACAAATTGCGTTTACAGTAATGTTGTGTTTTGCCCATTCAGCTGCTAATTGTCTTGTGAGGTTTACTACTCCACCTTTTGCTGCTGCGTATGGTGATGTAGGTGTTGCCATAGTACCAACTAATCCAAACATGGATGCGGTGTTGATGATACGTCCGTATTTTTGTGGAATCATTGCTTCACGTGCAACTTCTCTTGACATTTTGAATGTACCTGTGAGGTCTACATCTACTGTTTTGTTCCATTCGTCATCGGTTAAGCATTCTGCTTCTTTGGTTGCACCGTATCCTGCATTGTTGTGTAAGATATCGATTCTGCCATAGTGGTCCATAACTTCTTTTACACAGTTTTGAACACTTTCAGTGTCTGTTACGTCACAAACTACACCAATACAATCTACACCAAGTTCTTTGATTTCTGCTGCTACTTGGTCTAATCTTTCTTTTCTTCTTCCGGTTACTACGATATCTGCGCCGTATCTTGCATATGCTTTTGCCATATCTACTCCAATACCGGAGGATGCTCCACTTACTAATGCTACTTGTCCACTTAAATTAAATAAATCGTTCATTATATTTTCTCCTTAAATTATTGTATATTAATTTTTATATATGTGAGATAGTCTCACATTATATATCATGATTTATCATTATTGTTTAATATATTTTTTTGGCAATTTTTAACTTCTAAAAAAGACTTTAGAATTCAGTAGCCATTTAATAGTTAATTAGATTTATCTTATTTGTTTCAAAAAATTTTATAAAGATTGCATTAACTATCAGAAATACTCTTCCGTTAAAAAATTTATTAAAAATAGGATAAATAATATTTTTACATTATTATCAATCAGTTACTTCTTTATGGTATGTGTAATTCATTCTTATTAGGTTGATTTTAAAAAAGAATATTAATAAATTGACTTAAAAAAGAGTGGGGGTGATATTATAGAATATTTACTTTCTATTGCATACCTTATGATATTCTGCTCCCTGAAGGTCATGGAATTTAACCATACCAATCATTTCTCTTTGGTCTATGAGTTCTTTATCATCAAAGGAGACTGTTTCTTCATTGTATAAGGCACAGCATGAGCTTTTGGTAATTACTTTCATTGAACCTTTATGTAATCTTACTTCCACACAACCGTTTACTCTTCTTTGCATGTGGTCATTTACAACATCCAAGTCTTTTCTGAGTGGTTCGTTCCACAATCCGTTATATACCAGTTCAGCATATGTTTGACTGATGTTTTCTGCAAATTTAATTTCTTTTCTACTGAAAACCAGTTTTTCTAAGGCTGCGTGTGCTGTTATAAGAAGAATTGCTCCGGGAGTTTCATAGTTTTCCCTTGATTTTAAACCAATGATTCTGTCTTCAATCATGTCTATTCTACCAATACCATGTTTTCCAGCTATTTCATTTGCTTTTCTTATGAGTGATACAGGATCTAACTTTTCATCGTCAATTTTTGTTGGTTCACCATATTTAAAATGAATTTTAACTATTTGAGGTTCATCCGGTGCATCCACTGTTGATTTTGTCCATTCGTAAATCTCTTCAGGTGCTGCTGTTGCAGGATTTTCAAGTATTCCACCCTCTATGGATCTTCCCCAAAGGTTTTCATCAATACTGAATATTTTCTCTGAAGGTAATGGAATTCCATGTTCTTTTGCATATTCCTGTTCTTCCGTTCTTGTAAGGTTGTAGTCTCTTATTGGTGCAACAATATCTATGTTGGATTCTGAACGGATTGTTGCTTCAAATCTGAACTGGTCATTTCCTTTACCGGTACAGCCGTGTGCAATAGTTTTTGCTCCTTCCTTTTTTGCTACTTCCACTATTTTCTTTGCAATTAATGGTCTTGCAAATGCTGTACTTAGTGGGTATCCTTCGTATAATGCATTTGTTTTAATACATCTGAAAGCATAGTCTTTTGCAAATTCGTCCTTTGCATCGATTGTATAGTGTTTGCTTGAACCAATTTTTTCTGCTGCTTCTTGTGGTCTTTTTATTTCATCTTCAGGCTGTCCTACATCTACACAGGCAGTTATAACTTCCATATCATATTTTTCCTGTAAGAGTTTAACACAGACTGACGTGTCTAATCCTCCACTGAATGCTAATACTACTTTTTCCATTATTTTCACCGTTATGTAATTGTTTAAAAGTTAAATAAATCTCTCGTAAAAATTTATTGATTAATGAATTTATTATAATATAATATATCTCTTATTTTTTTATTAAATTTTGTTATTATGTCTAAACTTAAATATTCATTAATACATAAACATCTACTAAGGAAGATATTATGTCTGAATTTGAATGTACTGTGATTGATTCATCTACACAGGGTAATGTACTGGCTAACAATCAGTTAAACAGGTATTTTATAAACATGGGTTTTAGAAGAAATGCCATTTTAATGAAATACATTGAAAAGACACGCGAGGGTAGTGTAGTTTTCACCACAGGCTGTGGCCGTTACAATTTATTACTGGTTGGAGGGGTTCATGGAAATGAACTGCCATCACAGGCAGCTTTAGTACATTTGATGGAAGAGATAATACTTGATAAGATAAGTGTTAAATGCAAATTACATATAGTCCCTTTTTTAATTCCTTTTACAACCATGAACAATTTTAGAAAATACAATGACATGGACATGAATCGTAATGCCCATTCGGAGGGAATCACTAAGAAAATAGTTGATTACGCTCAGAACAATTCTGTCACAGCATTATGTGATTGTCATTCAACAGATCCAAACAATAAGCCGGGATTTGCCAGTGTATTCTGTTCAGCAAGACCCTTATTTGACAGTATTAAGATAGCTAAACACATTTGCATTAATACATCCTCAAGGATACTGCCGATAACCGAAGCAGGCTCTGTATTGTATGGTGCAGTGGAAGATGAATCAAATCTTAGGGGGATACCGGCAGTTACATGCGAAACAGTTGAGGAAGCGGGACAAATTACTTCAGAAAGTGTTAATTTTTCTTATTCTCAGATAATATCGTTTCTGGATTATTTTGGTGTGATATGAGGTTACAGTTATGGATTACAATAATATTAAGAAACTTTTACTTGTATACCTCATACTGTTGGTATTTATAGGGGTTTTCGCTCTGATATTCGGCACTAAAAATCTTGTCATACCAATAGTAGTGGCTATAACTGCGGTTTTCACTATTCGTTCGGATTATTCGATAAGCCCTAAGTTATCCTTTCTGAAAATACTTTTCGTGTTCTGGTGCTGTGCTTTTGTGGCATTTATCAATACTCCTGAAAATGTACTTGGTTTGATATTGGGTTTCATATTAATCTTTCTTATAACAACTTCTTCATTCCACGTGTTAACAAGCTACTCGTACATGCCTTATGTAATGTGTTATCTGATGATGATGTCCTCTTCAGTTACAATGGAACAAATGCCTGTAAGACTGTTGGCTCTGGCTGTAGGGGCATTGCTGATTGTACTATTAAATCTTCTGGTACACAGGTCAAAACATTATGATACAAAGGAAGAATTGGTGAATTCATTATTGGATGATTTAATGTTGGTTATTGATGCTAAATTAAATAATGAAGAATATGAATCCACTATTCCTAAGATAAATGATAATGTAAGCAGTACTGTATTTGAAAACCTTGGTTACAGGTATCTTAACAATTACAGGAGGGAATCATTGACAACAATATGTAAAACTGCTGATGGCATTCTTAATTTAATTAATACGGGAAATTTAACGGATGAAGAGTTAAACAGAATTAAAACCGAGATAATTCATGTTAAAAACAATGAGAAAATATTCAGGAAACAGAATGAATCGAAAGTATTGTCAGTCATACTGTTAAATCTTGAAATCATTGAATCACAGATGGATGATATGGAAGTGGATGTGGAAAACACTTATGATTTGAGTGTTGTCACTTCATTTATCAAGAATTCCCTGTCTTTTTCATCATTTGGGGTTTCATTTGCAATAAAGTTGGCATCTTTGATATCATTCTGGGAATTGTTGGGGATGCTGTTTGATTTGCCATATGTTAAATGGTTGTACTTTTCATCATTGGCTCTTTTAATACCATATGCTGATGACGCATCAGAAAAATCCAAGATCAGAATAATAGCAACAGTTATTGGAGTAATATTGTTTGTTGTTGTGCTGATGGCATTATTCAGTGATTATTCAATATTCAATCTATTGAACATAAACGTATCGTCATCTTTAATTTCAGTAGTATTCATTTTATTACTGGTTCTGTTGCTGTTATTGTTTTTCAAAGACCAGCTTAGAAGAACGATTATTACAACGTTGCTGTCTTTGATGATGGCACTCAAATATATCAATCTTGTCATGGCAATATCATTGAAACTGTTGTGGTTATTTGTTGCAGTAATCGTGGCATACGTTTTGACAATGTATGTGATGCCTTATTCAATTAGAAAGGAAACCATAAAGACGTTGAACATATGTGAAAAAATCAATGATAAACTTGTTGATTTGCTTAAAAATCAATCAAAACAGGAAGAAACACTTTCAAAGGCAGGTTTAATAGTTTCCAGTAATGTTATTAATGGTCATATAAGTTCAAATAACATAACATTACAGGATTCAACGATAAAAGAACTTAATGTGGTACAGAAGAGTATCGCAGTATTATGTGACTTTTTACTTAACAATATTCAAATAGGCAAATTGAATCAAAAATCAAAAGAAAGTATTTATAATATTCTTTCACTTAAAGAAGTGGATGTAACAGAGGATATGTGTTATGAGGAAAAATTAAGTATTTATACTACAAAACACATATTAAACTTAAAACAAGAAGAAGAACAATTGTTATCAAATTTAAATAAAGAGGAACTAGGATAATGTCATCATACAAAGCACATGCATTGGCAGGTATAATACTGGCTTTTCCATTTATACCAAGCTTTTTTTATTTGTTCTTTGCAGTGATAGGTGCATCAATACCTGATATGGACCATGATCATAATAAGAACAAGGTAAACTCCATGTTCCTGGTTGGGATAATAATCTCATTATTGCTGGTTATTCTTAAGGGTTCGATATTGTCCGGTCTCATAATCGTATTGTTGGCCATAACATTCTACTACTCAAAGCACAGGGGTTTGACTCATTCGGTTGCCGGAATTACAGTTATCTGTTTATTGCTGCTATTTATGATGATGGGATTTTTACCGGTAGTATCAAGTCTGGCCGAATATGCCCATTATGCATTGCCCAACAATTTATCAATATTCATAATTTTATCGTTGCTTGGATACTTTGTGGTCAGCCGTAAAGTTCTAACATACTATGAGATAGTTCTTGCGGTTTGTCTGTTTTTGGCCCCGGTAAACATTGATGTTATTAATTGGAGAATAATTTTCATAATGTTGTTTCTGGGAGCCATGAGTCATTTGTTGCTGGATCTTATGACTCCTTCAGGGTTGGCAGTTTTCTGGCCCTTATCGGAAAGGGTTTATTATAAAAGGTTGGGAATACTGATTATTGCCATATGGCTCTTTTTAGCAGTGACTTATGTTTATGAATTCGGTCATATACTGTTTACATATCAGCCGTTATTAAATTATGTTATATGACAAAATTTTCATAATACTTTTTTTTTATATTTTTATATTGCATAGCAATCTTTCATATTGTTTCAACAGTCTATTTTTCGCCTATTTTATGTTTACATAAAAAATAATTCATAACTATTAAATATGTAGTTTTTACATAAATATATTCATACTATATACTTGAAATGTGAAGTTTTTCTTTTTTAAGTATGGAGTTTTTGTAGCTAATTAATTTAACTTATGAATGGGACATTAATCTGTGGAAAATACACATAAGGTTATGTCTAGAACCTTTAAGAACAAAAAGGGGATTGCTTAGTAATTATATAAGCAATGATATAGTATACTAGGAAATCTTATTAACAAAACAATAAGATAATTGTTCGTATTATATAAAAACGGAGNNAGTAGTTGAAATAATTAAGGCAGTATTAGCAACTGCTAGTTGCTGTCTCAAGGGTGAAGTAGATCCTGTAGTAGTAGAGATCATACCAGACCTAAAACGTCCAGTATCTCTTGCAATACTATCTAACACAATTACCTTAACTCCTGGTACTATCACAGTCGATATGAACCAAGAAACAGGTGTTTTAACAGTTTCTGCATTAACTCCTCGTTCACGTGAGGACATCATACCTCTTGAGTCAACAATTAAGAAAATGTTAGAATAAACATAGGGTGATGAGATGGATTTTTTAACAATATCTGAATTGTTCCTAATGTTATGTCTAGTTATTTACATGTTTGCTGGATTGAAAATTGCAGCAAGAAAAACCACAGGATCAGCATTAGCTGGTGTAGGTGCTTTTACAATTGCTTTAGCAGTAGTTTTAGCAATGGTATCTGTATTAACTGATGTTTCCTTCTGTAGAGATATAGCATTTGCATTAATTGTATTAAGCCCAGTCGGAACAATTGCAGCCGCTACAGTTTTAGGTGGAGGCGAAATATAATGGCAATGGAATTAACTATGGGTGATCCAATTTCAATCATTTTAGGAATAGTCTTTATAATTTTAGGTATTATCGTATTGATTACCGCAAAAGGATTATTATGCAATACAGATGACGCATTACAATATTCTATCTTTGGTAGATTAGAAATTTTAGGTATTGTGGATATGGTCAGCGTATTAATCTTGATCTTGATTGGAGAACCTGCATTAGGAGTAGTTTACTTTATATTAGCACCATTTGCAACACACGCTATAGCTAGTGGACATTACCGTGGAGAACAAGGAGAGCATTAAAATGATAGACGTAAATATTTTAGTTCAAAATGCTGTACCTTTGGCATTATATGTATTTGCAATATTAGGAGCTATTGTTGCTTTAATGCAAAAAGACTTGCTTAAAATGGCAGTACTCACCAGTGTATCTGGATTTGCAGTAGCAGCAATTTATCAAGTACTTTTAGCTCCAGATGTAGCATTAACGCAAGCTGTAGTAGGAGCAGCAATCATTCCAACATTAGTTGGTCTTTCTGTATTAAAAACAAGAGAACCTCCTGTAGTTGATGAAGTGGAAGGTGATTCATAATGGCAGTTGAATTTGTACAACTAGGAGCATTACTCACCGCAGCACTTTTAATGATTATAGGTGTAGTAGGATTAGTCTACTTAGACAACGTTCTTAAGAAAATTATCGCAGCAGCATTCATAGGTGATGGTGTAAACCTTTTATTAGTTTCATTAGGATACAGAGCTAACGGTATTCCATACATGTTCTTACAGAATATGGATGTCAACAGCTTCCTAGGTCAAGCATCATATCCTCTACCATTTGCATTAGTACTAACCAGTATTGTAATTGGTGCAAGTACACTTGCTGTAATGTTAGCACTTGCTGTAGTTTTATACAAAAGACATGGNNAAGACATGGAACACTTAGTGCAACCACTCTTTTAAACGATAAAAAATTAGGAGAGGAAAACAATGAATAGTGCTAGAAATACAACCCAAGGGGGTAGTTACTAATGGATGGAACTATTTTTATACCATTAATGGTAGTTATTCCAATAATATGTGCTGTATTAGTTAACCTATTACATGAACACAGTGGTATTAGTAAAATATTTGGTTACATTGGGGCAATCTGTTTACCAATAATACCAATACTAGCAGTATACGGAAACCACTTCTTTGGTGGATACCAGCCTCTAGTAAACGGTGGATTAACAGCAACGTTACCTGAAGCAATCAATAGCATAGTATCAGGTACAGTCCTGGAACTCTTCCACCCAGCAATCACATACGCATTCGGTCCTGGACAACAAGTAATCTTGTTCATATTAGGATTAGTAGCAATGTGTGCAGTATTCATATCAATCGCTGAAACCAAGAAAACATCTGGTGTATACTTATACATGTTATTCATGCTCTCAGCAGCACTAATGGCATTCGTATTAACCGATGATATATTCAACCTATACGTATTCTTCGAAATTGCAGCATTAGTACAGGTAGGACTTATACTAGTCTCAAGAGTAAGAGGAAACTATGAAACTGGTTTAAAATACATGTTACTGGGAGAAGTCGGTGGATCATTCATGCTCTTAGGTATCGGATTAATCCTCGGTCTAACAGGTAACGTAAACATTACCGACATAGTAATGATGATACACAGCGGTTTAGTAGACCCTACAAATCCGGTATTATTATTCGCAGCAGGTATGTTAATCTATGGTTGGTTATACGCAACAGGTTTACCACCATTCAACGCAATTAAATCAG
>MVAA01000082.1:14911-17504 GCA_003266105.1 Methanosphaera sp. rholeuAM6
AAATGGCAATGTTAGCAGTAAGTGTCATTGCTATGATATTAGGTATCTCAATGGCTATGTTACAGGATGATTACAAACGTGTAATCGCATACTTAGCAGTAGGGGAATTAGGTTACATAGGAGTAGGTCTTGGATTAGCAACACCACTCAGTATTACAGCAGGATTATTCCAGGCAGTAAACGAATTAGTAGTAACTTCATTCTTATTCATAGGATTCGGATTAGTATTATACAAAACCAGAACAAGTAAAATCAGTAAACTTGGTGGATTATTACAATACATGCCAACAGCAGCACTGTTAACAGTACTTGCAGGATTCGCAATGGCAGGAGTACCTCCATTCAACGTATTCCAAAGTAAATACTTATTATGTCAGGCTGCAATAGCTGCAGGAATTCCAGAATTAGCAGTAATTATGATTATATTAAGTATTGTAACATTCTTAGCATTCCTCAAAATGGCATACGGTATATTCCTCAAAGAAAAACCAGACGACTTGGAAATTTCCTCAGCAGATGTTCCAAAAACAACTGTAGCAGTAATGGTAATATTCCTTGTTGTATGTTTAATCATTGGTTTATATCCTGGTTTAGTAGTGGACAGATTAGGTGTATTAGCACTAACAGCATTTGCTTTATAGGGTGATAAGATGAATATGTACGATAAACTTGTAGAAACATTAAAAAGTACATTTGGGCAAGATCCTGAAAAAACATTAGTAACCGGACCAAAAGAATCATCAATTCTATCTGCTGAATTAGTGTTAATGGCATCTTTATTAATAGCCGCTTTAACAATAAGACTAATCAGTCCAGCATTAATGATTGTTGTAGTAGTTGCATTAATGTTAACATTCATGTACGCAACACCAATAATGCCTAAATTGTACAAAGAACATAATGATGATTTTAACAACATGATGTTCTATGCAGTATTAACATTAGCAATATTTGCAATAGTATTCTACTGGGGGGTAATCTAAATGAAGGCTTCAATTAGAGATGTAGCATTAATATTAGCAATTGCATCATTTGCAACAATATTCTTAAGCTCAATGTACACTTTCAGTGGAATGATTTTCCCTGGTATTAACTACATATACCAAGGTCTTGGTGTATCAATTGCACCTAACTTAGTAACTAACATAGTATTCGATTTCAGAGGTTTCGATACACTTGGTGAAGCATTTATCTTAGTAAGTGCTGTAGTTACAACAATGTTAGTATTCGGTAGAGGAAAAGTAAACCTTGGAGGTGACGATAATGAGTGATCTTCTTAAATTAATAGCATACCCTGCATCATTTTTAATGATAGGTTATGGTGTAATGACAATACTCGGTGGTCACATAACTCCAGGAGGAGGTTTCCAGGGTGGAGCTATGATGGCTTCAGGAGCAATATTATGTATACTTGCTTACGGATTAAAAGATAATCCATTCAGCCTTTCACACGAAAGAATGTCCTTAGTAGAAAGTTGCGGAGCACTCTTATACATCTGCTTAGGATTAGTTGGATTATTAGCTGGTGGCTCATTCCTTTACAATGTCGGTACAAACATTTACGGATTAGTACCAGCAGGATTACAAACTATGTTTAATTACCCAGATGCATTACATGCAGGAATAATCCCATACCTCAACATCGCTATCGGTGTAAAAGTATTCATTGGATTAACCACATTAGTAATTCTCTTCTACGGAGTTACCAAATTCGCTGGGGATTACATAGACAATGAGGAAATTGATTAGGAGGAGTTTTAATGGTTTTAGAAACAACAGTACCATTTTTACAATCAGTAGGGCCTAATTTGTTTGGTTTATTATACACTGGACCAACAATATGTGCTTTAATAATAGGAATTATTGCCGGAGCAATGATGCATAAAACTCCTACTAATGGAATAAAATTAAATACATCTGCTTGGATTGCAATTATAATCGTTGCTTTATTAGTAGCATTCTGGTTAGGAACATTCCCATATTACACTGGATTAAACTTTGGACCAGGATTTGTCATGGCAATTATCGGTGCAATCATAGGTAGAGCAGTATTAGGAACTAAAATTAAAGCTTAAGTGGGGTAATAGAGAATGTTTTTATCAAATCCAGGTAAATGTAAGGGCTCAGGTGATTGTGTAGATGCTTGCCCTACTGATGCAATAAAATTAGTAGATGGAAAAGTAGTTAGCTGTATAACATGTGGAAAATGTGAAAGAATTTGTCCAAACAAAGCTATATTTAAAAATAAATTTGGTGGTTATGTAGTAGACAGAACTAAATGTAACTTATGCGGAATGTGTATGAACGTTTGTCCTGTAGATGTTATTACAGTTAAAGATGGAAAAATAATGGGTATGTGTTCAAACTGTGGTGTCTGTGTACCTGCATGTCAGGAAGGTGCCAGAATGCCGGGACCATCAAAACCTGTTCAGACAGAAAATACGATGGCCAGCAGAGTCAACATAGGAACAGTTCACGAAGACTGTATTGAATGTGGTAGATGTGCATACTTCTGTCCTTCAAATTCAATTAAATTCTCATACATTGAACCGGGCGTTTGTACAAAATGTGATTTATGTATAGATGTCTGTCC
>MVAA01000082.1:17553-19081 GCA_003266105.1 Methanosphaera sp. rholeuAM6
GAATACGATGTTGAAAATGATACAAGAATGATTGCATGTATTGACTGTGAACTATGTGCAGATGCATGTCCAACCGACGCTTTACAAGTAATAAACAAAAGAATCAGATTTGATGTTGACCTATGTACACTTTGCGGCAACGAAAACGGTGAAGCAGCATGTGCAGCAGACTTTGACAGTGCACCATGTACCAATGCCTGTCCGCAAGGCGTATTGGAATTCGTACCTGATTCAAAAATTACACTTGAAGGTGCATGTGTAGTATGTGGAGGCTGTGTGCAGGTATGTAAATACGAAGCACGTAAATTTACAAGTACTACATGGAACGGAGAAATTGGACCGCAATGTCTTAAATGTGGAATATGTGAAGAAGTCTGTCCAAAAGACGCAATCACAGTTGACGATAACGGAGTAACAGTTAACTTTGATAAATGTGTACTCTGTGAAAAATGTGCAATGCACTGTCCTGTAAGTGCAATTCCAAAAACAACACCACTTAAAATGAGAATTGCAAGTGGATATTCCATGATAAACAACAATCTATGTATAGGCTGTGATCGTTGTGTATCCGCATGTGTCTTTAAAGCTATCGCTCCTGATGAAGACGGTAACTTGAAAATCAACCAGGACATATGTATATACTGTGGAGCTTGTAAGACTGCATGTCCAGCAAGAGCAATTAAAATACAAAGAGATTNNTTTAGGAAAAATTTTTATAAATGGGCTTTATACCAACCTCAAAAGATTAATCTTTGCAAGTGACCGTGTAACTGATATGCAATTCCGTAAGGATGTTTTAAATGGTAACGTTAAACCAGCACCTTTAGTTGCAGAAGTCGAATGTATTGGTTGCGGTGGATGTTCAAATGTATGTCCTACTAAAGCAATTGTCATGACTCCAATAGAACCTGTAGAAATTGCAGAAGGCATTGTTAAAACTGCAATACCAGAAATTAACGAACTTGACTGTGTACATTGCTACCACTGTCACGATTTCTGTCCTATCTACGCATTATTCGGAGTAGCAGCAACAATACATCCAAATGATGTTGGTAATAAATGTAGTAAAGACGTAAACAGTATGCTTTTGGATCCAACTGAAATCCCAGATGCAAAAATCAAATACATTGCACAGTTCTTAACTGACGATTCAATTATCCAAAAGAGGAAAGAAATGGAAGAACAAAGAAAAGCTCAAGAAGAATCAGCAGCTGATTCAAGTGAAGCTATAGAAGAATAGGGGGATGAATATGGGACTTAAAGGACATTCAAGGTCTAAATCAATCCACGTAATGCTAGTTTATACTGGTGGTTGTAACGGATGTGATATTGAAATAGTTAACGCAGTTTTATCTCCTAGGTTCGATATAGAACAGTATAATGTATACTTAACTTGGAACCCAAGAGAAGCTGATGTTCTTGTAGTAAGTGGTCCTGTAACTCACTGGACAAAAGAGCCACTGCTAAAAATCTACGAGTCAATACCTAATCCAAAATTAGTTGTTGCAGTAGGAGCATGTGCTTTAAC
>MVAA01000091.1:0-55910 GCA_003266105.1 Methanosphaera sp. rholeuAM6
AAGAAACTCTTGACTTAGGTTGGGATTTATTTACCATCTTACCTAAAACTGAACTCAAACGTGTAAAAGACGAATTTGTAGATAAATATTTACCTACCAAAGAAGCTACCGAAGAAGCTGAATCTGAAGAATAGATAGATTATTCTTTAGTTAAGGTAAATAAATCAGTGAAGGAGGCTATTTAATGGCAGGAGAAAAATTGGATGGTATTAATCCAACTCGTATGGAACTTCTTAATCTAAAAGACAGAGCTAAATTGTCTACTAAAGGTCATAGTCTTCTTAAAGAAAAAAGAGATGCTCTAATTAAGGAGTTTTTTGAGATTTTGGATCGTGTTCAAGGTTCCAGAGATGAAGTTGAAAAGAAATTAGCAATTGCTTATGCAGAACTAAATAAAGCTCAAATAGACATGGGAGATATGGCAGTTAAACGTGCAGCTTTATCAGTTAGAGAATCTATTGAACTAGACATAAATTCTAGAAGCATTATGGGTGTTTCTGTCCCTGTTGTAAAAAGTCAAGCTACACATAATGATTTAATTAGCAGAGGTTACGGTTTTGCTGGTACTTCAGCAAACTTGGATATTGCTGCTAAGGAATTCGAAGAATCCATTAAAATTATTATTGAACTTGGAGAAATCGAAAAAACTATTATTATGTTAGCAAAAGAAATTGAAGCAACTAAAAGAAGAGTAAATGCTTTAGAACATGTCATGATTCCTCGTATTAACAACACCATTTCATTCATTGAAATGCGTTTAGAGGAAATGGAAAGGGAAAGCTTCGTTCAACTAAAAGTTATTAAACGTAACATGGACGCTGGAAAGGCAGAATAATTATAGGTTTTTTCATTCCCATAATTATTCTTTTTTTAACCCTTTTATTTTATAAAAACACTATTTTTTCAAAAAAATTATATTATTTAAACAACTAAATTATTTTATAGTAAAATTATTTTTTTCCAATAAATTTCTCAGGTTGTTTTATTATTTCTAAATTTTTAGTTATTGGTTCCAATACAAGAGCTGTTTCAAAATCATTAAAAATGTTGGGTCACACAGTATACGCAACAAGTTTTTTTAATTTAATAGATCAAGAAGACTATGTGGATACTTTAATTGTCCCTTCATATTTTGATAGTTTTGACTTAAAAGTTCTTGAAAATTTGGCATTAAATTATGTAAATGAAGTGGATTACATAATATTCACTAGTGATGTTAATACAGATAGATTTCCTAAGTCAAAAATCATAGGAAATACAAATACCAACCACATCACAGATAAATATGAAATGTATAAGAAGTTAAATAAAAATTTTTTAATGCCTATGACATTTAAATTAGACTCAATAAAAGAAGCAAAAGAGATTCAATCAAATTATCCGCAAAAGAAATTTTTAGTTAAACCATTAAAAGGTACCGGTGGTATAGGAATAGAATCATTCAATAATGATGTTTATCCTGAGGAAACATTTTTATTACAGGAATATATTACGGGAAACAGTGTAAGCAGTTCTTTCTTATCTTACAGGAATCATGATATTGACATGGTAACAACAAGTGATCAGGTAATAGGTTCCAAGATGTTAGGAGCTTCAGAATTCATGTATTGTGGAAATGTCACACCACTAGTAAATTCTAACCCAAAACTAGTCAATATATCAACAAAAATATCTAAAATGTTTAAACTTCTTGGTTCTAATGGAATTGATTTTGTTATAAACAATAATAAAGTGTATGTTATTGAAGTAAATCCTAGAATACAGGGAACTTTTGATTGTATAGAACGTTCTTTTGATATGAATCTTGCCAAGGCACATATTGACGTGTGTAATGATAAGAAGGTAGAACTTCCAAATTTACAGTATTTTACAGTGAAATTGATTCCATATTCCTTTGAAGATGCAAGATATAATCTTTTACAGGATTTATACGTGCATGATGTTTCAAGGAACAATGAAATAATAAAAAAAGGCCATCCAATTTCAACCATTTTAGTCTCGGATAGAATACTGGAAAATGCTATGAGTAAAGCTGAAATAATAAGAAAAAGAATTTATGATTCAAAAATTGATTAAATGATGTGGAACGTTAACAATATATATACAATTACTCCGAATGCTATGAGAAATGTTGAAACAATCATTATTCTGGTGTATATATAAAATAATTTTACTCTTCTTTCAGGATCTTCATCCAAATATTCTTTAATAGGATCTTCATAAGGCATATTATATCCCCACATATTTTGCTATGTAAAATTATGTAAATATTAATATTAAAATATTTTCAAAATTAGTAGTAAAAATTAATAGTCCCAAGCGGAGTCGAACCGCTGTCCCAGGTTCCAAAGACCCGGAGGATTGCCACTACCCTATGGGACTAACTTCTTGTACTTAGTACATTACAAACTTTGTATAAAGTTATTTATATACTTTTCGTATATTAGTATTCTCTTAAAAATGCTTAAAGTTGATTTAATGAACTTTTAATATTATTTTTGATAAATTATGTCTAATATACAATAGATAGAAATAGGTCTATTCGTTTTTTATTTTTCAAAAAATTATCTTATTATTGGTAAAAAAACGTCCTTATATTTAAATGTTTTTACTATATATTTAAATACTTATAACTAGATAAGTAAAAGATAAGAATTGTATAGATTCTTGTTTTCATAGCTTATTAATTTTTTTCAAAAAATTGATTACTATCAACAATAAGCCAAAATATTTACTTTTAAAAAGTAATTAATACTAATGAGAGTTATTTGATAAAAAATAATTCATATTTTAGGCTTATTAAGGGAGGCGTTACGATTAAGAGAGGTTTGATTTTGGTTCTCTTAGTTACAGTTCTTCTTAGTGTATCAGCACTATCTGCTGCAGACACTAATACTAACAGTAATGCAACAAATGATATTAATGATAATACTGTTGCATCTACAACACAAGCTAAGAGTGTTACCAATATAGAATCAAATTCTATAGAAAATAAAGTAAGCAATGAATATGAAACTATAACAAATGTAAATTCATCATCAAGTGGAAAAACATTAAATAAACAAGTAAAAACTTCGAATACTACAACCAAGACAGCAACTAGCACGACATCAAAACAAAGTATAAACATCAAATCAAGTTCAATAACAGCTTATGCCAATCAATTAATAACTATTAACGCGACAGTGACATACAATAATGGTGAAAAATTAAAAAATGCTAAAGTAGCCATAAAAATTAATGACAAAACAATTGGACAGACTAATGTAACTAATGGAAAAGTTTCTTATAAGTATACCATTCCAACTTGGAGTGCAAAAACATATAATCTATCCTTTGTGGTAGGTGAAACTTCAACTTCATTAAAAGGTACAAAAACAGTCCAATTAACTATTAAAAGGCATTCGTTAAAAATCACAATGCCAACAATTAATGCAACTTCTGCACTTAAAAAAACAATTAGTGCAAAAGTCTTGTATGAAAATGGAACATTAGCTAATGGTCAAAAAGCAGTTTTCAAGTTGAATGGTGTAACCATTGGAACAACAACTGTTAAAAAAGGTGTAGCTTCTATAACGTATATACTTCCAGTTAAAGCTGCCACATACAATTTACAATTAAAAGTTGGTGAATCAACAGTTTCAAAAGCAGCAGATGCTACATCAAAACTCACAGTGACAAAAAGAACACCTGTATTCTCGATGGATAAACTGTTCTTTTTAAAATCTGGTAATTCAGTAACTCTTAAAGTTAAGTTAAGCAATACTGGAAATGCAAATGCTACAGGTAAAATAACATTTAAAATAGATGGAAAAACTGTAGGTTCCGGAAAATTATCTGGAAATACAGCATCATATGTATATAAAGATACTGGTTTGAAAACCGGATACCACGTTATCTCAATGGTTTATGCTGGTTCTTCCGGATTAAAAGCCAGAACTGTAAATTCTTCTTTAAGAGTTCAAAAAGAGTTAGTTTCAACATATACATATTCACAGGTTCTTCAAAAAGCAAATTTAACATATGATTTTATTCTAAAAAATAAAAGGTTACCAAATTTTGCAACAATAAATGGAAATCAATTGTCAATGTCAGATTTCCTTTATTTAATGGTACAGGCAGTTTCTTATAATAATTCATATCATAATGGTGCTTTTTCAACACCAACAACTACTACAAAAACATCAAAGTATGATGTTAAAGTAAATACCAGTGATTATGTATCTCTTGCTAAGAAGATTGTAACTTCTTACATTGTGGATGGTAAATGTTTAAACACTGTTAAAACATCGTCAGGTGTAAAATTAAGTTTCAATGACACTGTTTACATGTATGTAAGGGTATGTAATTTCCTTTATACGAAAAAGAAATTACCAAATTATTCAATGGTATTGAAGGTCAGTCAATCTAGTTCAAGTTCAGGTTCTAGTTCTAGTGGCTCATCTAGTGGTTCATCTAGTTCATCTAGCGGATCATCCGGTAGTTCAACATATGTTCCATCCAATAAAGTTCCTAGTGGCTATGAGAAATATCTTGTAAATGCCAATAATGCTTATGTAAATTCAACTACTTTGAAAAATGCAGTTAAATCTGCCGTATCTGGTGTGTCTGGCACATATAATCAAGCAAAAGCAATATTTAATTATGTGAATGACAAAACTAGTTACAGTAGTTATTCAAACACCAGATATGGTGCAATCCAAACTTTAAAAAATGGTTATGGAAATTGTGTAGATCAAAGTCATTTGTTATTGGGTATGTTGCGTACAGCTAACATACCGGCCAGATATTGTCATGCTAAATGTTATTTCAGAAGTGGTCTGGTTGTAGGTCACGTATGGGTAGAAACATATGTTAATGGTAAATGGTATTCATGTGATACCACATCAAACCAAAACACATTTGGCAATATCGTAAATTGGTACAGTTCAGGAACTGTTTACAGATATACCGAACTGTATTTCTAATCTTAGATTTAATCTAAGATTATTATTTTTTTTATATTCAAAAAATATCCTTTTTTTATTTATTCTTAGTTTTCGTCCAATAATTTAATTATTAAGCTCTTTTTATGAAATCAAATACTTTTAAACAATAATTAAATTTAGAAGTTATGTTTATGGCGAATACTCTATTAATCTTAAAAATACATAATTATAGAACATATGTTTAACATACTGATATATAATTATAAAAAAATATTTTAACATATTATGCACTTATTGAACAATTATCTGTGATTTGTATGAAATTTAGTTTAGAATTACTTCCAAATGAACCATTAAAAGATATTATGGATATCATAAAAATAGCAGAAAATATAGGTTTCGAGAATGTTTGGATAACCGATCATTATAATAACAGGGATGTTTATGAAGTTTTAGCAATAGCCGGATATGAAACTTCAACGATAAAATTGGGTGCTGGAGTTTCAAATCCTTATGTCCGTAATCCTGTTACAATTGCGGCCGCTACAAGTACGTTAAATGAAATTACGGATGGTAGGGCAATAATCGGTATAGGTCCTGGAGACAAGGCAACTATGGAAACATTAAACTTGTCCTGGAATAAGCCGGTCAAAACAGTTAAAGAAGCAATTATTTCAGTTCGATCATTATTAAATGGTGAAAAATTGGAACAAGGTGCTTTTTTAAATGGAACTGCAAAAATTGAAAATAAAATTCCAATTTATATGGCAGCACAGGGACCAATGATGTTAAAGGCATCTGGGCAAGTGGCTGATGGATGTTTGATTAATGCATCCAATCCAAAAGACTTTGAAGTGGCCATACCATTGATCAAAGAGGGAATCAATAAAACAGAAAAAGCCGTTGATGATTATGTATTTGCAGCTTATACGGCATGTAGCATTGATGAAAACATAGACGTGGCATATAACCAGTCAAAGATAGTTGTTGCATTTATCTTGGCAGGTGCTCCGGACGTGGTATTGGAAAGACATAACATTTCAAAAGAAACCGCACTATCTGTTAAAGATGCAATATCAAAATATGATTTTAAAACTGCAGGAAAATTAATCGATGAAGACATGATAAATGCTTTTAGTGTATGCGGTACTCCAAGGGATATCCGGGAAAAAGTTGAAGAAATGGATCAGTTAGGAATCAATGAATTTGTTGTAGGTTCTCCTATCGGTAAAGATAGAATTAAATCTTTAAAATTGTTGGAAGATATTATTAATTCATTTAATTAAGGTTGTTGTATTAATGAAGGTTCAGGAAATTAACAGACAGATTAGAGAAAATTCCATTGAAAATATTATTGATAAAAGGGATAGAAAAAAGAATAAGAAACCTCTTCAGGCATATGCTGCAAGTTGGGCCAATGAAGACAGGTTATATGATTGTGTAGGCTACACCATTTTCATAGTTTTACCAACAAGTGGCTGTGAATGGGCTACAAAAAGTGGGGGATGTACCATGTGCAGTTACATTGCCGATTCTCCACTGATGGACATATCCGAAGAAAACCTTATTGAAATATTTGATAATGAATGGAATAAACAGTTGTCAAAAACGGATATTGCATCCCATGAAAATGTGGCAATAAAAATATTTGTTTCGGGAAGTTTTTTAAATAAGAATGAGATACCTGAAAAAGTACAGGAATACATCTTCAATAAATTCAATAAATATGACCAAATTAAAGAGGTAATAATCGAATCAAAACCAGAATACATTGACGAAGATTCATTAATCCGATTGGCACAACTGATTCCTGATAAAATATTTGAGATTGGTATAGGTCTTGAAACTTCAAATGAGGATACTCGCCTAAATAAGATTAACAAAGGAATCACAAATCAATCCTTCGAAAGATGCGTGAAAACAATCAACTCAATAGAAGATTATGATATAAGAGCAAAAGCATACTTACTTGTAAAACCAATACTTATCTCTGAAAAACAGGCAATACAGGAGTCAATAGAATCGGCAGAATATGCAAAGAAATTGGGTGTACGACGACTGGCATACTGTCCGGCAACAGTACATGCAGGTACTATGATGGATTACCTGTGGAAAAGAGGTTCATATAACCCTCCATGGATATGGAGTGTTATAGAAATTATAAAGGAAGTAAGAAAAAATGTGGATATCCCTATGATAATGGATACGGCAGGTTTTGGTACAAGACGTGGACCATATAACTGTAAAAAATGTAATTCAAAACTAAAAAGTTTAATAATAAAATCAAATCTTGAACAAGAAATAAGTCCCGAACTTGAAAATTATGACTGTGACTGTAAACAACAATGGGAATCTGATCTTGAATTTTCTGATATTCTCAATACAACAACTAACCCAAAAAATTAGAAAAAAAAGTAATGGATATTAGGATATTTCTTATCCCAGTATCTCTTTAATATCTTCTTCCGGAGTGGATATTAATTTTAAATTAAAGTTTTCAACTAAAACACTTAAAATAGTTTCATCCACCCAAGCAGGAAGAATAGGACCTATACGTATATCTGTAAGTCCCAGTGAAAGTAAACTCCAAAGAATTGAAACTGCTTTTTGTTCCATCCAACTTAAAACAAATGTTACAGGCAAATCATTTAATCCCATATCAAATACTTCTGTAAGTGCTGTAAGTATTTCAGCTCCTACAATTGCATCATTACATTGTCCTAAATCAATTAATCTAGGAATACCATCAATGTCACCCAGGTCTAAGTGATTGAATCTGTATTTTCCACAACCTACACATAAAATCACAGTATCTTCCGGTAACTGTTTTGCGAATTCGGTATAATATTCCATGTCTTTGTTAAATGGTGTGTCACATCCACCCATCACAAAGAACTGTTTAATCTTTCCTTCAAGCACTGCTTCTTTAATTGTGTCAGCTAATGATAACACAGTAGTTTTACCGAATCCTGTCGTGTATGTGGTCTTCTCTTCTTCTTCAAGTTCTGGCAATTCAAGTGCTTGAGCTATGATGTCTGAAAAATCATAGTTTTCAATGTGTGGCACGTTAGGCAATTGTGCAATACCTGATGTGTATATGCGATTGGCATATGAGTCTAATGGTATTAATCCACAGTTTGTTGTTACAAGAATTGGAATGTTGTATTTTGCAAAGATTTCTTTTTGATCGTACCATGCTCCACCTAGCTGACCTTTCAAATGTTCATATTTCTTAAGCTCAGGGTATCCGTGTGCAATCAGCATTTCACTGTGGGTATATATGTTTATGCCTTTACCTTCTGTCTGTTTTAACAATTCTTCCAAGACCTTTAAGTCGTGTCCGGTAACAAGGATTCCATGACCTTTGCTTGCTCCTTTTTCTACTTCAACAGGTACTGGTTCACCATAGTTATCGATATGTGCTTGTTTTAATCCGGCCATTGCTTTAATGTTTATCTGACCGGCTTCAAGAGCCATATCCACAAAACTTTGAATGTCAAAGTTAACATTTGTAAGTGTTGAATATAATCCTTTTTCTATAAATTCGTTTATTTCTTCATCAGTTACTCCAAATTCTCTCATCTGATATGCATAAGCGGATATTCCTTTTAATGCAAATATTAAGTTATCCTGTAGTCGTGCCAATGTTTCATTTTTGCCACAAACACCTGCAACAGTACATCCTTCTGCATTCACTGTTTGTGAGCACTGATAACAGAACATTTTATCATTCATTTCATATCACCTGTTTTTTTGAATAATAATGCTTATTACTGTTTTTTTATATAAAAGTTTGTCACTATGTGAGTGAAAATAGAAAAGTATTTTTATCATAGTATAAAAACAAGTACTTAAGGTGAAAAATAATGGAAGATATGATTAGAAAATTAAAACAGTTGGGTTTGACAGAATACGAATCTAAAGTATATGTTTCATTGGCCTCTTTAGTGTCAGCCAAGGCTGAAGAAATCAGTAAAGATTCAAATGTACCCCGTTCAAAAATATATGCCGTTCTGGAAAACTTGCATGAAAAGGGAATGATAAATGTTAAAATGGGTCGTCCAATTGAATATACAATGATTCCACCCCAAGAAACTATCTATGAACGAAAACAAAAAATCAATGAAGATATAGATTCATTGGAAGAAGATATAACAAAAATATATGAAAGTAAAATACCAAGCGTAAAAACTCCAATCACGGCTATAGAAGATTATCAAAGAATAATTGAACAGGAATATTCTATAATGAAAAAAGCTCAGGATACACTATATCTGCGACTCGGTTTTATAATTCCATCCGATATAAAAAAATTCAAAAGACAAGTAATGTACTTACTAAAGAAAGGAGTGGAAGTAAAAATATTGGCCACAGATAAATTCGTATTCAACAATAAAACATACGACTTAAAAGAAAAACTCAGTGATTTGCCTGTTGACATAAGATATATGAATATACCTGCTGCACAATTAATCTTAAGGGATGAAAAAGAAATGCTGCTGGTTTTTGCAAAAAGTGATGGAAAAAAGATCTATGAAAGACACATGATCGGATTACACAATACATATTCTACAATCATTAGCCATTACGTATCAGCATTTAAGAAACATTCTAATTAATTCAAATCTTTTTCAAGAATTATGGGACTACGTATTGGGACTCCGATTTCACGTGAAATAACATTACATTTTGTTGTTAAAAGGAAATAAACAGGTGATTTAATACTCATTTCGGTTAAACCCTCATAATTTCCCATACCCTTACTGATTATTAAATCAACAGAATTCAATAACGATTTTAATTCATCAGAAATATACTCTTCAACAACACCAACAGAACTGGCTCCGGTACTGATGATTTCACAATATCTGTCAAGATTTAATTTTTCAGCATCGGGAATTAACGCATCATTCAATATTGGATTTTCCTTTAATGCTAAAGTGATATGCACATCATAATCTTCCTTAATTTTCTCAATCAACAGTTTATCAAATACGATTTCCCCACCATTGTCACTTAAATATAAAATGTTCTCAGCTTTTTGCAGTGCTTCATCTAACTTTTCAACATCATTTATAACAGGTTCTATCGTAATCTGCTTTTTAATCAATGATTCCATATCAGTATCCTGTTCTAATGCCCCGAAATCTATTACATTACCAGCAACAGCAATTTTACAATAGTTTTCTAAACTGTTGTCCTCTTCCAATAACTTTTCAACCATCGGAATTAATCTGGTTGCAACTTCATTTCCTCTTTCTCTAAGTTCCTTATATGGGTCATAATTATTTGTTGCTTCCATAATCATGTGATGAAGGTCGGTTCCGGTTTTGTTTGATTGTTTATTCCTTTTAAAGTTTTTATGCATATGGTCCAAAACTTTCAGTGTCACGTCCATCCTTTTATCCGGGTCATCCGTTGCATGTTCAATGGCTTCTCTTGATTGTCTTAGCATACAGGATGCACATTCATAATTTACTTTCACTTTACTAACTCCCATTTTCCTATATTATCTTTTTTGTAGGTAAAGGTTAATTTATCTATGTTTTGATAAAAAATCTTCGAAAAATATTAATCTCAACAATTTTAACTGCTAAATAGAATGACCTTAAAATAATTCTAGGTGTATAATACCGTTAATAAATCCTTTAAGAGCTTTTTTTAGTCATATTGAATAATCTTTAAGAAAATATAAGTATTGTAAATATCAAAACTATTATTATAATTAATAAATAATTTGACTTCAACTTCTATTTGATTAATGTATATAATGGGGAGAAAAACGTGCAAGACTGTTTGCAAGATAAATGTGGAATTGTAGGCATATATTCTTATGAGGAATCGGTAGATGTTGCTTCATGGATATATTCCGGATTATATACTTTACAGCATAGAGGACAAGAATCTGCTGGTATAAGTGTTTTAAAAGAAGGACGAATAAATACACATGTAGGTATGGGATTAGTATCGGATGTGTTTGATAAAGATTTGATTGATATCTTAAATGGAAATGTTGGTATAGGGCATGTAAGATATTCTACAACAGGGGAATCTCTTGTCGAAAATTGTCAACCTTTTGTAGAACATAAAGATGATATAATAATTGCCTTTGCACATAATGGAGATTTCGTTAACTCAAAATTACTACGTGATGAACTATTGGAATCAGGATTTGATTTTAAATCAACAACCGATTCGGAAGTAATATGTCATCTGATAATTGATGAATATAACAAGACAAAAGATGCAATAATTGCTATTCAAAACACATGTCAAAGATTAATAGGATCATACTCCTTTGTAACAGTAATTAACGGAGTGTTATATGCTGTACGTGATCCGTTAGGCATGAAACCATTGTCCATAGGAAGAAGTGATGACTTTGTAGTTATAGCATCAGAGTCTGTAGCATTTGATTCATTGGATATTGCTTATGAAAGAACAATAGAACCCGGTGAAATACTAGAAATTAAAGATGGTGTAGAAACAAGTCATAAAATGCCTACGCCAGGTCATACGGCAAATTGTATGTTTGAATATTTGTATTTTGCAAGACCAGACAGTATAATATTTGATAAAAGTGTCTATGAAGTACGTTTAAATATTGGAGAACGTTTGGCAAAAGAATATCCTATAGAAGCCGATGTTGTAATAGCAGTACCTGATTCATCCATACCGGCTACATTGGCATATGCAAGAGCATCCGGAATTCCATATGCGGAAGGTCTCATAAAAAACAGGTATGTCGGAAGAACATTTATAATGCCTACACAAAAAGACAGGGATACTGCTGTAAAACTTAAGATGAACACTGTTAGCTCAGTACTTAAGGATAAAAGAGTAATTGTTATTGATGATAGTGTAGTACGAGGAACAACATCAAGAACAATCATCAAAATGATTCGAGAAGCCGGAGCAAAAGAAGTACATTTATTAATAGGTTGTCCTGAAATCATATCCCCATGTTACTATGGAATAGCAATGGCTACAAAAGAGGAATTACTTGCAGTTGACAGAACAAATGAAGAAATACGGGATATCATAGGTGTGGATAGTGTAGGATATATCAGTATGGAAGGTCTTGTGGAATCAATTGGAACACCACGTGAAGACTTATGTTTGGGATGTATAACAGAAGAATATCCTACAATCATCCCTCCTGAATTGTACAAAGACGAAGAATGATTATTCTTCAAAAATGCCTTTTTTTTAATATATTACTTAAGTGATTATAATGGTCGAATTATTAGCTCCTGCTAGAGATAAACGTTCCGTTAGTGCTGCAATAAACAATAATGCAGACTCGGTTTATATAGGGATAACCGATTATAACATGAGGGCGAATGTTGCCAATATAGAGTTAAATGATATAAAAGACATTGTTAAACAGTGTCATGATAACAATAAAAAACTCTATGTCTGTACAAATACTATTGTAACTGATTATCAGTTGGAAAAATACAAAAAACAGTTGAATAAACTTGAGGAATATGATGTTGATGCTTTAATTATCTCGGATATGGGCATGATTAATGTTGCAAACAAACATTCAATTCCGTTACATCTGAGTGTACAGGCAAATGTAACAAACAGTGAATCATTAAAGTTATATAAAGAGCTTGGAGTAACGCGAGCAGTATTGTCTCGGGAATTGTCTTTAGAAGATATTAAAAACATTAGGAAAAAATCACCCATAGAAATTGAAACATTTATACATGGAGCAATGTGCGTTGCAGTATCGGGCAGATGTTTTTTAAGTTCATATTTTTATGATAGGAATGCAAACTGCGGTGAATGTCTTCAACCATGTAGACAAGAATGGAAGTTACAGTCTACAGAAAACAAGGAATTGATATTATCCAAACCTGAAGATAACAGTATAGAAAAATCCAGATTACTCAGTCCAAGAGATATGTGCATGATTGAACATATTCCTGAACTAATAGATGCAAATATTGACGCATTTAAAATAGAAGGAAGGGCAAGAGCACCAGATTATGTTTCAACAGTTACAAAATGTTATTCTGAAGCAATAAAATTATACCAGGATGGATTATGGGATGAATATTCTGGAGAACTACTGCCAAAATGGAAAAATGAACTGAAATCCGTATTTAACAGGGGTTTTGACACCGGATTTTATTTTAGAACACCTAAAGAAACAAGTTTTGATAATCAGGCCACATACAAAAAGGTCGATATAGGTCAGGTAACAAACTTCTATAAAAAGATTAATGTAGCTGAAATAAAGCTCTGGGATACATTAAAGGTAGGGGATACTATAATCATACAGGGAAATAAGACTGGAAGTATCACGGAAGAGGTTTCATCAATGCAAATTGATGGAAAAAATGTTGAAACAGTTGCTGATGAGTCTGTTGGAATAAAATTAGAGAATATTGTACGTGAAAACGATCATGTCTACAAGAAAGTTTTACTCGATGATGGAGGGATATGATTGCTTAAAAAAATAGCTATTTACGGTAAAGGTGGAATAGGAAAATCAACAACAGTATCCAACATGGCGGCCGCTTATGATAAGGACACTTTTGTTATAGGATGTGATCCAAAAGCAGATACTACACGTACGTTGGTTGGAAAAAGAATACCTACAATACTTGACACAATTAGGGAAAACAAGCAACCGGAATTTGATGACGTGGTGTATGAAGGATTTAATAATACATTATGTGTTGAGGCCGGTGGGCCGGAACCTGGCGTGGGTTGTGCTGGAAGGGGAGTAATAGTTGCTATGAAACTATTGGACAAATTATCCGCTTTTAAAAATGATCCCGATTTGGTAATATACGATGTGTTGGGGGATGTTGTATGCGGTGGATTCAGCGTACCGTTACGTGAAGAATATGCCGATGAAGTGTACATTGTAACCAGTGGTGAGTATATGTCATTATATGCAGCTAACAACATAGCTAAGGGTGTCCAAAAGTTAAATGGTAAGTTGGGTGGAATAATATGTAACTGTCGAAATGTCAAGGATGAGATAGAGATTGTAAATGAGTTTGCTTCTCTAATATCCAGTAAGGTAATCAGTGTTATTCCACGTAGTGATTTAGTGCAAAAAAGTGAATACAATGCTTGTACAGTATTGGAAATGTTTCCGGATTCACAACAGGCAGACAAGTATAGGCAACTGGTTTCTACAATTATAGAAAACAATTCATTTTCAACTCCAACACCAATGACGCCTGAAGAGTTCGAAAAATTCTTCCATAAATATGTTTAATTAAACCATGAATATGGTTTATAACCAATTTTTTTATAGGCTTCAATACTTGATTTTAGGGCATCATCATAACTGTCAAAATAATACAAATGTGATGAACAATTACAATCAGAACAACCAAACACTTCAATATAATCATCCGTACATTTGTTTATTTTGTTTGATATATCACATTCAATTTTTTTAGAACAATAAGTGTATATGACCTCTTCAATAATTGTATTATTATTCAATAATAAATAATCAACATGCCAGTGTTTCTTCTTTTTATCCGAAACATGTCTTTCTATACGTTTGGATAATGAATTCAAAGCACTTCCAACATAAACGTAATAACCACTCTTAAAACTCATAAAACCTTTTGCTCCAATTTTAATCTTAGAATCACTTAACATATGAATAATAAGACAATAATTACCCTTATCAATACCCACATCATCATTCATAAAATCACTTATTTTAATAGTATTTTCGGTCAATATAATAATTAATAATATCTATGGTGAATATATGGAATATAGTTTTATAGCATCAGGTCATCAAAATGTTACTTCTAAACATAAATCGACCTTTGAAATTACTACAGATCCAACATTAACACTTAAAGGGGATTGTATCATTGGAGTATCTTCCAATACAACATTAAAAGACTTGCCGGAAGAAATAAAAAAAGATATACAAACAGATAACAATAAAATAGAATTAATACTTGAATCAGATAATTGTTCTGATAAAATAGTAGGATACGGTTCATCAAAACTAACGTTGGACCATCCATCAGATATGGTATGTAGAAAAAGTGATTTTACCTGCAGTAGAACATTGATGATAAAGGCTGATAAAGCCGCAATAGATTTAAATAAGAATTTAATAAACGAATTAAAACAGGGTTCAAAACTAAAAGTTACAATAAGAACAAGTTAAGTTAATAAATTATTGAAATGCGGGAGACGGGAATCGAACCCGCGAAGAGACTACCTCACTAGGCCCTCAACCTAGCGCCTTTGACCGCTCGACCACCCCCGCATCAAAAAAAGTATAATATTTCTAAGGATGGATTTAACCATTAAACCTTACAAAATAAAGGTTATTACTGATTATCTTCATTATAATATATAAATATTTCTATTAAGAATATTATTGAATTAAAAAAGGATTANNTAAAAGATTAATATAAATCTTTTTCCATATCAGCCATTCTTCTAAGTGATTCGGTACATGTTTCCATTTTCATACCAAGTTCTCGTTCTACTTTTTCAACATTCAATGATGAATCTCTAGGTCTTGGTGCTTTTTGAACAAAAATTTCACTAGTTGTAGGATTTATCAGTGTATCATCCAAATCAAACGCATCAGCTATTTTACGAGTAAAGTCAAAACGATTTATAGCATCATTTCCTGCTGTGTGGAATATGCCCTTTTTATCTTGTTTAGCAATTTCAAAAATAGCTTCTGCAGCATTATCAGCTAATGTTGGCGAATTAATTTGGTCGGTGACAATATTTATCTCTCGCTTATGTCTCAATTCATTAACTACCCAGCTGGTAAAGTTGGGTCTGGCACTGTGCCATCCATACAGTACACTAACTCTTGCAATAGCCCAGTTATCACTGTATTGTTGTAACTGCACTTCACCTTCATATTTGCTTTTTGCATAAATACCTTCAGGATTAACTGTTTCATCTTCCTTATAATATCCTCTTGCACCATCAAAAACAAAATCCGTTGAAACATAAATGATCTTAGCACCAATCTTTTCTGCAGCCTTCGCAAGATAACCTGTTGCATCCCCGTTGATTTTGTAGGCAAGTTCCACTTCATCTTCACAAAGATCAACGTTTGTCATTGCAGCACAATGGATTAACACGTCAGGATTTTCACGTTCAACACTTTCAAAAACTTCTTTTTCATTAGTAACATCACATTTAACAGTATTTTCTTTAGGATTACTGTTATGTACCAGTGTGAGTTCATCATTATCATTTGACACGGCAGCTAATCTTTCACCGAGCAGACCACTGCCTCCTGTAATAAAATATTTCATATTTATATATTATTAATTCAAAGTAATAATAATTTATTCAATCAACACATATGTCTGTTTTTGACATACTAATTATTTAAACGATTATTTTTAAAAAGAAATATGAAGAAAACAATATCTTTTTATTTATTATATTTTCAGCTAATTGTGAGGATGATTAAAATTGAATAAAAGTGATATAACAAGGGATTATTATATGTTGCATGGACCATTGGCTAAAAAAGGTTATGACTGGTGGTGGCATTCATTTACAGCATATAATAAAAGAACAGGAGAAGCCAGGCCATTTTTTATTGAATACTTTGTTTGCAATCCTGCTTTGGCCGAAGAAAAACCTACTTTAGGACAATTGAAAGAGAATATACAACTCGGTAAAAAACCATCTTACTGCATGATAATGGCGGGGACTTGGGGAAAAAATCCAAAACAAATTCATAACTTCTATTCAATGAAAGATTTCCATTGTCCTGATAATAAATTGGATATAACAGTAGGAGATTGCACATTAACTGAAACACACATGTCCGGTTATTCTAAAGTATCATTACAGGAAGCAAAAGAACATCCGGAATACATGTCTGATGCTGGAGAAATACGATGGGATTTAGAAATTGATAAACAGATAACATTCAATGTTGGTTATGGTGCAAGTAAATTATTCAGAAAACTGAATTCATTTGAGATGTTTTGGCACGCTGAAGGTATAAAAACACAGTATAAAGGTACAGTATACTATGATGGTGAGGAATACGAAGTCATTCCGGAAAAATCATATGGATATGCAGACAAAAACTGGGGAGGAGACTTCACCAGTCCATGGTTATGGATATCATCATGTAACATTACAAGTTTAGTCACTGGAGAGAAACTTGAAAACTCAGCTTTTGAAGCTGGTGGTGGAAAGCCTAAGGCTTTTGGAATAGAAATTCCTAGAAAACTGTTGATTGGTTTCTATTATGAGGGTAAAATGTATGAATATAACTTTGCAAGATTTTGGAATCTGGTAAAAATTGATTTTGATTTCGAGGAGGGTGAAGAAGTTCATACATGGAAAGTTAATGCATCAAATAAGAATTCACGCATAGAACTTGTATTACACTGTAAACGTGATGAAATGCTGCTGATTAATTATGAGGCACCAAACGGTAAAAAATTACATAACAGGTTGTGGAATGGTGGAAACGGTTTTGGTGAACTTAAATTATATAAAAAGGACGGAACTCTTATCGATCACGTAAAACTTGAAAATACCGGATGTGAATATGGTGAATACTGTTAACACCCTTTCACTATAAGTATTGTATCGAATAATCTTTAAACAGTTAACTTTTTTTTTACAATAATTTTTTTTATCAATAAATTTTAATAAAATTAGAAATAAATCTAAATATAACTACAATAATGCTATATAAACATAGGGTGATTATTTTGAAAATTATGATAACTGGTGGGGCCGGTTTTATAGGCTCTAACTTTGTTCATTACGTTGCTAACAAATATGATGATTATGATATTACAGTACTGGATAAGTTAACTTACGCAGGAGATATGGAAAATCTTAATGGATTGGACAATATTAACTTTATTAAAGGGGATATTGCAGATGAAAAAGCAGCATCCGAAGCAATGAAAGATGCAGATTATGTTGTTAATTTTGCTGCCGAAACTCACGTGGATAAATCTATCACGGATCCTGCATCATTTGTCAAATCCGATGTTCTTGGAACACAGAATCTTCTTGAACTTGTAAGAAAGTTTGATGTAGAAAAATATATTCAAATATCTACGGATGAAGTATACGGCAGCATACTTGAAGGTTCATTTAAGGAAACTGATAACATAGATCCGTCCAGTCCATATTCAGCCAGTAAAGCTGGTGGAGATTTACTGGTAAACGCGTATTATAAGACATATGATGTACCTGTTATGATTACACGCAGCAGTAACAATTTTGGTCCAAGACAGTTTCCGGAAAAATTAATACCACTATTTATTCTCAAAGCATTGCATGATGAGAAACTACCGGTTTATGGGGATGGAAAAAATGTTCGTGACTGGATTTACGTAGAAGACAACTGTGCTGGAGTAGATACTGTATTGCATAAGGGTAAAATTGGTGAAGTATATAACATTGGTGGTGGAAATGAGAAAAACAATCTTGAAATCACTAAACTCATACTTGAAAAGCTTGGTAAACCTGAAACACTCATTCAGCATGTGGAAGACCGTTTAGGTCACGACAGAAGATATTCACTTGATGCAACAAAAACCAAAAAACTCGGATGGCAACCACAGTGGACATTTGAAGATGCCATGGAAAAAACCGTTAACTGGTATAAGGATAATTGTGAACGGTTATATAAAGCAACAAAAACATTGTGAAGTTATAATTTTCTAATCTCCCATTTTTATTTTTGGACTTCGTTTAACTGTTTTTTAAAAAAATTTATATTATTTTAAAAATAAAAGTATACCTATAATAGAAGAATTATACGAATTATCCTTGGGATAAAAATTAGATTATAGGTGATTTTCACATGAAAGGTGTTATTTTATCTGGTGGTCATGGTACTAGACTCAGGCCTTTGACTCATACAGGTCCTAAACAGTTGATTCCTATTGCTAACAAGCCAGTTATTGATTATGCTATAGAAGATTTACGTGATGCTGGTATCACAGATATAGGTATCATTCTTGGAACCAACATGCCTAATAAGATTAAGGATGCTTTAGGGGATGGTTCAAAGTTTGGCGTAAATATCACATACATTATGCAGGGTGAACCTAAAGGATTGGCTCATGCAGCAAAAACTGCTCAAGAGTTTGTTGACGGAGATTCCTTTGTAATGTATCTTGGAGACAATATCTTAAAATCAGGAATTGAAGAGTTTGTCAGCGGTTTTGATGAGTCCGATTTTGCTTCTCGTTTACTTTTACAGGAAGTTGCAGATCCACGACAGTTTGGTGTTGCGGAATTGAATGACGAGGGTAAAATCATTAATCTTGTTGAAAAACCTGAACATCCAAAAAGTAATCTTGCACTGGTAGGTATTTACCTGTTCAAAAATTCCATATTCGATGCCATTGAAAAAATTAAGCCTTCATGGAGAGATGAGTTAGAAATTACCGATGCTATTCAACAATTAATTGATGACGGTTTCAATGTAGATTCTTTCGTTGTTGAGGGCTGGTGGAAGGATACTGGAAAACCCGAAGATGTTCTTGATGCAAATCAGTTAATTCTTGAAACGATTAAAACAGATATACAGGGTACTCTGGAGGATGATGTTAAGATTAAGGGAAGAGTAGTCATTGGTAAAAACACAGTTGTTAAGTCTGGTTCTGTTATTAAAGGTCCTGCAATTATTGGTGAAAACTGTGAAATTAAAGGATATGTCGGACCGTACACGTCCATTGGTGACAACACCAAACTAATAGAGTCAGAGATAGATTCGTCAATTATTATTGGAAATTCAATCATCAAATCAGATAAACGTATAACTGAAAGTTTGTTAGGTTTAAACTCAAAAATTATATCTGATGATGACAAATACCCAAAAGGTCGAAGTTTTGTTATAGGAGAAAATTCAATAGTAAAATTATAGGAGATTAAATAATGAAAGCAGTAATTCCGGCAGCAGGTTTAGGTACAAGATTCCTTCCTGCTACAAAAGCTCAACCAAAGGAAATGTTACCAGTCTTTAATAAGCCTACAATACAGTACGTTGTCGAAGAAGCGGTGAATTCTGGTATTGATGATATTATAATTATCACAGGTAAAGGAAAAAGGCCAATTGAGGATCATTTTGATAAATCTTTCGAATTGGAACATAATCTTGAACAAAAAGGAAAAATAGATTATTTGAATGAGGTACAGGCAATTTCTAACATGGCTGACATATTTTATGTACGTCAAAAGAAACAGAATGGTCTTGGTGATGCAATAAGTTGTGCAAAAAAACATATAGGCAATGAACCTTTCGCAGTATTGTTGGGAGATACAATCACCTACTCAGATACGCCATGCACTAAACAACTGATAAACGTTCATAAAAAGTATGGCGGTTCAGTTATAGCAATAGAAGAATTACCTGAAAGAAAAATTGAACGCTATGGAATAGTCGATGGTACACAAGTGGAAGACAATATTTTTAAAGTGAATAATCTTGTTGAAAAACCAAAACTTGAAGATGCACCATCAAATCTGGGAATTACAGGCCGTTATATTCTTACACCGGACATATTCGATAAACTTGACACAATAGAAGCCGGTGTAGGTGGAGAAATACAGCTTACCGATGCAATCAATGAACAGGACAATGTTTATGCCACTACATTTGAAGGAACTATTTATGATATTGGAAATACAATGGAATGGCTGAAAAGTTCTATAGATATGGCATTAACTCATGATGAAGCAAGAGATGAAATATTGGATTACATTAAGCAGAAAGTTAATGAATTCTAACTTCCACACCATTTTTTTACTATTTTTACAAAAAAAAATTTTTAAAAAGAGAATTAAATATTTGAAGGGTCAGTGATTTCTCCGGTTATTGAAGAAGCAGCAACAACTGCCGGGTTTGATAGGTAAACATATGATTTTGCACTACCCATACGTCCCAGGAAGTTTCTGTTGGTTGTTGAGATACAGGTCATGTTATCGGTCATTACACCCATATGTGCACCTAAACAAGGTCCACAACCAGGATTGCATACAATAGCATTTGATTCAAGGAATATCTGGATTAATCCATTGTTTATTGCTTCCTGATAAATTTTACGTGATGCAGGAAATACCAGTAACTGAACATCCTCATGAACTTTATGTCCTTCAAGAATCTCTGCTGCCTGCTGCAAATCTTCATATCGGCCGTTGGTACATGAGCCCAGAACTGCCTGATTTATGGTAGTTCCCGCTACTTTATCCACATCTTCAACGTTATCCACGTTATGTGGACAAGCAACCTGTGGCCTCAAATCATCAACATCAAAGTCATAAACTTTTTCATACTCGGCATCTTTATCAGGAGTGGTAACGGTATAGTCTTTAATTCCCCTTTGAGCCAGGTATTCCTTTGTACTTTTGTTCGGTACCATAATCCCGTTCTTTGCACCGCATTCAATAACCATGTTTGTCATTGTCATCCGGGCATCAACGGATAAGTTATCAATAGTGTTTCCATGAAATTCCAGACTTTTATATGTTCCACCGTATGAACCCAATGTCTTTATGATATTCAGAATTAAATCTTTAGAATAAACATTTTTCTGTAATGTACCATTTACATTAATCTTCAACGTTTCCGGAACATTGAACCAGGTTTTACCCGTTGCATATACCATTGCAAGGTCGGTAGCTCCCAGACCTGTTGAAAATGCTCCAAAAGCACCATATGTGCACGTATGTGAATCTGCACCAACAATTACCGTGGATGGCTTGACGTGTCCCTCTTGTGGCAATACCTGGTGACAAATGCCTTCTCCCTGTTTGTAAATATGTTTTATTCCCTGTTTTTTAGCAAAGTCACGCACCACTTCTTGAAACTCTGCAGAACCCATAGTATTTGCAGGCACATTATGGTCAAAGACCAGTACAATCTTTTCAGGATCCCAGACTTTTTCAGCAATTTGTTCAAAAACTTTGATTGTTGGAGGACTTGTTCCATCATGGCTCATGGCGACATCGATATCTGCATTAACAGTATCTCCAGGACTTACTTCCTCCCTGTTTGAAGCTTTGGCTAAAATCTTTTCACTTATGTTCATTTAAACCATCATCTTTTAATATTAGCTTTTAATAAGATTTCATCAAATTTTTCATTTGTTATGCTAAAACCTTGTTCACGTTCTTCTTTGACAAGTTTAACAATTTCCAAGAGTTTCTTTTCATCAACTTTAATATTCAGTGAATCTAGTTTTTCTATTATAGCGGATTTACCTGAGTGTTTTCCCAGAACTATCTGTCTTTTAGTTCCAATCAGTTCCGGTAGGAACGGTTCATATGAGAAAGGATCCTGAACAATAGCATCTACGTGAATACCTGATTCATGTCTGAACACGTTGTTTCCCACTATTGCTTTACTGTCAGGTACTGGTATTTTACTGTACTCGGATACAATCCTGGATAAATCGGATATCACTTCGGTTTTAAATCCTAAATCCTTATTATATAACAGTTTAAGTGCCATTATCAGTTCTTCTAATGAAGCGTTACCTGCTCTTTCTCCAATACCGTTAACAGTTGTGGATATGCTGGATGCACCTTCAAATAATCCTGCTATAGAGTTAGCAACAGCGAATCCAAAATCATTATGACAGTGTAATGCTATTTCTACTTCAATCTCTTTTCTAATATTTCTTACCAGATATTGCATTGCATAAGGATTAATAGAACCTGTTGTATCAGCTATGTGGATTCTGTCTGCTTTATGGTCCTGTGCTTGTTTGTACACTTCAAGTAGTTTCGGTAACTCTGTACGGGTAGCATCTTCTGCAGAGAATGCTACAAACAAACCATGATCCTTACCGTAATCAACAGCATTCATACATATTTCATTGACTTCATCACGTGGTTTGTTCATTTTTAGTTTTAAATGTAAATCAGATAAACCCATGAATGTGATAATACCATCAACGTCAGCATCTAGTGCGGCATCAATGTCTTCTTTTTTTGTTCTAGTCAAACAGATTATATCAGCATTTAAGCCTTCGTTTGCTATTGTTTTTACAGATTTTTTCTCATTTTCTGATACAATAGGAAAACCAGCTTCAATTTGAGGTATGCCTAGTTCGTCAAGCTTATGAGCTATTTCTAACTTTTCGTCCAATGAAAAGCATACACCTGGAGTTTGTTCTCCATCCCTTAGTGTTGTATCGTATATATTTATTTTATCAGGAAGATTATATTCTACTTCCTGGTTATATATACTCACGAATCTATCTTTAATTTTAGCTTCCCCCTCATATTATTTACATTCTATAAATTAGAAATAGTAAATGAAAATAAATAATTTTCTTAAATTAAAATAGATATTATTTTTATTTAACAAGTCATTCTATAAAGTATATCATTATATTGATTTTATTAGTTAATATTATTTGTCTTATTTTTTTCAAGTAATTCCAGATAAGAGGTCTTTTCGAAACCATCATTTATTCCCAATTTACTGAAAATATCAAATATTTTCTCTTGAATATTCCCAATGTCATTTTCATTTTCAGTAACGTATTCAATTTCCATGTAATATCCTAAATTTTTAAGTTTATCAACGGTTATGGTATAGTCTTCATATTTGAATATTCTTCTAACCTTGTTTACAATAGCAGATGGTTTATATCCCAGACTTATCAGGATTTCTGTCATTTTTTCTTTATCATCAATTTCTACTTCAATCTCTTTACGGGTTTTAGTTTCTGTATCTAATTTAGGACCTTTATAGGTTAATATCAATTTAAAATCATCCCCTACAGGTATTTCCCTAATTCTTAAAGCTTCATCAGTATTCTTAAAATTTCTATTGTCTCCATTAAAATATATGTCACGTTGAATTTCCGTATGGGAGTATACTCCTCCTAAATCTCTGATTTTTTCCAATGCTGTCTTATGATTTTGAATTTTTGCTTTTATCTCAACTTCTATCATATTATACACGTTTCTGTTGTTTTATAATATATATCACAATTATAATATTTAACCAAATAGGTACATTTATAAAGTAAAAGAGTACATATATAAATACATAATATGTTATTTAGTATTTTTTTAAATAAATCATATAATTTTATTAACATAATTAAATAGTGGTTGACTGATTTCTTAAACTCCCAAATGGATTTTATTCAAGAAATTAATTTTATTATACTTTTTAATCTTTTAACTAGTAAATATTATCAACTTATATTAATTATGATTAATTTTTTATCACTTCTATGGAGGAGAAATAATGGTAGATGTTGAAATTAAAGTTGAAAACATTGTAGCATCAGCATCATTATTCAAGACAAAAGACGAAAAGCTAGAGTTACCAAAAATTGCACCAGCTTTAGAAAATGTTGAATACAACCTAGAACAATTTCCAGGATTAGTATTCAAACTTAAAGAACCTAAAACTGCTGCATTAATATTTGGATCTGGTAAACTTGTATGTACTGGAGCAAAATGTATTGAAGATTCAAAAAAAGCAATACATATGACCGTAGATAAAATAAGAAAATTAGATCCATCTATTCCTGAAGATTATGATATAAAAATTCAGAATATTGTAGCATCAGCTAATTTAGGTAAAGTATTGAATTTGGAAGCTGTTGCTTTGGATTTGGAAAACACCGAATATGAACCTGAACAATTCCCAGGTTTAGTATACCGATTGTCCGATCCTAAAGTAGTATTATTATTATTTGGATCTGGAAAAGTAGTATGTACAGGTGCAAAAACAGCCGATCAAGCATTATTAGGTGTTCAAAAAACTAAAGAACGCTTAACAGAATTATACTTGATTGAAGACTAAATATTTTGTCAATCCAATATTAAAAGAGATAATTTATTTNNNAAAAAAATCGGTGATCTTTTGATTAAATTGGTAGTATTTGATCTAGATAATGTCTTAATAGACACTGAAACAATAGATGAAATAGCAAAAATTAAAGGTATTGAAAAAGAGATAAGTGACATAACTTTACAAGCAATGCAAGGAAAAATTCCTTTTGAAGATTCAATAAGACAACGAGTAAAAAAATTAGAGGGCATCAGTACGGCCGAAATTGATGAAGTAATGCAAAGCATATCCTTAAACCCGGGTGCTGAAGAAACTGCAGCAGAATTAAAAAAACAAGGATATAAAATAGCAATTATTTCTGGAAGTTTTGATGTTATGGGAAATATCATTAAAGAAAAGATAGGTGCAGATTATGTATTCTGCAATGTCCTTGAAGCAGAAAATGGTAAATTAACAGGTGAAGTTTCAGGACCACTCGTAACACAAGATAAAATTGATGTTCTTAGGCAACTAGTTGACGACATAGGTATAACTCTAGATGAGTGTGTAGCTATAGGTGATGGGGCTAATGACCTTGAAATGATAAAAAATGCTAAAATAGGAATAGCATATAATGCAAAACCAATATTAAAAGAACACGCAGATTTTATAATCAATGAAAAAGACCTTAGGATGGTACTTGATATAATGGCAGACGAAGAAATGAAAACTCAAGAAGTAGTAGAAGAAACAGAAGAAGAAATTACCACTACTGAAGAAGAAGTTGTAGCAGAAGAAGTTACAGAAGAAATTGAAGATGTAGAAGCTGAAGCTACTGAAGAAGTTATGGAAGATGTTGAAGAAGTTTCCGAGGAAGTTGAAGAAACTGATGTTGAAGAAGTTCCTGAAGAAACTGTAGAAGCTGCTTCTGAAGATGATGTTGAAGATGAAGCTGTAGATACTGAAGAAACCTTTGAAGATGCTTCTGAAGAAGTTGAAGCTGAAGAAGTTGAAGCTGAAGAAGTTGAAGCTGAAGAAGTTGAAGCTGAAGAGGAAGAAGTTGCGGATGAGGAAGCTGTTGAAGAGGAAGTTGAAGCTGAAGAAGTTGAAGCTGAAGAAGTTGAAGCTGAAGAAGTTGAAGCTGAAGAAGAAAAACCAGCTATTGATTATTCAATTCTAAACTTCCAACAGTTACTACAATGTAAAAGAACTTTAGAATCTGAACTAACAGACCTCAAAAATGAAAGAGATCAGATGAATGAAGAAACTAAAGTATATAGAAAAGAACGTGACGAGTTAAATCAAAAACTCAAAGACACACTTAAAATTGCTTTAGAAAAAAGAAATGAAAGAGATGAAATCAACAAACAAGTTCGTGAAAACAAAGATTTAAGAAATGAATGTAACGAAGAACTTAAAAAAGTTGAATGGAACTCTGGTAAAAAAGAAATCTCCAACATTCAAGCAGAAATCAACAAAATTGATAAAACAATACAGACTAAAGTATTAGATATCAGAAAAGAAAACGAGCTTGTAAAAAGAGTATCTGATTTAACAAAACAGCTTAAGAAAATCCAAAGTGATGAAGAAGAAGAAAAAGCAGCTGAAGAATTAAAAGAAAAATCAGAAACATACCATCAGAAAGTAGTTGAATTATCTGATAAAGCACAAGCTATTCATGAAGAAATGATTGATTACTTTAATCAAATTGATGGTATCAGAGAAGATGCTGATAATAGACATCGCGACTTCATAAAATCTAGAAATGCAGCAACAGCAAAACATGAAGAAGTTAAAGCAAAATTATCTGAAATCAGAAAAGTTAACAAATTCATGGATCAGGCAAAAGCTAAACCTAGAGGAAGAAAATCTGAAGAAAAATCAGATAGTGATAAAAAAGAAAAAGAACAAGCAGAAGAAATCTTCCAAAAATTCAAAGATGGTAAAAAATTAACTACAGAAGAATTCTTATTATTACAAAAATACAACATCATGTAATAATTGTTTCTTTACTTCTATAAGTTATATTATATGATATTAAAGGGTTATCAATAGTTATTATTGATAAATATCATATCTTTTTTTTTATTTAACCCTTAAATATAATTCTATTTTTTAAGTGTTTACAATACAATTTACTTTTTAATAATTATTCCAAAAATAGTTAGATAATAGGTTTAACTATTATCAACATGCGATATTCCATTAACCTTACTGATTTTTATAATGTGATTAGAGAGGGCTTCCATTCCGTCATCATGAGTTACAACAATCATTTGTGGAACGATCTCAGTAGAACTAATAATTTCAATTAATCGTTCACGTTTTTCAGCATCTAAATGGATGGTAGGTTCATCAAGGAGTAGTAATTCTGTTCTATCTTTAGATATTACACGAGCAATACCAAGTCTTAAAGCAAGAGCAATAACTATCCTTTCCCCACCACTCATCATATTTGAATTCAATACTTCATTTTTATTTACTACGCTAATATCATACCCTGAATCAATTCTTAATTCTGAATAATCGAAGTCAAAATCATTAAAAATATCCATAGTATATTTTTGAATTTCAGGTCGTGCAGCATCAAGTAAATCTTTTTGTACGCCATCTTTACTATAAAGTTCACGAATAATAGTTAATAACTTAATATAATCCTTTAAATGTTTTTGTTCTCTTGAAACTTCTTCAAGTTCCTCAAGTTCTTTTTTGTTTCTTTCTAATGATTCTTCATCTTTTTTAATTTCAACATCACATCTGGTTATTGTTGTTTTAATTGTTTCAACTTTATCTTCTTGTGATGTATAAGTTTCGTGTAATTTTTTATTGTCTTCTTCATCATAATTCAAATTATTGATTTTTTCTTCAATAATTCTTAAGTTAGAAGATTCATTTATGATATTATCATTCACTTTTTTATTTTCGTTGAGTATATTTTCTTTACTTTCAATAATTGCTTCATTTCTATGGTACTCTTCCACTTTCTTCTCAGTAAACTCCAAGGTCTTATCTAAATCATCACGAATATCATATTTAGAGATTATGCTTCTACATTTATCTTTTATTTCCTGTAGATTAGACTCAATTTCTTTCTTGTCCTTTTCTTTTTCTTCAATATCTATTTTTTCAAGATTATCTTTAGCAACAATATATGCATTACGTTCAGATTCAATCTCTTTTTGATGAATTCTTTTTTCATCTATACTTTTATCCAATTTTTCTAATGCTTCAGCATCTTCTTTCACCTGTGGAATTGATTTCTCTAACTCTTTAATTTCTTCAATCAAATTATTAAATTCAGTGTACTGATCTTTAAGCTTTGAAATATCAATTTCATTAATATTTTCAAGATAATTATTAACATCTTTAAGTTTAGCATTATGATTATTGTTAGCTTCAATCAATTCATTAATTTTAAGTTCAATCTTTCTAATATCCTCAGTATATTGTTTTGATAATTCAACATGCTTTTCATGAGATATATTAGATTGACATATTGGACAGGTATCCTTAGTATTTTCTAAATCTTTAAGTGATTTCTCAATATTTTTTAATTCGCTACGTTTAGAAAATATTGTCTTATCATTTTCTTTAATATTTTCTTCTAAACTTTTCTTACTTTTCTCAGTTTTTTCTGTTTCTTCTAAGACTTTATTTTCAACTTCTTCAGGATTATTGAAGTTTTCATTAAAAATTTTTGAAGCATGATTTGAAATATTTCTAATATAAGTTAAAATATCCTTTTTTCTTCCTTGTTTATCATCTATTTTAACATTAATTTCCTGATTATTCTTTACTTTTTCTTCTAATACTTTTCTTTCAGAATTTAAAGATTCAAGTTCATCAGTTATATTATAATATTCTAAATATGATTTTTCATTATCCTCTAAAGATTTTTTATATGTTTTAATTTTTTCTAATGTTGAATTAACATTTTCTAATCGTATTAAACAAGTAGTTTTTTCTGATTCAAGCTCTTTTAAATCTTTTAAATGTGGTAATTTTTCAACATATTTCTTCAGATCAACATTATTTTTCTCAAGTTCTCCAATTTCATTAAGTTTTTGGTCATTATTCTTTTTTTGTTCTTCCAAATTTGAGAGTAATTTTTTCTGTTGGAAAATTTGTGATTTTAATTTTTCATATTCATTTTTATTTTTATCTGATTCTTGGAGATCTTCTGATAATGCATTTAAATCTTTTTTAAGATTATCATATTCTGGAATAATTATATCCAATTCCGATTGTTTTTCTGCAATTTTATTTTTTAATTCTTTTTTAATTTCTTCTAACGAATCCTTGTTAGACAATTTACCATCATTTTCAGATTTTTGTCTGTCATATTTGTCAATAATCTGTTTTAATTCAAGTTGTGCCGTTTCTAAACTATCAATATTTAATAATTTAGCTATTAATTCTTTTTTTTCAGCGGGAGTCTTATCAATTAAGTCTGTTATTTCACCTTGTTCAATATAAACAGCATTTTTAAATGATTTAGCTTCAAGACCTAATCTTTTCTTAATTTCATTGGTAACTAAGGTATCGCCATCACATATTTTGAATGGTTTGCCGTTTTCTATGGCATGAAGTTCTGCAAATGCATTTGTCTTTCGTCCTCTAATTAATTTATAATGATTAGTATTAATTTCAAACTCAACGGTCACTTTCATTTGTTTTACAATATCGTTCTCATCGGCTGGTTTTCTAACTATTTCATCAAGTGTTCCATTGAAATCTTTGAAGAATGAATAACTTATGGCTTCAAATATACTTGATTTACCTGCACCGTTGGATCCTAATATTAAGGAGATTCCTCTATTTAACTCAATGTGGCTATGTTTATGAGATTTAAAATTTTCTAATGTAATACTGTTAATTATCATTTTTTTCTCCTTCTATATTGTAATAATATTTCTTATAAAATCTTTCGGATATTTCTTCAGCTTCTTCCGTATTCTTTTGGGATAACGTTTTATAAAGGTCTAAACCAAGATTAGTAATTTTTTCATCTTTAAATTCTTTTAAATGTTCAATAATTAATTCTTCGGCTCTTACCTTAGGATTTTCTCCGGATGGTCCGTGAATTATAATATCTGGATTGTATGTAAGTTTAATTATTAAAGATAAGTCTTTTAGTTTATCATATACTTTTTCTGAAACTTCTGATTTATCAAAATCTCCTTCTTTAACATTAATAAGTAATACTGGCTTCTTTTCATATTTTGTAAGAATATCATTTTTAATCTCATACTCTAATTCATCTAATTTATTATCTAACTCAGGATATTTGATACTTTCAACAATAAATTTACGTTCAAGAGGAATGTTAACATATTCAACTTTTAGTTCATCATCAATTGTTAGTAAATTATAGCCTTTACCATTACTATCATAATCACTTATTTCTCCTTTTTCTCTAATGTCAGTAGAACCCGGATATGATAAGATGCCCCCTTTAAAGTCTTTTTCTAGTATACGTTTATGTAGATGACCCATTGCATAATAGTCGAATCCTTCGGGAATTGTATCTAATTCAAATTCTGGATTAAGTTCAAAATGTTTTCTTGTTGAACCATGTAACATTAATATTTTATGTTTGTATCCTTGAACCTCTTCTTGAATTTCATACAGTATTTGTTTAACACTTTCTTCAAGAGATTTTCGAATAAATTGTATTCCGGCAATAACTATATCTTCATTAATCTCATAAACCCTATTTTTATGATTTAATATGGTAAAATTTTCATTTTTGTATAATTCTTGTGGTATGGAAGTTTCTCTTTTTTGAACAATGTCATGATTTCCTGCAATAACAATTATCTTAATATTATTCTCAATCAATCTTAAAAAACCTTTTTGGGCACATAATAATGCATTTATGGGTGGTTTTGAGTGTTCGAATAGGTCACCACTATGAATAACATAATCTACATTTTTGTCAATTATGTCATCAATAATGTTTTCAAAAGAATCATAAAAATCTTTTTCTCTTTCAATTAATCCATATTGTTGATAACCCAAATGTGTATCGGCAAGGTGTGCTATTGTAATAGTCATTTAAAACAACTCATCTATTTCTGTCATATTTTGTTTATTTCTTTCTTCTTTTTCTCTTTTTGCAGTTCTCCAGATATCCAAAATATCTAAATCATTACCTATTGTGGTTCCTTTGAATTCATCTATTTTTACGAGTGTTGGCACTTTTGTCATTTGTCCTAGCACTACTGCTTCTCCAACATTTAATGATGGTAATTTTTTTAGCAGATCTTCACTTAGGCTTTCACTGCTTTTTTGTACATGTGCTTGATCACTTGGTTCTACTAATCTTAATATTATCAGGTTGTTTAATTGTGATAGTGATTCACTATCCAGTGATTTTGGACTTTGACTAACAAGACATAGGCCTACTCCAAATTTACGTCCTTCTCTTGCAATTCTGCTGATGGTTTTTTTAGATCTGGTGTCTCTTCTTTGTGATGCTAAGATATGTGCTTCTTCTATTATATTAAATATTGGGAAATCTAGTGTAGGTTCTTCTCCTGTTGTCCTGGCATTTTTTCTTCTTCTTAATATTTCTGATAGCACGTGATTTACTATTATATCGGTAGCTATTTCATCTAATGAACTTAAGGAAATAATATTTACTTTACCTACTTCTAATATATTTACTATATCATCGACATCTGTTTTATCTAGAATGGAATGATAAATTCGTTTCATGTCATCTAGTTTGAATTCTACTTGTCTTGCCGCATCTTCATGTGATTTATTTTTATTTCCTTCTTCTCCAAATTCATTTGCTTTACTGTTAGCATAAAAAATCATACTATCAATAAAACTAGAACATTTTCCATTTTTATCCAATTTTTTAGCATAATCGTAAGCTTCACGCAAGTATCTTTCCTGATTAGTTGCAGAATCTGGAATTCTTGCTAAACGTTTATATTCATGAATGTTTAAGTATCGGGGATTAATTTTTGCATCAATACTCTTTTTACTGCCATTATTGAATTTTGTTTTCCCATATTCGGAGTGCATATCAAATACAAGAATTGTTCCACCTAATAATAACAGTTCATCAATTATAACACTTGTTGCATTTGATTTACCTGCTCCAGTCATTGCTAGTATTCCCAGATGTCTAGAAACCATCTTGTTTACATCTAGTTTTACATCTACTTCTGGTTGTGAAAGAACAGTACCAATTTTTATTCCTTCATTATTATGGAAAAGTTGGTCTAATTGGTCTATTGTTGCTCTAATTATTGGAGTTCCTATGGGTGCTGGTGTTCGGGGAATTTCTAATGTATTTATATCTCCCAGTATTGTTACTTCTCCTCTTATGTATTGGTCACTCATTCCTTCGATATCCACAATTTTTCCTATTGCATCTTCATCCAGTAAGTCATCACTTAATGTGAAACTTCCTCTAAGTAACGTGTCTATTATTCCCATTACTGTTCTTCCATTATATTCCAAATAAACATATTCGTTTACTGCCGGAGTTTTCTTTGATATGAATGCTACTTTATGTGGTTCAGTTTCACCATAACATCTTCCTATTATATCTGCCATTTTTTATCACCTGTGTTGTTTAATTTAATACTGATCTGTCTTCTCTATTTGAAAGGTTAACATCTTTGGTTATACGTTTCATGAATTTGGTTCCTATTTTTACTTCATCATGTGCCTTTTTAAGAATATGAGGGTATCCATTTATACTAATGCTTTCTAAATTATTCAATATCATGATTACTTCGTTTTCGCCTTTTAGTTTTCTAGGTATTTCAATTTTTAATACCTGTGATTTGTCCTCAAGTTTAGTGAAAAATATTTCATATGGTGTGTTTGTTAATTCTAACTTCTTAACTGGGAAATCTACTTGTATTAAAGCTTGATTTATATATCTGAATGGTCTCATTGATTCAAGTAATCTTGGTTTGGTATAACCTGATTTATTACATGTATATTCAATGACTGCAATATCAGGAATATCTTCATTAAACAATGATTGTTTTGAACTTGTCTTTGATACGCATATAATTTTTTCTTTAAAGTGTTTTAACAAGTAATTTATGCAAAATAATTGTTCATATCCCTCTAAACATAGTATTATATTCATCTCGATATCATCATAGTTGATATCTAATTTTTTTTCTTCTATGAATATATTGCACGTTTGTTTTAGGTTTTCTTTTTTTCTTTCTGTAATGATTTCCAGGGATATTTCGTCCTTTTCCAGTTCTTTTTCAAAATATTCATAACTTTTATTTCTTAAGAATGCTTTTAATTCCTCAGGGATTTCTGGTTGTCTGTAGTTTGTTAATGTTCCACTTATACTTCCATCCATTAACATGTAATCAAGGTCCGGATGTTTTTTTAGCGTGTCTATTGTGCTTTTTAGTTCAAATATGTTCATCTGTAAAGATAGTATACTGTCGATTCGTGTGTCATGGATGGTGGATATTGTTTTTATGTCCACTCCTTTTGATTCTTTTTTTATGTCTTCGCCACATTTTGAGATAATTGTTTGGCTTGTTATTGCATAAACGTATCCTGCCATGAATTTTGTTTTGTTAAAGCTTCCGTCAATAGCTGCAAAGTTTTTATCCTGTTTTATTTTATCAAAAGAACATTCATTGTATTCTTTTTTTACTTCTTCTATATTAATGTCTTTTGTAATGTTATTAAAGAAGTTATCAATTTCTTCCTTTTTTTCTATTGATTTTAAATATAATGCGTCTAACATGAGTTGTTGGAACCTCCCTTTTTTTTTGAAATAATTTAGTTATTATAGTATTTTTATGAGGTAATATATAATTGTTGGTTTTTGTATTATATTGAGCCTTAATTAAGGTTTTAGAGGTCATTATGCTACTTAATTTAGATTTAATCAAAACCGTTAAAATACCCAAATTTTCAATATCAATTAAAAAGTTTTTTCTTAAATAAAAAAGATAAATCATTATATAAAAAATATAGGTGCATATAATTGCAAATTATTACTAATGATGAAAACAAAGTTATCTTATTTATTAAAAATAATATTGATGAATATCCTGAAAAAGTATCATATGATGTAATCAGGGAAGTATTGGATTATTCGGAAACAAAAATTGTGGATTTATTAACTTCTCTTAAGGAAAAAAAGATTTTAGATTTTGATGATTCTACAAAAGATGTCACATATCTTAATTTGGATGCAGAAGTAGAAGTTGTTGAAAACAAATCCGAACTCAAACAGTATATGCTCAATAAGACGGAAGAAGATGCATATGATATAATTAATGAGGTAATATCAAAATATGACAATTATGCACCCCGTTATATTTTAGAAGGAGCATTAATGTATGGTGAACTGGAATTATCTCCAAAAAGAACATACAATATCATTGTATCATTAGAAAATAAGCAATTATTAAAACGGGTTGAAAAAGCAGATGGTGAATATTACACCATATAATTCTATTTTTTAGTTATAACTTTTATTTTACACTTAAATCAAAGAATCTATTTCTATTTAAATTAAGAAATATTTTTACTCATAAAAAACATATTATAATATAATTTATTACAATAAGAGGAGACATTAATCATGATATTAATTGTAGGTGGTGCAGGATACATAGGCTCACACACAAACAAGGCATTAACCGAAGCCGGATATGAGACAATAGTGTTGGATAACCTTAGTTATGGACACGAAGAGGCTGTTAAATGGGGAACATTCTGTAAATGTGACCTTAAAGACATAGATGAACTGGACAAAGTATTTGAAAAATATGACATCACAGCTGTAATGCACTTTTCATCATTCATAGAAGTAGGGGAATCAGTACAAAATCCTGAAAAATATTATACAAACAACGTGGTTAACACGATGAACCTCCTAAAAGTCATGTTAAAACACAACGTAAAAAAATTCATATTCTCATCAACATGTGCAACATATGGAATACCACAAAAAATACCATTAGTTGAAGACCACCCACAAAACCCGATAAATCCATATGGATGGACAAAATTAATGGTGGAAAGAATACTCAAGGACTATGATACTGCCTACGGTTTAAAATCCGTGATATTAAGATACTTTAATGCATCAGGAGCCGACAAATCAGGGGAAATAGGAGAAGCACACGACCCTGAATCACATTTAATACCATTAATACTTGATGCGGCAATAGGTAAAAGAGACAATATAAAAATATTTGGAACAGACTATGATACCCCCGATGGAACATGTATAAGAGATTACATACATGTAACTGACCTGGCGGATGCACACATACTGGCATTACAATATCTGGAAAAAGGTAATGACAGCAATGAATTTAATCTTGGAAACGGTAAAGGATTCTCAGTAAGGGAAGTGATAGATTCCGTTAGAAAAGTTACACAACGGGACTTTAATGTTGTTGAAACACAGCGACGTGAAGGAGATCCTGCAATACTTATAGGAAGCAGTAAAAAAGCCAAAGATACGCTTGGCTGGAATCCGCAATATGTGGAAATAGATAAAATAGTAGAATCAGCATGGAACTGGCATAAAAATCTAAACAAGGAATATTTATGAACAACACAGTATGTGCAGTAGTAGTTACATTCAACAGAAAGGAATTATTAATTAAATGTCTTAATTCATTAATTAATCAGTCACTACAACCTGAAGCAATATACATAGTAGATAATAATTCAACAGATAAGACCGAGGAATTATTACTTGAAAAACAGTATATTCCAGAACTACCGGAATCTTATGATAAAAAAACAGTAATGCAAACAACCAAAAACAATGTAAAAATAAAATACATAAGACTGTCCAAGAATGTTGGCGGAGCAGGTGGATTTTATGAAGGAGTAAAATCTGCCTATGAAGATAACTACGATTGGGTATGGATAATGGATGACGATGCATTTCCAACAAAAACATGTCTGGAATGCTTAAAACCGTATTATAATCTGGAAGATACAGTGGCATTGGCAAGCCTTAAAGTAGACATGGATGACAACATCCTTTATCATCACAGGGGTTACTTCAACTTCTCTCATGGACTACCTATACAGGAGCACATAACAGAGGAAGACACATTAACCGAATTAACAGACATAGACATGGCATCATTTGTAGGGCTGCTGATAAAAAAAGAAGCAATAAAACAGGTAGGATATCCTAAAAAAGAGTTTTTCATCCACGCCGATGACTTAGAATACTGTATTAGACTAAGAACAGTAGGAAAAATAAAGCTTGTTAACAGAAGCATTATAAAACATGCGGAAGGAAGTGTAAAAGGAACATTCAAGAAAAGCGTTTTAGGAATAACAGTAGACAGAAGACCATACGATAAGCTATGGATAAACTATTACATGCAACGAAATCTTATATGGCTGGGAAGAAAATATTCAACAAACAAGCCATCATTTTACACAACGGTAATAAAGAATTACCTGCTAACTTTAATAGGAATCTTAATATTTGATGACCATAAAATAAAAAGAATTCAATTCTATACAAACTCTTACAAAGATGGATTCAAATCAATATTTGATAACGATAAACCAAAAAAAATATTATACGATTAAGGAGGAATGACATTGGGAGTAAAATTTAAGGACATAACAACACCGGAACCAATAACTATGGAACATTTAAAAGGAAAAATCTTAACAGTAGATGCATCAAATTTAATATACAAATTTTTAACAACAATGAGGCAAGCTGATGGGACTCCACTAAAAGATTCAGAGGGAAACATAACCTCACATCTGTCAGGAATATTCTTTCAAACAACCACATTAATATCAAAACAGGTTAAACCGATATATGTTTTTGATGGAAAAGCTCCGGAACTGAAAAGTAAAACACAGCAAGAAAGAATTGAAGTCAAAAAAGAATCAGAAAAAAAGTATCAGGAAGCAATAGAATCAGGAGACCTGGAAACGGCAAGAAAATATGCTTCAAGAACCGTTCATTTAAACAGGGAAATTATAGAATCATCAAAAAAATTATTGGAATTAATGGGCTTACCATATGTGCAGGCAAAAACAGAAGGTGAAGCACAAGCATCATATATGGTATCCCAGAATGATGCATGGGCAGTAGTATCCCAAGACTATGATTGTCTGCAGTTTGGTGCTACAAGGATGTTAAAAAATTTTAAATTGTCCGCATCATCAAAAAACATGGAAATAATATCATTACAAAAAACATTGGATGATTTACAACTAACAAGACAGCAGATGGTGGATGTTGCAATGCTTGTTGGAACAGACTTTAATGATGGAGTATATGGTATTGGACCAAAAAAAGGAATAAAGCTAATACAGAAATATGGTACTCTTGAAGTCGCATTAGAAAAATTAGATAAAACAATAGAAGTAGATCCCAATGAAATCAGGGAAATATTCCTAAATCCTGATGTTATAACGGATTATAATATAAAATTCACAGCTCCCAAAAAAGATAGGCTCATAGATTTCTTATGTGGAGATCATGATTTCGGTGAAGAAAGAACTATTGCAGCAATAGATAAACTAAAAAAAGAAACTGGACAGACTAGTTTAAACCAGTGGTTCTAAAACTAATCCCCATTTAAACACTATTATTTTTAATATTTTTTCATAATTACGTTCCAACGTCCCAACTGTTCATGTATGCTTTTTGATCATCGGTTAACTGGTCAATTTCAATTCCCATTGTTTCCAGTTTAAGTTTTGCTACTTCTATGTCAACTTCATCCCTTGTTTTGTATACTCCTGGTTCCATATTTTCCTCAAGAATTCTTTTAGCGGATAATGCCTGCATTGCAAAACTAAGATCCATGATTTCTGCAGGATGGCCCTGTCCATGTTCACCTGCAAGATTAACCAGTCTTCCACCTGCAAGAAGGTAAACGTTTCTTCCATCTTTTAAGGTGTAACAGTCAATATCAGGTTTAATGTTTTCCTGTTTTTCAGTTCTTGCCAATAAATCGTTTTCATTAATTTCAACATTGAAGTGTCCTGCATTTGAAAGCATACAGCCGTCTTTCACATGGTCGAAGTCATCTCCAGAAATGATGTCACGATTTCCTGTGGCTGTAATTACAATGTCTGCTTCTTCCAATGCTTTTTTGACAGTCATAACGCGGTAACCGTCCATCCTTGCTTCAAGTGCTCTGATAGGGTCAACTTCAGTAACTATAACATTTGCACCTAACCCTTTTCCACGCATTGCAATTCCTCTTCCACACCAGCCGTATCCGCATACAACTACTGTTTGTCCTGCGATAACAGAGTTTGTTGTTCCCATTATTGAGTCAAATGTGGATTGTCCAGTACCGTATCTGTTGTCAAATAAGTATTTCATGTATGAGTCGTTTACAGCCATTACTGGTATTTTAAGTGCTTTGTCCTGATGCATTGCTTTTAGTCTGTGAATTCCTGTGGTTGTTTCTTCACATCCTCCCCGAAGTTTTTCTAAAAGTTCAGGTCTTTCTTTATGTATTAAAAATATTAAGTCTGCACCATCATCTATTACTATGTCTGGTTCATAGTCCAGTACTTTGTTCAAGTGTTCATAGTATTCTTCGTTTGTCTGTCCTGTCCATCCGTACATATTTAATCCGAGTTTTGCACCTGCAGCTGTTGCATCATCCTGTGTGGATAATGGATTACATCCTGTCATAACCACTTCAGCTCCACCTGCTTGCAGAGTTAATCCCAAGTTTATTGTTTTAGGTTCTAAATGTAAACAGGAACCAATAGTAATGCCTTCAAATGGTTTTGTTTCTTCAAATTCTTTTTTGATACTTTCTAAAACAGGCATGTGTCTTTGTACCCATTTAATCTTTTTTTCTCCTTGTGGAGCTAAGTTAATATCTTTAATATCATATGCCATAAATAAATCCTCTTATATTCCGTTGTTAAATATTATTTATTATATTAGAATAACTTATTAATTTTTTTGTAAAAATACATTTAATTAAAATATAATCTTCTTTAAAATGGAAAATTATGATTGTAAAATAGTTTTAAAAATAGGATATGGAAATGCAGATTATTGGAATCTACATTTCGTGTGTATGAAGTTTTTAGCTAAATTAGTTGTAAGAAACTAATTCATTTTCTTTTATTGGCTTCACTTTTTTCATTGCTTTTTCAAATTCAGACATGTATACTTCTTCGGATTCTATATCATCACGGAGTGTTAACATTACAGCTTCACGACAAACTGCTTCAATGTCTGCTCCTACGAATCCTTCTGTTTTTGCAGCTAATTCTTTGATATCAACATCTTCAGCAAGTGGCATGTCTTTGGTATGTACTTTGAATATTGCCTCTCTTGATTTTTTATTTGGAAGTCCTACTTCCACGTGTCTATCGAATCGTCCAGGTCTAAGTAGTGCCGGATCGATAATGTCTTTACGGTTGGTTGCAGCGATGACAGATATGTCATGTAATTCTTCCATTCCGTCCATTTCTGTGAGTAATTGGTTGACTACTCTTTGGGTTACACCACTGTCACCTGCACCGTTACCTCTTGTGGATGCTATTGCATCAATTTCATCGAAGAAGATGACTGTTGGCGCTGTTTGTCTTGCTTTTCTGAATACTTCTCTTACTCCTTTTTCTGAGTCTCCTACCCATTTGGACAGTAATTCCGGTCCTTTTACTGATATGAAGTTTGCGTCACTTTCGTTTGCCACTGCTTTGGCAAGTAATGTTTTACCCGTTCCAGGAATTCCAGTTAACAGGACTCCTTTAGGTGGTGAAATTCCGAATTTTTTGAATTTTTCAGGATTTTTAAGAGGCCATTCAACTGCTTCCTTAAGTTCCTGTTTTGCTTCGGATAATCCTCCCACATCTTCCCATTTCACATCAGGTATCTGTACTAATACTTCTCTGAGTGCTGATGGTTGAATTTCTTTTAAAGCATCTTTAAAGTCTTTTTTGTTTAAGACCATTTTTTCAAGAACTTCATCAGGTACTTCTTTGTCTGTCTGTATTTCTGGTAATATTCTTCTGAGTACTCTCATTGCAGCTTCTTTACATAATGCTTCAAGGTCTGCTCCAACAAATCCATGGGTTACTTCTGTTAATTCGTCAAGATCAACATCTTCATCTAATGGCATTCTTCTTGTGTGTACCTGTAATATTTCTTTTCTTTCATCTTTGTCAGGAACACCTATTTCTATTTCCCTGTCGAATCGTCCAGGTCTTCTTAATGCTTCGTCGATTGCATCAGGTCTGTTTGTTGCTCCAATTACTACAACTTCGCCTCTGCTTTTAAGACCATCCATGAGTGTCAGTAACTGGGCTACTGTTCTACGTTCCACATCTCCCGTAACTTCTGCCCTTTTTGGTGCTATTGCATCAAGTTCATCAATGAATATGATTGAAGGACTGTTGTCTTCTGCTTCCTCAAATAATTCTCTTAATTGTTCTTCTGAACCTCCTACGTATTTACTCATTATTTCAGGCCCGTTGATGACAATGAAGTGGGCGTTAGTTTCGTTTGCCACTGCTTTTGCAAGTAATGTTTTACCAGTTCCTGGTGGTCCATGTAATAAGACTCCTTTTGGTGCAGATATTCCTAATTGTTTGAATAGTTCAGGCCTTTTTAATGGAATTTCGACCATTTCTCTGATTTTTTTGACTTCGTTTTCTAGTCCACCGATGTCTTCGTATGATACGTCGATTAAATTTTCAACTCCTTCAAATTTGCTTGGATCTACTGGGTGGGTTTCCATTTCAATCTGCGTATCTTCCGTAATTTTTACAGGACCTAACGGTTTTGTGTTTATTACTGCTAGTTTGACTTCACCAATTGATGTCATGTTTGTCATCATCTGGTTAAAAAGGTCATCAAACATCATGCTTGTTCTTGGTTGTTGTCTTCTTACACCCGTGACAATAATGTCACCTTTGTTAACAATTCTATTTAGGAATACTCCGTTCAGGTTACCTTGTATTGCTATTTCCTGATCTACTGGTGCTAATTTAACTTTTTTTGCTTCTTTAATCTGTGCTTTTCTTATTGTTACTTCTTCACCAATTGATGTTCCAGCATTTTTTCTTAGGTAACTGTCTATCCTTAGTATGCCCAGACTTGCATCTGCTTTTGATGCTACTACTGTTGCCGTTGTAATTTTGTTTCCTTCAATTTCTATTACATCGCCGTCTTTTAAATTTAAGTTTTCCATACATTTAGGGTCTATTCTTGCTACAGAACGACCGATATCGGATTGAGAGAATGCTTCGGCTACTTTTAATTTTAATTCGTTTTCCATATTATCTCCTCCTTTTTTTTTCATATATAATTAGATTAGAATTAATATTTTTTTTTATTTACCTTTTGTAATAATAATTATATTTGTTTTAGTATATAAAGGTTACTAAATTTTTACGTAAAAATCGATATTTAAATAACATTTGGTTACTATAATTTTAAAGTATCCTGTGACATCATTCAAGTATCAATAAAAATCTTCTCTAAAAAAATAGCAAATGATGATTTGGAAAGATTAACGAATAGTTCCGCCAATACCTCTAAGATAATTTTCCACATAATTTTTATCATTTTTATAAAAGGTCGAATAATGGAAAGTCAAACTCATTTTGTCTTCATCGATTTGTTCTCCAACATAAACATCTTTTAATTCAACATTAATTACCGGTTTGATATTCTTGAACATATTTAGCAAAATGTTTTTATTGCAGTGCTTTGGAAAAATAACCGATATGTCAAATTCACATAATTCAAGATTATTCTTCTTCCATTCGTATAATTCGGCATCTGATAATTTATTTACATTGGAAATTTTCAAATCTATTTTCTTATTCTTGTTGGTTAATGTAACGATATCTGATGAAACAGAATCAACAACACCCACATGAATTTTCTTGGAATATTGATGCTTGACACCAATTTCTTTACCGATAGATTCCTTAAGAACATAATAATCATTAGTTAAAATACTGATTGCTTTATCAGATCTGCCCAATGCTTCTTCAAATTCATCTAAATGTTTAGCAGAGTCACTCATGTTTTTCACAAATAAATCTTCTTCACCATCTTCAATGAGTTTTGATAAACGAATGCTTTCTTCAATTAAAGTTCTTCTGGAAATGGCCGTTTCAGCATTAGATTTTTGAATAGAATAGTACAAGTAAGGATTTTGTGAAACAATACGGCTAATCATATCTAACATTAAACTGTAAACAGGACTAGCAAATTCTCTTGACTTTTTAACACTTATGTCTAATTTTTTAATTGTTGAGGCAATACTGATATAGGAAAAATGTGTAATTCCCTGTACAACGCTCATAATTTTATCATGTTCTTTAGGTGTAGAAATGACTACATGAGCATTTCTTTTTTCCAGAAAATTTTTAACGTTTTCGAATGATTTATTTGATCTGTCCTTTATTGGAGTTAAAATGATTACTTGACCTTCCATTGAAGGTAGTCTGGGACCAAACATTGGATGACAAGGCAATATTTCCGTATTGTCTGGTGCATACTTAATTAATGCTTCTGCAGGTCCGGTTTTAACAGATGCTATATCCATCAACAGTGAGTTTTCTGGAGCGTAAGGTGCGACATCTTTAATAGTTTCTTCCATTACTTCTATTGGAACACTGAAAATAATCAAATCAGCATTTTCTATGGCTTCTATGTTGTCGTTATTGTATTTAACATTTATTTTTTCTGCTACCTTCTCTCCAGAATCTTTGTTACGACTTGTGATTGTGACATTGAAGTCTTCTTTAGAAAGCTCGGTAGCTATCCAGTTACCCAGTCCACGTGTACCTCCAATAATTGTCACGTTATTTATTTTTTTACAAGTCATAATAATTACCTCACACATTATATTATTATAGTTTTTATTTTATCATATTTCAATTTTAGGGGTTTTTTTAATACCATAATATTCGGATATAACTTCTAATAATTCTTTTGTTTTAGGATTTTCAAGTAAATCTTTATATGATTCCAGATCCTCTTCTGTTTTAAGGAATAATCCTTTTTTCTTAGTTGGTCTACCATTTACTGTTGGTATAAGTTCAATAAATACCATCTGTCTGTTGTTTTGTTCCGGCGGTTTAACTACGAATAATCCTTCCACGTTTGTTGGGATTTTATCCCATTCTTGAGCTTGTTCTATTGTTCGTACTAAATTCTTTTTCTGTTCTTCGTTCATAATTTTTTTTTCTTCACCTTTAAAATTTGTATTACTATTTATGCATTTAATAGTATAAAAGTATTACTTTAATTATTGCAATTATTACACTATTGATATAAATATATAACAAATAAACATCAAAGAAAAAACTATGCAAATAAAAAATCAAGATAAAAAACAGGGATTAATCGAAGTTATTCCGGAAAGTATTGATGATTTATGGCATTTGTCACACATAGTGCAGGAAAATGATTACGTATCCACATTAACAACAAGAAGAATACAGGATAATGACAGCGGAAAAACAAGAGCAGACAGAGGAGTTAAAAAAACATTTTTCCTGGGAATAAGAGTAGAAAAAATAAGTTTTCATAAATATACTGGAATGCTCCGTTTTACAGGGATAATAGAATCCGGTCCTGAAGATCTAATTCCATTAGGTTCACATCATACAATAAATGTTCAAATAAACAACAGTATAAGAATACATAAACAATGGAACAAATGGTCACTCGACAGATTACAACAAGCTGTGGAATCATCAAAAAGGGCAACCGAAATCATCGTAGCAATAGAAGATAATGTAACTGATCTGGGAATAATAAAACAATATGGAATAGAATACATAGGACCAATAATTGGAGACATATCCGGAAAACGTAATATTGCAAAAGACAGACAACAAAAAATAAATCAATATTATGAAGATATAACAAAAACAATAAATCAGCATGAAAAGATCAATAAACTAATTATAATAGGACCAGGATTTACAAAAAACGGATATTACAATTATCTGGAAGAACATTACCCTGATTTAGCAAAAAAATCCATATTGGAAAGCACAGGTTCTGGAGGACATGCAGGTATACAGGAAGTTCTTAAAAATGGCTTAATTGAAACATTGTCAAAAGATGCAAAAATAGCTTCAGAGATTTCTTCAGTAAATAAATTGCTGGAACAGATAGGCAAATCATCCAATCTTGTTACTTATGGAAAAAAACAGGTAAGTATTGCAACAAACATGGGAGCAACAGAAAAGCTACTGGTTCTAGATAAAAGTGTACGTGAAAAGGAAACTCAGGAAATAATGAACACGACAGAAAACATGGGTGGAACGGTAGAAATCATTAGTAGCGAACATGATGCAGGAAAACAACTGGAATCATTAGGTTCAATAGCATCATTTTTAAGGTATCCGATATAGGAATAATTTTATACTTAATAGACAATAAATATATAATAGATAAATTATTTATTAAGAAATATAAGATTTTCTTGATGAAAGTTTAAAACAATAGATTAGGTGAATACATGGAAATATATCTAATGTGGATAGCTGCATTTATTCTCACCTTGATTTTAACAATAATATTCACAGTATTATTTACAAAAATTAAAGGAAATCTATTCGAAGACATACGTGGAGGAATACCTAGAGGAGTAGGTATAGCACCATTTTTAGTAATGCTGCTGTTTTTCCCTCGGCCATACAATTATTTAATAGCAGTAATAGGTATTGCTGCTTTCATTGATGATGTAATAGGTCGTCGAAACCTAAATTCCTACATTGAAATAGGTCAATTCTTCAGAGGAATAGGATTACTTGTTGTTATGATAGTAGGATACAACATAATGGGTCCTGTTGCAATATTGGTTGCTTTAATGGTACAAATTATGAATATTGCAGATATGCAACCGGGAACTGCTTGTATCTCTGTGATAATAATGTCTGTAGTATCCTTTGCGATTTTAGCAATATTACATTCTCCAGCATATTACATTCCAGTATTATTAATTGCAATAACTCTTGGTTATATGTCACAGGATTATTCCGGATATATTATGATGGGAGAAATTGGGAATCATTCCTTTGGAGTAGCTCTTGGAATATGTCTTGCATTAGTATCAGCAGCATTTACTAAAGTAATAGCTCCAAATGCATTTTATCCAGTTGAATTTATAGTAATGTTAATTTTATTCTTAATAACAGCAATTATTATTGCATATTTAAGAAGAGAAACCTTAAATTATTATATTAGTGCATATTTACACATAGAAAATCCAACATTTGGTGATTTTGTAATGGATGTTTTAACTGGTGGTGGACTAGGAGATTTAGCTAGAAAATTATTCTTAGGAGATGCACAGATTAATGTGAAAAATTCCTTTTTGAAATCATTAGGTGCAAGAAGATTATTATATAATCCAATAAGGATTAAAAGAACTAAACCCAATAAAAATCATTAGATAAGACTGATTTATTTAGTAAAAACCAGTCTTATTTAAAACTATTTTTACTATTTTTTATTTAACCTAAAAATCAAAACATTTATATATATTACCTATTATATGTAACTGTGTTAATACATAGTTTAGGGAGATATGTAAAAATGTATGAAGTAGTTTTAGAAAGAGAAGATTGCACTATGTGTGGAAATTGTGTTGAATTAGATGAAACATTGTTTACTTTTGATGATGATGACAGAGCAACAATAGTTGGTTCAAACAGAGAAAATGATGTGGATGAATTAGAAACTGATGATATTGAAATCTACAAAGAAGCATCCGACAATTGTACTGGCGAATGTATTGAAGTATATGATGATGAAGGAAACCCAGCATAACTGTTTTTTTATTTTCTTATGAGGAATACCTCGTTCTTTTCAATTTTTTTTGGACTATTTTTTTTTAATCTATTTTTTTCAATAATTTTTATTAATCAGTGATAATAAAGATTAAATTAATGAATTATTTAATATCGAATAAATTTTAAGGTTGTAACTTAATGAAATTACTAATTTTTGTTACTGGCAGAGGTACTGGAGGAGATGCAGTAACTGCTTATAATATTTCTCAATCGTTAGAGAATAAAAATGTAGAAACTAAAATAGTACTGGATCCGTCTGCACCAGGATATTATTTAAAAAAACGTAACATTGAATGGTTGAAAACACCTATCCCAGCAGCAGGTGGACACGCTTCATCAAAATTATCTTTGTTAAAAGCAGGATTTAAATCATTAAAAGCCGTAATTTTAGGATCTAGATTAATTAAAAAAGAACATGCTGATGGTGTAGTAGGTGTCATCGGTGGTGGAACAGTAATTGGATGCTTATCAGCAAAACTAGCAAGAGTATCTGCTGTAGGCGTAGTTGCAACACCAACTGATTCTAAAATATCAATGAAACTTAATCCGACGTTACTGTTACCGGAATCACCATATTTTACAAAAAAAATAGAAGAAAATAAATATCCAATAGTGCAACAGTATTCACCAATAAAAAACGATATAATCTGTGGAAATAAGGAGAACATTTTATCAAAGCTTCCGGAAAAATATGATCCTAATAAGAAATCAGTACTTTTCGCATCCGGTTCAACATTATTTGATGATATGGCTAAAGCAGCAAGAAAATATGCTGAAAGTAACAATCACGTAAATATATTTGTAATTGGAGCACCATTAAAAGATGAACTTGAGGAAATAATCGACCATCCAAACATAATTAACTTAGGCTATATAAATTATATGTCCGATTTGTATGACCTTATTGATTTAGCAGTCATAACTGATGATGGTTTAACATTGCATGAAACTATCGCTTGTGAAATACCGGTAGTTGTTGTGTTGGGAGTAAAATATGGTCGTTATCATGGTTTATCAAAAGTATTCGACGGTGCGGTAATAGAAAGCAATGTGGATAATATATCAGAAAAAGTAAATTATGCTTTGGAAAATCATGATGAAATGAAAAAGGCCACAAAAAAATATTCAAAGGGAATTATTGATGGACTGGATAATTTAACAGATTTTATTATTAATTGTATGTCCAAATAATATTTCTATGCCCTTCTTTTTTTATAATTCATAAATATCTTTTATAATATTCGGTTAATTTAAATATTCCGTCTGTTGATGGATGTATTTCCAAGAAATTATCGAAATCATTCGCTTTTTTACCATCTTTAATTGCTTTAACCATGTATGGTAATGCAATATTTGATGATGGCGTTATTGCTAGTATATTGTTTATTTCATTAGTTTCAAGATTAATTGTTTCTTTCGTATATCCATTTCTACTTTTTAATGTGTACCAGAATGAACTTGGGCCTGAAGCTCCAGGTAATTTGATTGTTTTTCCGATATCTGATACTTCACTGCCCAATAAGTAACTAACATCATATGGTAAAGTAATGGTCATTGGTATTAAAGAATAATCCGGTTTCACATGGTTTCCCATAATATTTTTAATTGCAGCCATTCCTTCCATTCTGGATACTGGTGTTGAAAGGAAACCACCTATTACATCACCGGCAGCGTAAATGTCTTCATTTGATGTTTGCATAAATTCATTTACTATGATGTTTCCTTTCTCGTCAAGTTCAACAATGTCTTTTACTATTTCAGAATTTGCTTTTACTCCTGTAGCCAATAATACCGTACCCCTAATTTCACCATTATTTGTAATAACTGATGTATCTGTAATGTCCGTAATTTCTACATTTTCATGTACCATTGTATTTTTAAGTAATTTAGATACAATATATTCCTCAGATTCACTATCATTTATCATTTTAAGGAAGCGTGTTCTGCATAAAATGTCTACTTCACTACCCATACTTGAGAATATACCCGCATACTCAGCGGCAGTAGAACCCCCACCAATAATAACTAATTTTTCAGGAACCTCTTTAATCTTTAAAATATCTTTATAAGTTAAAGCATTCTCAGCACCACTTATATTAGGAATATTAGGGGAAGAACCGGTACAAATCAGTAACTTGTCGTAATGATATTCGTCATCGTTGACTATAACAACTTTTTCTTTATCATCAACACTAGCTCTACCCTGAACGAATTCCACACCAGTAGAAATAGTTTCCAATGTAATAATCTTTCTTATTTTCTTTTGAGTTTCTTTAATAGTTCCCGTTATTTTAGTAAAGTTTATCTTCGGGACATGTTCATCAATAATACCGATGTCCATAAAATTTTCAGCATCCAATAAGTGTCTTGAAACATCACTAAATGCACAGACTACCATACATGCCTGATTAAGACATTTTCCACCAATATGTTTTTCTTCAATCAAAGTTACATTGTTACCCTTCTCGGCAGCATACATTGCAGCAAAACGTCCTGCAGGTCCTGCACCTATAATTACAATATCCATTATATCACATCAATTTAATGTTAAATATATCTTTATTAGAAATAGTTAAAACATTTTTTTGACAATACTGTAAAAGATGGAAAAAAATAGTTTGGAGGTTAATGAAAGAAGGAACTACTCATTACTATATCTGATAATATTTGCTAGTTGTTTTTTGGCAGAACCATCTTCAATAGCTTTTCTTGAGACTTCAACACCTTCTTTCAATGAACTGACCTTTTCAGTTACATATAAAATGCTGGCAGAATTCATTAATGATAAATCCATTCTAGCCCTATCTTCTTTTGTAGTTGTAACATTATCTAAAATATTATTGATAATTTTCAGATGTTCTTCAGCACTATCAGGAGCGGAAATATCTTCAGGATTGGAATAACATAAACCAAAGTCTTCTGGAGTTATGAACTTTGTAGTGATTTTATCGTCTTCTATGAAAGCAACCTTAGTTTTTCCAACATTAGATATTTCGTCCATAGCAGGATTTCCATCAGCATCAAAACCATGAACAATCATGCCTTTCTTAACACCAAGATTCTTTGAAACTTCCGCAACAGTTTCAACCAGGTCCGGATCATAAACTCCAGTCATTCTAGCAGTTACATTGCTTGGACAGGTGATAGGACCAATCAGGTTAAAAATTGTACGGGTCTTTAATTCTTTTCTAATCATCATAACATTCTTGGTTGCAACATGATACTTAGGAGCAAAGATAAAAGCAAAATTACATTTCTCAATTGAATTAATAACTTGTTTCGGAGTCAGTTCAATATTCACTCCTAACGCTTCCAAAGCATCGGCACCACCAAATTTACTGCTAACGCTACGATTTCCATGCTTGGATATTTTAGCACCACAGGCACTAGCAATAATGGAGGCAGTAGTGCTCACATTAAACGTTTTAAGTCTATCCCCACCAGTACCACAACTTTCTGCTAAATATTCACCCGGATCATAATCAATAGGAATGGCAAAATTCCTCATAATTTCAGTTAAACCAGTAATTTCCTCAATTGTTTCACCTTTCATTCTTAAAGCAATTAGAAAAGCAGAAATTAAAGTGTCAGGATATTCTCCACTAATCAAATCGTTCATACATTCATAAGCTTCTTCTCTAGTCAAATCCCGCTTATTTTCTATGATGTCATCCAATACTTCTCTAATCATTTTATTCACTACTTGTTGCTTCTTTCATAATCTGAATATAATCGGCTATTTCTCCAAACATCACATCCTTGTTATCCAGATTATCTGCAATAATATTAATTAAAGCACTTCCGACAATAGCTCCATCAGCACCAGCATCCAAAACTTCATGAACATGCTCCGGTTTTGAAATTCCAAAACCAACACACAACGGTATATCAGTATGTTCTCGAATTCTTTTAATTAATTCTGTAGTATTATGTTCCACTTGTGTTCTTGCTCCAGTAGTTCCCATAACCGATGCAATATAAATAAATCCACCTACAATATCAGTAATGCCCTTTAAACGTTCATTACTTGTGGCTTGGGAAACTATGAAAATCTGTTCCAAATTGTATTTGTCGGCAGCTTTTATTGCATCTTCAGCTTCTTCAGGAGGTAAATCTGCAATCAAAACAGCATTTACTCCAATATTGCTTAATCTTTTATAGAATTTTTCAATTCCATGTTTATAGACAAGATTATAATATAATAAAAGACCAAAAGGTTTATCAGTATATTCTCTAAGCTCTTCAAGAAATTTGAAACATTTTTCAACAGTCATTCCACTTGAAAATGCTCTGATATCAGCATTTTGAACACTAGCACCATCAGCTACAGGGTCTGAGAATGGAAAACCTATCTCCAGAGCATCAGCTCCATTGTCAACTAAAAGTTTTGCAATCTCTAATGAAGTATCATAATCAGGATCACCAGCTACAAGAAATGGGATAAATATACCTTCATTTTTTTGCTGTGATTTTTCAAATATTTCTGCATAACTCTGTTTATTCATATTTCCACCCCTAATTCCTTTGCAACAGTAAACATATCCTTATCGCCTCTTCCGGATAAGTTTACAATAATAGTTTTTCCCTTATTCTCTTCTTTCCCAGCATATTTAACAGCATAGGCAATTGCATGAGAACTTTCCAATGCAGGTATAATACCTTCAGTTTCACATAATAATCTCAGACCATCCAGTGCTTCCTTATTGTTAATAGGAACATACTGAGCTCTATCGATGCTGTGTAAATATGCATGTTCCGGACCTACACCCGGATAATCCAAACCTGCAGATACACTGCTTGTTTCACTTATTTGGCCTTCATCATTTTGTAGGATAATTGATAATGAACCATGTAAAATACCTTCAGTACCTTTAGTTAATGTTGCACCATGGTCTAAAGTTTCAATTCCTTCACCGCCGGCTTCCACTCCAATCAATTCTACTTCTTCATCGTCAACAAATCCACTGAAAATACCCATAGCATTACTTCCACCACCTACACAGGCAATAACAGTATCGGGTAACTTTCCTTCAAGTTCCATTATCTGTTCACGGGCTTCTTTACCGATTACACTTTGGAAATATTTTACCATTGTAGGGTAAGGATGTGGTCCCATAGTTGTACCAATCAGATAATGGGTAGTGTCAAGATTTGAAATCCAATATCTGAATGCTTCATTAATGGAATCTTTCAAGGTTTTAGAACCCATATCAACTGGAATAACTTCCGCTCCACTTAATTCCATACGGAAAACATTAAGTTTCTGTCTTTCAACATCTGTGGAACCCATAAATACTTTTACATCCAGTCCCAATTTGGCACCTATTACAGCAGTGGCAATTCCATGTTGTCCGGCCCCTGTTTCAGCAATAAGTTGGGTTTTTCCCATATACTTTGCAAGCAATCCTTGTCCAATTGCATTATTTATTTTATGAGCCCCTGTATGTAACATGTCCTCGCGTTTAAGATATATTTTACATCCCAGCTCTTTGGATAAGTTTTCTGCATAGTATAATCCTGTTGGTCTACCAGCAAATTCTTTCAGATAATAATTCAGTTCTTCAACAAATTCTTCATTGCCCTTAAACTTATAAAATGCTTCTTCTAATTCTTCTATTGCAGGAATCAATAATTCGGGTACAAAAATACCACCATATTTTCCAAATTTTCCATCATATTTCATAGTATCACGTTTCATCAATTAATTTAAGAATTTTTTTTATTTGAGAAATATTTTTTCTTCCAGGTTTATCTTCTACTCCACTATTAAGGTCAATTCTATCGAAATAATGTAATTTATCCTGTATACTTTCAAGATATTCCAAATTCAATCCACCAGCTAATGTTACTTCAGTTTTTCTACATTTTGTTTTAACAATGCGACTAGCTTTGATGGCAGTATCTATTGGGATTTGTTTATTTGTTCCACCAGTTAATCCATCCTTTATGTAGTCTAACAGTATGTTATCACTATATAAACAGTATTTTTCTATTTCTTTAATTTTTTCATTGTTTATTTTATCCTGTAATCCAATTACTTTAGTTATATTGATATGATTGAAGTTGTGGTATTGATTTAACCATTGTACGTATCTGATTTCAGAAATATTTAGTGAATGTAATTGTATATTAAATAATTGTGTTTTATCTACTTTCATAAGGGTTGTGTATGCATCATTTGGTTCTAATACTAATGTACCTATTCTTTTATCTGTTAATTTATTACTGAGATACTCTACTTCATCTATTGAAACATTTCTTTTAGATCTTTCTATGTTTATAAAACCTATTTTATCTACTTTTAATTCTTCTATCTTTTTCATTTCATTTTCGTTTGTAATTCCACAGACTTTTACTTTAATGGTCATTTCAATACCTCCTTTTTATTTTTTTAATGAATTATTTAGTTGAGTAATGTATTTGCCAATATCCTTTTCATTTTTTCCTTTTAATATGCTTGTTCCCACAAGGATTGCATCAGCACCATAACTTTTTAGTAATTGTGCATCTTCTATTGATTTAACACCACTTTCCGAAATAAGATAATTGGGAACATAATCCTTTAATTCATTAGTGGTTTCTAAATCTATTGTTAATGTTGATAAGTTTCTATTATTTATTCCAATAATCTTCGGATTATAATCAACTACACTTTCAATATCGTCCAGACTATGACATTCAACTATCGTATCTAAGCCTAAATCTTCTGAAATGTTCATATATTCTTCAATATCCGGACAAACACCATTTATTAACAATACACAACTTGCATTATTTAATGCAGCTTCATAAATCATGTATTCATCAATAACAAAGTCTTTTCTTAATAATGGCTTATCAGTTAAAGATTCTGCAATTCTAAAATTATCCATATTACTTTTAAACCGTGATTCTTCTGTTAAAACTGAAATCATATCTACAGGATATTTTTCATATATTGGAATGACATCTTCCGCTTTCAAAGTACTTATGTCACCTTGTGATGGACTTGCAGTTTTATATTCTGCAATCAATTTAGTGGATTGTCCATCTTTTAATTTTTCCCGAAACCGAAATTTATTTTTTCTTGTTGAAATAAAATCTTCTGCCTCTTGTTTAAGAATATTCAAATCCTTCTTCTCTTTGCTTTTTTGAAGGATATTTTTCTTATTTTCAACAATATCATCAATAACATTCATAATATCAGTTCAACCTTTGATTTCCAGGAAGTTTTTAATTATAACATCACCAAATGAACTTCCTATTGATTCTGGATGGAATTGAATACCATATGTAGGATATTTGACATGTTCTATTGACATAATTATGTTGTCCTCAGTAAAACTTGTGACAATCAGGTCTTCAGGTACTGATGAGTCATCACATATTAGAGAATGGTATCTTACAATTTCAAATTTTTCAGGAATATCCTTAAATAACTTTGAATCTTTATGGATAATTAAATCTTTTTTACCATGAACAGGCAGATTATTTTTAATTTTTCCACCATATTCAGTAAATATTCCCTGATGTCCAAGACACACACCTAATATTGGAATGTTAATAAATTTATGGATAATTTCACTGCAAATTCCGAAGTCACGTTCTTTTGTTGGATTTCCAGGTCCCGGAGATATGATGATATGTGATGGATTGATTTTTTCAATCTCTTCTACCGTGATTTTATCATTCCTTTTGACAAGAATATCCTCTGTATATTTTCCTACTAACTGGTATAAGTTATATGTGAATGAATCGTAGTTGTCAATAATTAATATCATTGTGACACCTCTATACCAGATTCTTCAAGTGCTTGAACCAAAGCTTGTCTTTTTCTTTTGCATTCTTCATATTCTGAAGTTGGAACGGAATCATACACTATGCCTGCACCTGCTTGTATTTCAGCTCTTTGTCCGTATGTTGTTAATGTTCTTATGGTTATTGCAAAGTCAGCATTTCCATTTAATGAGAAATAGCCTACTGAACCGCCATATGGGCCACGTGCATATTTTTCTTTTTGGTTAATTATTTCCATCGCCCTTATTTTTGGTGCACCGCTTAATGTTCCTGCAGGGAACAATGATATGAATGCGTCAATGGCATCCAAATCTTCCTCTAATTCACCGGTTACATGACTAACCAGGTGCTGTACGTGTGAGAACTTTTTAATGTCATAAAACTCTTCTACTTTAACTGTATTTCTTTGGCTTATTTTGCCAATATCATTACGTGCCAGGTCAACCAACATCAAATGTTCTGCTAGTTCTTTCTCATCATTTCTTAGCGATTCTTCCAGTTCTTTATCTTCTTTATCATCTTTTCCTCTAGGTCTTGTTCCAGCTATAGGATATGATTCCACTTTACCCTTCTCTAATCTCATAAGCATTTCAGGACTGGATCCTATAATTTCTCTTTCGCTTAGTTTTATATGATACATGTAGGGTGACGGATTTATTTTTCTTAAATGTTCATATAATGGTAGTTTACTTCCTTTTATGACTAGGTTTTCTGCATTTGATATAACTGCTTGGAATATTTCGCCATCAGCAATTAAATCTTTTGTTTGTCTAACACTTTCTTCATATTTGTTTTGTGTCAGATCTTCATTAATTACTTTGTATTCCATGATTCCATTTGTATGTTCCTGATTGTATATTTTATAAATCAATTCTCTTCTGTCTTCATTTAATGTAGTATATTCACATCGTTGATTAATGTTGTCATATACTATACAATCTAAGAATAATCCGAATTCAAAGTCAGGATAAATACTTTCATTGGTAGGAACGTTTTCAAAATATTTTATCGTTTCATAAGATACATAACCTAGTAATCCGCCCCTAAATCCTTGCTGTTCAAAGTCGTTATTTATTAGTTCTTTTAAGTCTAAAAGCGGATTTTCAGATTCATATTCTATGGTTTCGGTATCTGTGGTAATGGTTACTTTATTGTCATGTGCCATTATTTTAGCTACTGGGTTGAACCCTATTATTGAAAATCTTGCTAATCCACTGTCGGATTCCATAGATTCTAGTAAAAAAGTGTCCTTATAATTGTAGTATAAGTTTTTAAATAATCTAAATGGGTTGTTTATGTCTATTTCAACAGTATTTGGTTTTTTAATCATCTTTTTAAAGTTGCCAAAAACATTCACTCTTGTTCATTTTATCACCTTATTGGCATCTATATAATTATTACATCAATGTACTATATAAATGTTTATTGTATAAATTTATACATTAAATATATATACTCGACATTACATAATAAAATATAAAGGAATAATGAGGAATTATATGTGGAAAAAAATAATAGAAAAATTTGATAAATTTCCATCACAAAAGAAAGTAATTAAAAAATTACTTGAATTGGGATTAAAAGTGGGTGAAAACAATAAAATATACTGTAATGATGTTGAAATAAACATATCATCATTGGCAAAATCAATTAATACTGATAGACGAGTAGTGATATCAACAATAGAAAATATATTGGATGACAAAGAACTAAAAAGAATATTCACAAACATACAACCGGCAGGACCCGTATTGTCCAATATTTCAGAAGAGTTAGGTTTGGGCGTAATAGAAATCGAAGGAAATGGTCAAAAAGCAGGAATTCTTAACAATGTAACAAACATACTGGCAAATGAAAATATAAGCATAAGACAAGCATATGCAGGTGATCCTGACTTATTCAATACACCTCACATGACAATAATCACAGACAGTACCGTTGATGGAAAAATAATTCCTTTATTATTAAAGATTGATGGTGTAACAAAAGTTTCCATGTACTAACTACAATAACCTTATGTATAAATAATACTTTTAATAAACCTTTAACTAGTATAAAGAAAAATAATTGAATACAATTAGTATGTTTAAGATAATATTTTATTACATAAAGGAGGAAACATTATGTGTATTGCAGCACCAGCAAAAATATTGGAAATCAACAACAATATAGCTACTTGTGATTTTGGTGGGGTTAAACAGGAAGCTAAATTAGATTTGGTTGATGCTGATATAGGTAATTATGTTTTAATTCATTCAGGGTATGCTATTGAAGTGCTAACGGAAGAAGCAGCAAAAGAAACAATAGATACTTGGAATGATTTATTACAAGAACTGGATGATGAATAATTAATTTCATCAAATACTTTTTTTATAATTATTTGAATAATATTTTATGTTCTATTTTTTAATTTTTTAATTTTTAATTTCATTTATTTTAAATAATTTTCATTGTAAAATCAAATGTGCTATATTTAACATGTTTTCAAGTTTATTTTTTCAATTCAATCATCTTATAACGTAATTCTACTTTTATTTCTTCTAAAAATCTTTTTTAACTTTCTATTCCTCTTTTAAAATAAGCTTTAATTTATGGGTTAAAAATCAATACTTTTTTAAAAAAAA
>MVAA01000091.1:55953-58093 GCA_003266105.1 Methanosphaera sp. rholeuAM6
CAGAAAAAAGAGTAATGATGAGTATATTCTTCTGTGTGGCATTTATCATAGCAAACTTAACAACAGTAAAAATTATGGAAATACCGTTTGTTCACATGGAAGCTCCCGCAGGAGTATTAATATATCCATTAGTATATGTTTTAACAAACGTATTGGCAGAAGTATATGGAGAAAAAATAGCACAGCGTACAATCATGTTGGGATTAATTGCAGATATCCTATTTGTATCATTTACTGTAATGCAAATATATTTACCTTCACCATCATATTATATCGGTGATCCACACATAGCATACGTATTTACACAAACACCAAGAATACTAATCTTTGCTTATATAAGTTATTTAACAGGTAACCTAGTAAATGCTAGATTAACAACAATAGTAAATAAAGGAACAACTTATTTAAGGGCAAAAAACTGGTTGGTAGTTGCCTTCAGTGAATTAATAGATGATACAATTATGGTCACAGGGTGTTATTTAGGTTTAGTACCACTAGTTGATATGGTAATTATCATTTTAAGTACATTCATAATAAGTGTAATATGGATTACGGTAGCACAACCATTCATTGCGAAATTGGTTGTATGGGCACAAAAGGATGCTCCAGATATTTATTCTGCATAAAACAATTGAAAATATATTCCCTTTCTATTTTTTTTATTTTTAAATCATACAAAAACTGTTCAGGTTTTGATTATAGAATATTTCAATGATTTAACTGTATTAACATTAATTACAATATTAATCGTTTTTAAATAAAATAATAATAATACTAATTGGTTATAATATTAAAATTGAACATATCATTGTTGTAAAAATAGTTTAGTTAATGGGCACGCTGGGATTCGAACCCAGGACCTCACGGTTATCAGCCGTGCGCGCTAACCAAGCTGAGCCACGCGCCCTAAAATAAAAAAAAGCAATCCATATGCATTTAAGCATCTATTACTATATTATGGCCTCTTAATATATATACTTTATGGTGCAATATTTTCTAAAAAAAAGTTGTGAATAATAAAGAGTAAATCTATTCATCTTTATTAACTAATTCATTTACTTCGTCTTTCATCATATGATCAATTACATTTATTTCTGCTTTGTCAATTTCATCTACTTTTTCAGCTTCTAATCTTGCTGCCATTGCAATATTTGCTACACTCATACACATAGGATTGGTTGGTTTAATAGTAATTCTTGCTTTTTTATTTTCTTCATCAACTTCAATTTCCTGAATAAGTCCCATATCTACAATACTAACACCCATGTGTGGGTCTGCGATACCTTTTAATTTATCATAAATTAATTGTTTAATTTCTTCTTCTGCCATTTATATTCCTCCGTCTTCTAATAACATATTATATATATTAAAAATATTATTTAATATACTTTTTGTAACAAAATTATTGATTAAATATCTACTTTATTTGATGTCTAATTTTAACTCCAATACCCTTGTTGGATTTTACCAATTCGTCACCATTCATCATGGATTTACCTACACCCACAACTTCTTCATCTTTGATAACAACAACCTCATCATTAGGGATGATATTTCTGTCAGCATCATCAATACCTGGTGTAAATAAACTGCTGGTTTTTAAATCAAAGTTTATGAAAACTCTGTTAAACTTTTCATCTTTTAATATTTCACCTGCAGGAAGATTCAAAGTATACAGTCCTGTTTCAAAATGAAGTGTTGATAACTGTTGTTTTTCATGCATGATTCTTGTATTGAATTTACCATGAGTTTGTGTACCATCAGGAATTAATTTATCTGCTTTCAAAGTGTTAAACTGGTATCTGGCGATAGATCTTAAATCATGGATTTTATGTTTATTATTACTAATTTTATCTGCTTTTTTAACTTCATTCTTAAGATTGTTCAAAGATTCAAATGAACGGGTATTGTCATCAGCACAGGTATAGACAACATTATCCAATACTTCTTCACAGGCCTGTTTATATCCTCCGGATACGTGTGCAATTACTTTACGGTTTCCAACGTATTCTTTCAAACAATTTCCGGCAATTTTAATTTCTTCATCAGACCAGTCCCCAGTAGTTGAAGCATCATATGATTGGATAGGAAAAGTCTTTTCCAGTTCTCTAGGACATATTCCAAATGGGGATGTTAAAAT
>MVAA01000091.1:58130-62304 GCA_003266105.1 Methanosphaera sp. rholeuAM6
CTATATAAAGATAACTCGGATATGCATGGTATTTTACTGTTTTTCATAATATCTATCCAAAAAAAATTAGTGATAAGGAAAAGTTAGAATAATTTTCCTAATTTAAGAAGAGCTTTAGGAGAAACCTTAATTAACAATTTGACAAGGGTTTTAGGGCTTATTTCATCAATATCCACTTTAACGAATTCATGGGCAATATCATTTAATTCATCATCATTTAATGATAACAGGTATTCCTTAGCTTTTTTATATTTATCATAGTTTTTACCAATGTTTTCTTTTGTTAAATTATAATATTCTTTAAGATTTTTTTTACTGTAATCCCCATCAGTTATTGCTTGTGCAGCTACAATTCCAGCATAAACACCGGATTCTAATGCAGTGTTTATTCCACCACCAGTTAATGGGTTAACAAATCCGGCAGCGTCACCTACAACAAGTATGTTATCTCCGTAACGTTCTTCAATTAATCCACCAACAGGATCTCCACCAACGTTTATTTCCACTGGCTGTGCATGTTGTGTTTCCGGACAATTCTTTATAAATTCATCCAAGAGTTCAATAGCGGTTTTGTCTGTGTGGGTTTTAAGAACACCTATACCAACGTTTGCTATATCTTCACCTTTAGGGAAAATCCAGGTGTATCCTCCTGGTGCTACTGTTCCGAAATATAACTGGATAACGTTATTATTCTCCATTTCCAGTCCTGCCATTTCATATTGTACGCAGGATTCCATATTATTGAATTTGGTGTTACAGTCTAATCCTGCCCATCTTCCAATACGAGAACCGGGACCATCTGCCGCAATTACAATATGTGCATGAATCTTTATTTCTTCACCCATTTTATTGGCAGTTACAACAATACCGTCATCCACTCTTTCAAGTGATGTGGCACGTGTTTTAATCATTATTTTTGCACCTGCACGAGCTGCATCCATAGCCATGTGCTTATCAAAAACTTTTCTTTCAAGAACAAAACCTGATTCCGGTAGTTCTATGGTGTCTTCACTTAACCATACGCTTGTCTGATCCGGTGATACTAATCTTACACCATTTGATTTTCTTGCAATCCATCTTTTGTCTGGTTGAATTCCCAAATCAATTAGTCCTTGTTTTGACACTCCTTCCGCACATCTTTTTGGAGAACCTATCTCTGATTTTAAATCGATCAATATTACATCGGCACCATTTTTAGCAGCTTCTCTTGCCGCAAGAGAACCGGAAGGTCCTGCACCTACTACTAAAATATCTGTTGTGTAATCCATAGTTTCACCTTTATTCTAATGATAATGCAGCTACAGGACATGCTTTTACGCATAATCCACATTTAGTACATTTTTCATCATCCACTACAATTTTTAATTCTTGAACATCTATTGCATCAGCAACACAAACTCCAGCACAAGCACCACAGTACATGCAATATTCCTGTATAATCATATTATTTACTCCATTATTCTTCTTTATTTTCTTCTGCTCTTCTAATATCAATGGCTTCATCTCTAGTTATAAAGATATATCCACAATTACTACATTTTAATTCACCATTTTGTCCATATGCTAGAAATTCTCTTTCGAAATCTCTATGTTGGGTTTTATCCCTTGAACCACATTCTGGACAAGGTTTTAATAACTCTTCAATCTTCATTTTTTCCCCTTCATTGTGTATTGTTTAGCAATTCAAGAAGCTTAAATTGGGCTGCTTGTAAGTGTTTACAGTAAAAGCTTCCCGGCTCTCTTTGATTTCTATATGTGTAATCTGCACAATCACAGTTCCAATACCCATAAATCATTGACACAACATAGAAATCTTTTTTATTTTTTACTTTGAATATAATATGACTTGGTTCATAATGTTCTACAAGGACTGCACCATCTTTGTATAATTTATAACCTTCTATAATTCTATCTGCCATTTATATCAATTAATTACTTTATTTCAATTATATAAAATATAACTTGTATCATTTAACAATAATATATATTATGGATTTCTTTTTATATTGTTTTTTTGTTTTTTCTAAAAGTGATTGGTAAGATTTTATCATATTCTAGTTTTAACTCATTGTTGGCATATGATGTCCGGATATGGGTTGGAAATATTTTTACATTGCTGTCATAGGCTTCTTTTAATGATTTGCTAAACTGGGGGTCTGTTTCGTAATTTGGTGTAAATGTTTTAGCGTTGTTTTGTAGAACAAGGATTATTATAGAACTGTTTAATCCGTCATGTTTGATGTTAATTAGTTCATCAACATGCTTTTTTCCTCGGGTTGTGGGTGCATCAGGAAATTTTGCTTCAGAATCAACAACTAATGTACAGCCTTTGACTTCTAAAAACATGTCATTATCTTCATTATCTTTCAGAAGAAAATCTAATCGACTATTGCCATAGGTATATTCCGGTTTAAACACCTGATATTCTTTTAATTCCTCGATTGAATGCTTTTCAATAAGTTCGGATACTAGCATGTTGTGATAACCACTGTTTAGTAACACCCAGTTATTTTGAAATTTTATGGCAATTACATCGTATTTTGTTTTCCTGTTTTTTTCCGAATAGTCTGGCACGTACTTAACTAAAACATCAGTATTTTTTATTAATAACTCTTTTAATCTCCCAGGGTCATGTAAATGAGCTAATTCTTTTTCTTTTTTATCATTCATAAATTCTATTGTAAATCGATTAGGTCTTGACTGGTATTTTACCATAATTAATTCTTTGATTTTCATTTCATATTCCCCAGTATACTGGTTTAAAAGCTAATCAAGTTAGTATATTATAATTAAATATTAAATAAAGATGAATACCCTATAAATCTTTTAAAATTATTATAATTTATTCTTTTTTCTTAAATTAATTTTTCTATGATAAGAAAATTTTAAATAAAGACAATTATAAAGTATAATATAATATATATTGATATACAATATTACTTGTAACCATTATAATAATATTGGGATGAAATAATAATTTTTCAACTATTGGGTGAAAGAAGAATGCAATATGAAATGTATCAAGAAATGATGGATCAACCTATTTCTTTAAGACGTACTATTGAAGCAGAGAAAAAGCATATAGAGGAAATTTCCGAGGAATTCAGTAATTTGGATAAAATATTTCTGATTGGTTGTGGCAGTTCAATATCTACATGTTACACTATCAGGGATGCTGTAAAATCATTATCTTCCATTGATATAGATGTACAAACGGGATATGAATTTGTGGAACATCAATATTTGGGTTCTGATTTAAATATGGGTATGATAGTAACATCCCAATCTGGAGAAACTTCCGATACATTAGAGGCATTGCGTAAAGCAAAAGAGTATGGTATTAAAACAGTATCTATTACAAATATGGCTGATAGTTCCATGGCTAAAGAAGCTGATGAAGTAATTGTAACATTATGTGAAGAGGAAAAAGCAATTTTAGGAACTAAAACATATGTAACTCAATTATTTTCATTATATGCTATTTTCTTCAACATGATTAAAACGGAAAAGTCTGAAAAAATCTTGAATCAATTATATGCCGTGCCAGATTTAATTGAAAAACTATTGAAAACAACAGAAGAAGACTGTAAACATTTAGCTGAAGTTAATAAAGACGTTGATTTATTTTATTGTATGGGTGGAGGAATTAACTTTGGTTTAGCTTATAAACTGGCAATGACTATGTTTATGGAAGGTTCTATCAAGCATGCCTGTCCTGTATATTCTGGAGAATTTAGACATGGATTAATTGAAAGAGTAGAGGAAGGAGTGACTGTTGTATTTTTAAAGTCTGGTGAAGAATATGATAAGGTTACACTTCGTGCATTGAAATTCTGTGAAGAGTTGGGAGTTAATAATATAATATTTGATTTAAAGGATTATGCTGATATAGATTCATTATTAACTCCATTTGCATTAATAGTACCTTTAGAATGGTTTATTTATCATTTATCAATATATAATGGGGAAGATCCTGGAAGTACGAGACATATAGGTAAAGTAAGATATTAATTATTCATATCTTCTTATATGTCCATTTCTTTTTTTAGCTTGAACTATTTTTGTTAATTTTTACAGTAAATATAAATTGTATTGTGAATAAAAGTATATATAGATAAAATATTGAAAAATTATTAATTAATTTAACATCTTGGAGAAGTGATTTTTTGTATTC
>MVAA01000091.1:62325-66323 GCA_003266105.1 Methanosphaera sp. rholeuAM6
GGTGTTGAAACTGCTGGCTTTTTAGATGATTCCACAGAAAAACAAGGTACTACTTTTTGTGGATGTACAGTAGGTTCTGATTTAAAACAGTTAGTGGAAGAAACTAACTCAAAATCCGTTGCAATAATGTTACCGATAGGTGCTGAGGGAGCAGCATTAAAATATGCAGTTCAAGCAATAGATTTAGGTCAAAATGTAATAACATCTTTTAGATCATTACCTTTGGAAGAAAATCCGGCAATAATAAAATTTGCAAATCAAAAAGGGGTTGTAGCAAAACAAATTAGTTCTAGATTAGATAATGTTGAAAAAGTTATGGGTATAGCACCAGAGAAAGTTACTGAAGTTTTACCTAAAATAACTTATATCCATAAAAAGCCGGTTATCTTTGTAGGTGGAACGTCACAGGAATGTGGTAAAAGAACAACTACGAGGAAATTAGGTGAAATTGCTAAGGAAATGGGATTAAAAGCAATTATCTTTTCTACTGATGAAATGGGATTTGAAAAACCTACTGATATTAATTTCAGAGCAGGAAGTTTATCAGTAATGGATGTTCCAGCATCAATTATGGGAACAATAAAATACATGGAAGAAAACGAGAATCCTGATATTATATTCATAGAAGGTCAATCTAGTTTAACAGAAACAGGAAATCCTCATCCTAAGGGTTTATCTGCATCGATATTGTTTGGTGCAATGCCTGATGCTGTTGTTTTATGTCATAGACCAAATCATCCATTCAGAGAACCAATAGGTATAGAAGCAGAACTAAATGCAATAGAAGCAGTTGAACCAACCAAAGTTATAGCATTATCTATAAACAGAAGAAATGATGCTGAATTTTCATTAGAAGAAACTGAAAGTCAATTTAATTTACCTACAGTTGATATTCATACGGATTCTAATGGTGGTTTAAAACGATTAATAGAAACAGTATTAGAATATGTGGGGGATAACTAATGAGTACATTTAAAGATTTTACAGTAAACGTTAAAAAATCAATTGATAGGGAATATGATGGAGAATCAAATATGGAACCAAATTATGATGAAAATCAAAAAGTATTGAATGATAATGTTATATCTTCAATAGAAGAATCTTATGATGACGATTATGATGATTATAACATTACGGTAGATCATTCAGATGATATATCAATAGAACCGGAAATTTCAAATGTAGATATGATTCGTTTAATAAAGATTAAAACATTAAATGATCTTTCCAAAGAATTAGAAAACGTTACAAAAACAGGCGTACCTGCTATCATGGACTTAAAATATATGCAGGAAAGAAGAGTTTCCGAATTTAAAAAGGTAGGCACAACATTTAAGGCTTTTAAATCCGCAACAAAAGGTAACATTGTATTGTTGGGATCTACAAAAAATGTTATTGTTGTTACTCCTGAAGATATAAGGTTATTAAAAGAATAACTTCCTTTTCACTTCTCTATTTCTTATTTTTAAAAAAAAGTATTATTATAAAGTTAAACTTTATAATTTTAGTTTATAGAATTTAGAAACATTTTTAAACATTACTTTATCAATATTGCTGCTGTTAACACTATTTTTTTCAAGTTCATGTTTCGTTTCAGGCAAAGACATTGGATTGGATGGAGCATAACTAATATCACTATCCAAGATAAACCTGTCAAAGCCATAATTTTCTAACATTTTAACAGTATCCTTTACGGACATTTTCAATGGTTGAACAGTTATTCCTAAGGAATACTCTTTATCAATTAACGAATCAACAATGGAAAAATCAACATGGTCTAATTGAACAAGTTTAGGATTAATATGTTCATCCAATAACCCGGTAATTATATCGGTAACTTCTTTTTTATTATTGCGTGGAGTATGAACAATTACTCTCTGATTGTATTCATCAGCAAATTTCAATTGTTCAATGAAAACTTCTTGCTCTATATCATCTGCTTTTTCAAGGCCAATTTCTCCTATAGCAATAACATTATCCTTTTCCAGATATTCGGGTAATTTTTCAATGACGAGCTTGTAATCAACGGGAATTGCTCGTGGATGCACACCAACGGCACAGTAATATTTAATACCTTCATTCTGGACACGTTTTTCTTCACGAAAAACAATCCTATCAAAATGTTCAAATGATACATTGGATTTTTTCATTTCCAATGGATCATAGGCACAGGAGACAATAGCTTTAACTCCTGCCATATTCATATTAGTAAAATCTTCAACAGGCCTACAATCAGCATGTAAGTGTGCATCAATTATCATATTGTATCCTCATTCTTCAATATCATCAAATTCCATATGATTTTCAATTAGCTGCTTCATTATTTCAGGTATTCTGTTAATGGATATTCTTTTTTGTTTAAATGTATCTCTATTTCGTATAGTAACTTTTTTGTCGTCAACTGTTTCATAATCAACAGTAATGGCAAAAGGAACACCTATTTCATCGGCACGAGCATACCTTTTACCTATTGTTCCACTAGTTTCATAGTATGTTACAAATCCATTTTCCCTTAAGGTTATCTCTAAGTTCTGGGCAATTTCAGTTAAAGGTTCCTTATTTACTAATGGAAGAACAACGGCTTTGATTGGAGCAATTATTGCAGGAAGCTTGAAGTATTCTCTTGTTTCTCCTTCCTCACTAACATCTTCAGTGAATGAGTGCAGTAATGTTGAATAAAATATTCTGTCAATACCATAAGATGGTTCAATTACATGAGGAACAAATCTTTCTCCTTTTAACTGTTCTTCTTTGGTTTCAAATGTAACAAAACTGTCATCAATTTCATATTCGTTTTCGCCAATGGAAAACTTGTATACTCCTTCGGTCTCAAATTGTTTTCTGATTTCATCAGGATTTGCATTTTCCAGATACTCTTTGGCCTTTGGTGAATCTCCTTTGAATGTTGGTCCAAATTTCTTCATGTTGAATGATGGTTTGGTTACTGTAACAGTTTTAGGTTCATCATATTCTTTAAACACAGATAAATCTTCTTTGCTGTGTTTTATATGTGATTTTAAATCGAAGTCGGTTCTGTCTGCAATACCAATAATCTCTATCCATCCATATTGATCGGTTTTAACTTCAGCATCCCAACAATCTATAGCATAATGAGCCATTTCATCAGGTAAGTGTTGTCTGAATCTAATTGCTTCTTTAGGTATTCCAAGGTCACTAAGGAATTTACTTGCAAGTACTATCTGGTATACTAGCATTTCACTGGAAACTATTCCTGAGTCTATTGCATCCTTAACTTTAATTGTTTTAGGTTCCTCATTATTTAACTGTTCCTTTTGACTGTAAAGTCTTAATTCCTTATCTTCAATGTTTTTATAATATTTATGACTTTTATCCATTGGATCGACAAATATTTCAGCTTCGGCCTGTGTAAATTCCCTTAATCTTATAACTCCCTGTCTAGGGGATAATTCATTACGGTATGATTTTCCTAATTGAACTATTCCAAATGGCAATTTGTCTTTATAGAATCTGGTAATCCTTTTAAATGAAATGAAAATACCTTGGGCAGTTTCCGGTCTCATGAATCCAACTTGTTTTCCGCTTGCACCAATCTGAGTTTTAAACATTAAGTTATAACTTTGTACGTCACCAAGTTTACCTTCACATTCAGGACAAACAATATTATTTTCTGCAATAATTTCTGTTAATCTTTCATCAGGTAAACCTTCAACATCATCATCAATAACAGCTTCAATAATGTGGTCTGCACGATATACTTCATTACATTCACTGCATTGAGTCATAGGATCAGTGAAATTATCAACGTGTCCTGATGCTTTCAAGGTATTTCTAGGCATAACTGTTGGAGCTTCTATTTCATAGAATCCTTCTTGTAAAACGTAATATTTTCTCCACAGATTCATTATGTTGTTTTTTAACAATCCTCCAACAGGTCCGTAATCATAAAATCCTGCTACTCCTGAGTATATCTCAAATGATGGATAAAGTATTCCCCTTTTCTTTGATATGCTCATAAC
>MVAA01000091.1:66339-87071 GCA_003266105.1 Methanosphaera sp. rholeuAM6
TCATGGCCGTATGGCTTTTCAGATGGTGTGGTCATTGTTTCAAATACTATTTGACATACTCTTTGACCAGGATATAATGCCACGGGCATTTTTCCTATATTGGAAATTTCCAACGTTATTTTACCTTCAAAACCGGGATCTATATAACCGGCCGTAACATGCATTGTAACACCCAGTCTACCCATTGAAGAACGACCTTCCACTCTGGCAACTATATCTGCCGGAAGTTTAACTGTTTCAAGAGTTGTTGCTAGGGTAAATTCGCCAGGATGTATGATAAACGGTTCACCGTCAGGTATCTTAATTGTTTCCATATATGATTCCAAATCTGTATTATCGAAAGGATCAATGAAAGGTTTTGTAATTATTTTAAATCCTTTGAATTCATCACCTATTCTTAAATCTACAGATGAAGGTTGGATTTGTTTTTCATCTTTGATAGGGTCAATTTCTATTTTTTTTTCATCTAAGTATTTTTTTATGTCTATATCACTGAGTATTGCCATTGTTTATTCCTCTTCTGGTTTTATTCTAATATTTACACGATTTAATGTACCACGTAGCATCTTTGATTCACGACCTCCGATAAAGGCACGACCAATAATACGTTTAGTAATTATTTCAACATTTTTTCTTTTATGTTCAGGATAATCTAGTTTAGAGATTATTTCGTTACACAGTTCGATGATTACGTTCTTATCTTCATAACTGGCTATTTCCATATTTTCTACAGGATATTCTTTCTGATTTTTAAAAATTTCATAGAATACAATTGCAGCTGCATGGCTGATGTTCATAATTGGATATTCGTCACTGGTTGGAATGGTAACTAGAATGTCACATAATTCTAATTCTTCATTACTTAACCCGTCACCTTCTCTTCCAAATATCAATGCAATATTTCCATCGACATGCATTTTTTTTCCAAGTTCTTCTGGAGTGATAGGAATTCGAGGAACATTATAACTGCCCCCGGCAGTACCTGTAGTTCCAACAATTGTAGTTATTTCATTATCTTTTACGAAGTCTTCAATTGTATCATATATTTTAGCATCCCGAACTATATCTCGTGCATGACTGGCTTGATAATAAGCACTGTTATCCAGATTGCACGGATTAACAAGCACTAATTTTTTCAATCCAAAATTTTTCATAGTTCTTGCTAAAAACCCTATATTTCCAGGTGTTTTTGGTTCTACAAATACGCTATAAATTTTCAAATATAATCACTATATATTATCTTTGTATGATATTTCCTAAATATTTTGTCTTAGTAACTTTCTTTTCAATATTTTTTCTTAAGTAAATTGGTATAAATCATCTTATTTTTTGGATATGTTTATATATGCTTGGTTAATAGAACATATTAATATAGAACAATATCAAGTTACGGAGAAAATATTATGATAATGGTAACAACACCAAATATTGATGGGAAGGATGTAAAAAAGTATTTGGGAATAGTAAATGGTGAAGGTCTCATAGGAGCAAATGTATATAAAGATATTTTCTCAGGTGTACGTGATGTTGTTGGTGGTAGAACATCCACCTACGAAGATGAATTAAAAAAAGCTAGAGAAATAGCATTAAAGAGTATGGAAGAAAAGGCAGAGGCATTAGGGGCAAATGCTATTTTAAATGTCAGATTAAAATACAGTAATTTGGGCGGAACAATGGGTAATACCATATTGGTAAGCGTAAACGGTACTGCCGTATTATATTAAAAAAAGGTGTGAATGAGGTTGTTCTCATTCATATGCCTTGTTAAGCAATTCCATAATGTTTATAACACTTGTTTTTGAATTTTTCTTTTTCAATGAATCATTTATATTGAATTCACAGAATGGACAGATGGTTACCACGTAATCAACGTCTAATTTGTCAATCATATCCACCTTATCATCTGCTAAAGCTTCTGCAATTTCAGGTTTTCCGGATTTTACTCCACCACCTGCACCACAACATTGGTCAGGTTTTTCCATTTCAACAAATTCCACACCTTTAATATTTTTTAGTATGTTTCTTGGTTGTTCACTAATTCCTTGACTTCTTAAAAGGTGACATGGGTCATGATATGTTACTTTAAGATTTACTTCATTCATTTCTTCAGGGTCTAATTTACCATCTAAAAATTCACTGATATCCATAACATTCAGGTTTGCTCCATATTCCGGGTAATTGTTTTTTAATGTAGCACCACAACCGGCACATACTGTTAAAATAATGTCGTAATCCTTGAATGTTTCATAGTTTTTCTTCACTAAATCAGGTATTATATCAATCTGACCGGTTCTAAATAATGGTGAACCACAACAAACCTGTGATTCCGGAATATCCACTTCATAGCCTAATTTTTTAAGAACTTTAACCAAATATTCTCCAATCCATGGTAATCTGTTATCAATCATACAGCCAGTGAAGAAAGCAATCTTGTTTTTCTTGTCGGATGTTTTATCTTCATTATATTTTTTAACAAATCCTTCCGGATATTCACTATCTTCTTTAGGTTGAACACTGCGGCCTGTTTCCAATACTGATTGTCTGATTAATTTATGAGGTTCAAGAGGACCTTCTTTTTCAGAGAATATCTTGGCTCTTAATTTTTCAATAGCTTTACCGTATATGTCTATTTCTTTAGGACATGTTTTAGTGCATTCACCACAGGAAGTACAGTAATAAATACCATTTTCCACGGATTTTTCCGATAAGGATTCATCTTCTCTTGGATCAAATTCAATGTTTGAAAGACCTCTCATAAAGTAGGGACCAACATATTCATTGGTTTTCTTAATTACAGGACACATAGAAATACAGGAGAAACAGTCGATACAACCCCTTAATTGGTCACACATCTCATATTGTCCTGGTTTAATTATTTCCGGTTTGTTTCTTGGTGAATCACAGTCTTCTGAAGTCATGTACATATCCAAATCTTTGATTTTAGAATTCAATTCACTTCTATCAACAATCAAATCCTTAATTACTGGAAGATCAAGTGGTTCTATAATGTCATTATCTTCTATTTCAGCTTTACATGCTAACTTTGCTTTACCGTTAACTTTAATTGCACAGGAACCACATTGACCTGCCCTACAAGAGAATCTGTAAGCAATATTTGCATTATATTTCCTGTTAATCAGTGCCAGAGCATCAAGGACTTTCATCCTTTCGGTCTCTTCAATTTCATAAGACTCAGTGTAATGCAAATCTTTTGCAGGATCATATCTTTTAATATTAACTGTAATCATAATAACTCTCCCCTATGTTATTAACTAATAATGGATTTCACTTTTCTTTTATTAATTTTGATATTTTATTGCCTTCAATTCTATTTTAATATTTTCATTTCTTTTCTTTTAAAATTTGTTGAAAAAAAACTTATAGTCTATTAAATAAAAATATTATTAATCTTAAATAATTATCAATTAGATTTATACACAGTAATATTATTTTGATATGTTAGATCATTAAAAGGAGTTTTATTATGAATATTAATGAACTGTTAGATTCAGAAAAAGGAAACAAACGTTTCATGTTAGGTAATGAAGCGGCTGTAAGGGGTGTTTTAGAATCCGGTGTCTCTTTAGCAGCAACATATCCTGGAACACCATCATCTGAAATAGGTGATATCCTGTTTAAAATTGCAAAGGAGGCAAACATCTACTTTGAATTTTCATCAAACGAAAAAGTAGCAATTGAAGTAGCAGCTTCAGCAGCAAGTACGGGACTTAGAACTTTTTCATTCATGAAACATGTGGGAGTGAATGTTGCAGCAGATTCATTCATGTCCTCTGCATACATTGGTATAGAAGGAAGTTTTTTGGTTTTAGTAGCGGATGATCCGTCAACATTTTCATCACAGAACGAACAGGATACACGACACTTTGCAAGACAAGCAAATATCCCTCTATTTGAACCATCAAACCCTCAGGAAATAAAGGATTTCATACATTATGCATATGACGTCTCAGACAAATTTAACATACCTGTAATTATTAGAACAACAACACGAGTATCTCACATGAGAGGTATTGTTGAAACGGATGAATACACAAAAAACACTAAAACCTATGGTGAATTTAAGGATACTGGATTGCATGTACCGGTACCAGAGGCAGCAAGGGTAATGCATAAAAATTTGGTTGAAAAAATAAGAAACATACGTGAAATATCAAATGAAAGTCCTTTAAACAAAATAATTGACAATGGTGCAAACCTGGGAATAATTGCATCAGGTGGAGCATATAACTATGTTGCAGATGTGGTAAATCAGAACAATCTGAAAGTAAACATATTAAAAATAGGTTTTTCACATCCATATCCTGAACAGTTGGTTAAAAAATTCTTAGAGGACAATGATGAAGTTTTAGTTGTTGAAGAGGTAGATCCGATCAATGAAATCGAAACATTGGCAATAGCCGGTAAATACAATATAAACACTAAAATTCATGGAAAATGTGATGAAACGTTACCTGAAATATTTGAATATACCCCTGACATAATATTTAACTCTCTTCAGAAATTGGTTTCATTTGAGGATAAACGTAATAAGGCAAATGAAGAATCAGAAATAGCATTGCCGTCCAGACCTGCCACATTATGTTCAGGATGTCCACACAGGGCATCATATTATGCTGCAAGAGAAGCAGTAAACAGTCTTAACCTGGATATTGAAAGCATACACCCATCCGATATTGGATGTTATACTTTAGGTATTGCACCACCGTATAAGATGGCAAGCTATTTGATGTCTATGGGTGCAAGTGTAGGAACAAGCTGTGGATTCAGCAAATCAACAACACAACAACCAATAATAAGTTTTATCGGAGATTCCACCTTTTTCCATGCAGGAATACCACCCCTTATCAATGCAGTACATAACAAAAACAGGTTCACGTTAGTAATATTGGATAACAGGATAACTGCAATGACTGGTGGTCAAACAAATCCTGGAATTCCTATTGATGGAATGGGTGATGAAGCTCCTGCAATATCTATTGGAGCACTAGTTAAATCCATAGGAATAGAATTTGTTAAAGAAATAAATCCATTAAACGTTAAAGAAATGATAGAAGTATATAAGGAAGCATTAAGCTATGATGGAGTGTCTGTAATCATAGCAAAATATCCATGTAATCTTATCAACAAGCAACAAATTCGGGAGAGAAATTATAGGATAGTTGTCGATCAGGATAAGTGTGTTCACTGTAACATCTGTGTAAACAAATTGGCATGTCCAAGTATAAATGAAATTGATGGAAAAATCACAATAGATCAGGTATGTAACAAGTGTGCGGTATGTACTGAGGTATGTCCTACAAATGCAATTCATAAGGAGTAGATAAGTATGGTTTATAATATTTATATTTGTGGAATTGGTGGTCAGGGAATCATCAAAACATCTATAGTAATAGGTGAAACTGCAATACATAAAGATATGAATGTTGTAATGAGTGAAATTCATGGGATGAGTCAAAGAGGTGGAGTGGTTTCAACAGAATTAAAAATCGGTGAAGATAAAAGTCCAATAATACAGGATGGTGGAGCAGATTTAATACTGTCATTTGAACCGGTTGAAGCATTACGTGCTTTACACAAATCAAACACAGATTCAATCATTGTCACAAATATTTCACCGGTATTGCCGTCAACAATTAACCAACAGGACGTTGACTATCCGGAAATTGATGATATAATATCCGAATTGGAATCAAAGGTTTCAAAGGTTTATGCCATTGATGCGAATAAAATAGCTGAAAATGCGGGCCATCCGTTATCCATGAATATGGCAATGTTAGGTGCTGCAACAGCAATATCAACATTTCCTTTAGAAAAAGAGGATGTAATTAAAATAATGAAAGAGAATCTTCCACCAAAATCTATTGAAATTAACTTAAAAGCATTTGATGAAGGATATAATTCCTGTAAATAAAAAAAAAGGTATTGAAGGAATTACATTGAATAAATCTCTTCAGGAGATATGATTTCAGAGTTTCCTTCTTTTAATATTTTTAGTCCTTCTTCCATATTTTCTAATCTTAAAATAACTATAGCGTTATATGTTTTCTTTTCAACAAATGCATATAAATATTCAAGATTAATATTATTGTCATCAAGGACTTTAAGCACTTTATTTAATCCACCCGGTTCGTCAGTGATGGATACTGCCAATACTTTCGTGATTTTTACTATGAAATTGTTTTCTTCTAGTTTTTCTTTAACCTTATGCGGATCTGTTACAATTAATCTTAAAATCCCGAATTCAGAAGTATCTGCAATGGATAAAGCACGTATATTAATATCTAACTCTTCTATAATATCTAATGTATTGAATAATCTTCCTTTTTTGTTTTCTAAAAAGATTGACAATTGATCAACATATTCATCAGCCATAATTTCACTTCCTTATTCATTTCTTTTATCAATTACTCTAACTGCTTTTCCTGATTCAACTCTATCAATTGTTTTAGGTTCAACTAATGTAACGTTTACTCTTAAACCAATTTCATCATGAATTGCCTGAGCTAATTTGTCTTTAATGCTGATTAATTCTTTTACGTTATCAAAGAATATTTCAGGTGATGCTTCAACTTTAACTTCTATTTCGTCTAGAACACCAGGTCTTGTAAGTATAATCTGATAATGTGGTTCTACTCCTTTAATGGAAAGTAATGCTTTTTCTATTTGTGATGGGAATACGCTTACACCTTTAATTTTAAGCATGTCATCAGTTCTACCACTGATTTTATCCATTTTAACCAATGTTCTTCCACAACCACAGGTTTCATGGTGTATCTTAGTAATATCCCTTGTTCTGAACCTGATTAGGGGCATACCTACCCTAGTTAAAGTAGTAAGAACAAGTTCTCCAGGAGTGTTTTCCGGCAGTTGTTTCATTGTTTCAGGGTCGATAATTTCAGGATAGAAATGATCTTCATACAAATGTAAGCCATCCTGTTGTTCACATTCCATAGCCACACCAGGACCCATTACCTCTGTTAATCCATAAATATTGTATGCAGGCGTTTTGAATTTTTCTTCTATCTGTTTTCTCATCTCGTCAGTCCAGCTTTCAGAACCAAAACCAATTACTTTAAGATGCAAATCTTCAGGTTCTATTCCCATGGCATTTAACTCTTCTGCAATATGTAAACCATAGGAAGGTGTGAATATAATCATTGTCGTTTTAAAGTCCTTTAGCAATTCTATTTGTCTTAGTGTTTGTCCGGTAGAGATAGGCACTACCGTAGCACCAATTTTTTGACCACCGTAATGAACTCCGAATCCACCGGTAAACAATCCGTAACCATGAGTATTTTGGATGATATCATTTTCATCTACACCCATCATGGTCAGTCCTCTTGCAATTACTTCTGCCCAAATATCCAAATCCTCTTCCGTATAACCGGATACTGTTGGTTTACCGGTAGTTCCACTTGACGTATGTATTTCGATTATGTCTTTTTGAGGTACTGCGAATAATCCGAAAGGATATGAAGCTCTTAAATCAGTTTTTGTAGTGAAAGGGAGTTTTTCAATATCTGCCAGAGTTTCAATATCTTCAGGATAAACTTCTTCTTCAGTATATCTTTTATGATAATAAGGTACTTCATTAAATGCCGTTTTAACAACAGCCTGTAGTCTCTTTAGTTGTAGTTCTTCCATGTCTTCTTTGGACATGCATTCAATTTTTTCATCCCAAAACATTATAAATTAACTTCCTTTAGTTGTTATTAATATACTCTATATATGAACTATGTTATTAATTTTTGGAGGGATGATTTATATGAAATAGTAGTTCATATCATGAAATTGCAATTTAGCAAAGAAAAATGGAAATGTATTTATCTATTATAGATAAATAGTTACATAGTGGTAGTTATGACAGGAGAAAAAATTACATATGAAGACATTCAAAGATACGAATTCGTACTTAAAAAAGTTCCATCATTACTGTTGGGAACAATGATTAAACGAAATTCCAATCTGGTAAGTAAATTTGAATCAAAAATTGTTTCAAAATTAGATAAACTTAACGAAATTCAACAAAAACAGTTAAATATAATATTGAATGCAGATGTGGCAGATATCCAGAGATTACTTAAGGAAGCATATCAAAAATCAGGTAAAAAACAGTATAAATTGTTGGCTGATCCAAAAGCTGCTGCATTCATAGAAAAAAATCTGGTCGAACTTAAAAAACTAGTAAAATAAAAAAAAGTATAAGAATATTCGAATATTCTAATTTATATCAACATTAACTGAATCATCAGATTCTTCCTCTTTTTCTTCATTTAATGTTTTGTTAATTATTATGTAGTCTCCAATACCTAAAATGTCTTCTTGGGTTATAACGGCCTCGTTTTTAGGTTTTCCGAATGTTGATGAAGAATTGGATATGCTAAGTCCATTAATTTTAAACGTTGTTAAATCAATATCCAAATTAACAACTTTTCCCGTTATATTTCCTTCAGAATTTAAAACAGTTTTACCGATTAAATTATTGATTTTCATTCTATTTTCTTCGGATTCAGGAATTTTGTCTAAAAGTTTTCCTTCCAATTCATCAGCAGTTTCCGCAACCTGTATATAATCACCTACTGCAAGAATATTATCCGAAGTTATGTCATAATATTTTTTACTAATAGGATTTCCAATAGAACCATATATTTTTGAGATAGTGAATGTTTTAATATTAATGTCTATTTCGGCTAATTTAGCAAGATCTTTTGCATTTTTGTCAATAATTTTTTTTCCAAGCAAATCTTTTGCGTTCATGTTTTATCTCCATTAGTTATTATAATTAAATTTATTTTTGATTATTATTATATATTATTGCATTAATTTAAGTTAAGGTATTCTTTAAATTCGGTAATTGTCAATAATGGCGTAAATTTAATATTTTCTTTTTCGAAAGATTCTCTTGCTCCCTCTTCCCTGTCAACAATAACAAAGGCTTCCGTAATATTTCCACCATTATCCTTAATGACATTTATTGCTTTGAGTAATGATCCACCGGTAGTTGTCACATCTTCAACAATTACCACATTATCATTTTCAACAAGCTCCCCTTCAATCTGTTTACTTGTACCGTATGCTTTCTTTTCTTTTCGAATCATCAGCATAGGTTTCTTTGATATCAGTGATGTTGCCGTGGCTATTGGAACAGCACCCAACGCTGGACCGGCAATTTTATCAATATTCCCGTTTTCAATTTTTTGGGTAATCAGATGAGCTACACTATCGAGAATTTCGGGCATGGTAATTGCCTTTTTCATATCGACATAATAATCACTTTTTTTCCCGGAGGATAACGTAAATTCACCAAATTTAATAACATCATTATCCTTTAACAGTTTTAATAATTTTTCTTTATAATCTACCAATATTTTCACCTGTTATAAGTTTATTCTTTCCTGAAGGTCAAGTAAGTCATCCTTTAAAATAATCTTATCTCCAATTTGATTAATCATTTCAAAAGGTATTTTCTCTTCTTCCGATGAACCAAATTTTTTATTGGATTTGCCTTTTGTTACAATTATGAAGTTAATCTTGTTTATAGAAGTGTCAATTTCAATGTCCTTGACTTTTCCAAGGATATTTGCTGAACTATCTATAATTTCCTTACCAATGATATCATCTAACAATCGCATATTAATCACTTTATATAATATTTTAATCGAAAATTTATTTAAAAGTATTTTAAATTTTTATTGTATGATATGACATATATATTACTATAATGTTAAATTAGATGGAATTAATAAAATGAAATTATATATTTTGGATGCTTCTGGATTAATAAACGGTTTCTATTCTAAAGATTCATTAAATTTAATGACATCATCTACCGTAAATGAAATTAAGGATATAAACACTGAAATGTTGCTTAATAACCTTATAAATGATGGAATATTAAGAATTGAGGATGTTGATTACTCTGAAGATGAACAGATCAATAACGTGCTATTATCCAGTGGGGACTTGATGAGACTGTCTGCAACAGATAAGGATATAATAGCTTTGGCATTGACACATAAGCGATTGGGGGATGATGTTACAACAGTAACGGATGATTACTCTATGCAAAATGCTCTAAAACTGTTGAAACTTAAATTTAAATCTGTACGAACCAAGGGAATTCAGGAAACAATCCAATGGAAAAAACTGTGTAAGGGATGCAGGAAGGAATACCCTTCAGATACAACGTTGGAAGAATGTGACATTTGCGGTTCCCCAATCATAAGAAAAAGAATGAATGCAAGAAGTAACCATTAGCCGGGGATAATTATGAAAATAGGTGTAATAGTGCATGGTCCCGGAATTATAGATTCAGGATGTGCAAAGAAAATCATAGATATTTTAAAAGATTATGGACAGGTAACATGTCGGCTTGGTGGAACAATGGGTCGAACAGCCGTAATCGATGCAAACCTGGAAGACATCATCAATATTGAAGACAAACTTCTTCCAAGTGAATCAATAAAACTGTTGTCAGAGGACAATGACGTGTTATTTTTACTTAATTATGGTAAATCAACAATAACAGGACATACGTTCGGTTATAAAGTATTAAACAATGCCGGAAAGGACATTAATCTCATTCAGATTGAAAGACCTAAAGAAGAAGATGGAGTTATCATACAATGGAATAATCATGATAACCGGTACATTCTTGAAGAATTATCACAAAGATTGTCTTTAAAAGTCATATCATCCGAAGAAGTGACAAAAATCGTAGAGGATTTAACGGGATTTAACAGGGATAACGATATTGTGGAGCGTAAGGTTGCAGGAGTATCACCGGATGAAAACATTATGATGAACGGTATTATCATAGGCAAAGTAACAGCTGACAGTTTAACAATAATTGCCGAAAACAATCGGATTACAAAAATGATCGGTGGAAAAATAAAGCAACACGGTATTGAAAAACTGGGAAAAGTGGATTTGACAAAGGCCATAATAAAAACAGGATTATTGCGAACATCAGATAATATAAAGCCAAGACGCATGGAACACCATCCAAACAAACAGTTGAAAGCAGTATTCTTAAATCATGCGGCAGAAGATATTTACAAGTACAAAGACGCCGATATTCTGGTTTCAATAGGTGATGATACAACATTGTTGTCTTCAGACATTCTTTATCGTTTCAATATTCCAGTAATAGGCATAACTGATGGTGATCTGGATAAGGTTGTTTTACATGGATTCAAACTGGATGAATCATTGATAATTCAGCTGGAATCAGGTTATGATGATATAATAGGAAAGAAGATTTATGAAGAAATATTCAATAAAAACGATGAAAAAACAATTAAAAGTATAAATTCTTTGAAAAAGGACATATTAAACCTTATTTCAGATACTTCAATAAGATACACTATTGTAGATAAACAGTTGAAATGATATCAAAATATTTAATTTAAATAATTAATATAATAAAATATTGAGAAAAAATTTTATTTTTTAAAGGGGAATTGTATTGGATTTTAATGAAATTATAGAATCAATAAGAACTTTTAAGGGAGTAACCCGTAAACGTTCAATAGCAGATATTAGGGAAAAGCTGAAGGATACGTACAATATCTCGGGTAATGTGCACCTGGCATTTGGAGATGATGCGGCCGCAATAGATATTGGAAACGATATGCTGATGTTGCTTGCCACCGATGGAATATGGGGCTCTTTAATGGATATAAATCCATGGTGGTCAGGTTACTGTTCAGTACTGGTTAATGTGAATGATATAGCTGCCATGGGTGGAATACCTATGGGAATGACCAACGTATTATCATCATCCAATCCTGAAATAACAGAACAGATTATGGATGGAATAAACGAGGGCGTAAAGAAATTTGGAGTACCAATGGTGGGAGGACACACTCATCCGGACACGCCATACGAAGCGTTAGATGTTGCAATCAGTGGTATAGTTGGTAAGGAGGATGTTCTTCCAAGCTGCGGAGCAAAAAAGGATGATGATGTAATTGTAGCAATCGATCTTGATGGGAGCGTATATCCTGGAACGGAGATAAACTGGGATACAACCAGTGACAAATCACCAAAATATGTTCAAAATCAGATAAAGGTTATGAATACCATAGCCAAAAAACACATCGTGAATTCATGTAAGGATATTAGTAATCCCGGAATAGTAGGTACACTGGGAATGTTACTGGAAGCCTCAAACATGGGAGCAAATATTAATATGGAAGAAATACCACGACCTGAAGGAATGGATTGGATAAGCTGGTTTAAAATGTACCCTGGAAGTGCTTTTGTATTGACGGCACCCCATGAGAATACGGATGAATTAATAAAACTCTTGGACAATCAGCATATCAACGCAAACACCATAGGTACGGTAACCGATAATCACGAATTAACAATGTCCTATGAGAATACTACAAAAACGGTCTTTGATTTTAATTCAGAAATCATAATGGGATTTTCAGAAGACAGATAATCTAATAATATAACCCCCACAAGCAATATCTTTTTTTATACAATAGTTTAGTGATATTTAAATATATTTAAATCTATTAATACTATAAAACTCATAAATAAAACTTATAGAAATACTTCATATAAATTTCTAAAAAAATAAGAATCATGGATGTTCACTTGATTCTTAATTGAGGCGAAAAAATGCGAGTTAAAATCAATGATGTTGAAATGGACATGGATGCTGGTTCAACTGTTGAAGATGCAATAAAACTGTCTGATGCACCCTACATTGAGGGTTCAGCAATTGCCTTAATTGAGGGTAGGGAAGAATTGGAAAGTCATGTAAACAAGTACAAGATAGTAACTACCCAAGGAAGTATAATTATTGAATTGGTTGATGATGCCGAAATATTGACCGATTTCTGGAAGAATAATTATAAGGATTTTATAGGCACTGCAATAAGGTGGACAACATCCAATGAAGTAGCTATGGGTTCAATAGTCTCAAACTTGGAACCTACACAAAACGAATACCAGTACAATAGGTGGGATGTAATAATCAGCTTATCCGGTTTTTCAAACGAAGCTACTCACGTACTGTTTTCCAAATCAAAACACAAAGCCGTTTATGGTGTTCCTGATCAAAACAGAGGTGTGATAGCCACAATAGTTGGAGGAAAAAGAACTATCGCAAAACTGAAAAACACAGATGAAGTTGTAAACATCGAACCGATTATTGAAAGAAAAAGTGTTATAAATAGTGCTTCAGTAACAGATTTTTCAACACAACTTAAAGAAGGAAATGAACTGTTCACGTACATGGAAGTTGAAGCAAACCCTGATGCTCCAATATCCTTTGAACATTTCCTTAAAATCATTGAAGATGGAACTTTCAAAGTAGATTATGAATCAGAAAGCTTTATAGGTAACTATATTTTAAAAGGATTAGAGAAGGATTCTGAAACAATCGAAAAAAGAAAACGTGGAACTGTAACCCTAAGAAATCAAGGAAATGGTGTGGGCAGAGTTTACATTTACAGAGAAGACAGAGTCTCAGTACCTACCCATAACATTATTGGATACGTTACAAAAGGTATTCAAATACTGGATACGGTCAACGAAAACGAAAAGATTACTGTAATAACCAATCCTGAAAAAATATCTACAGTTGCCCAAACACAAACACAAGCAGAGGAATATCTTGATAATCTGGGTATTGAACATGAACGTGATGGAGTAACAGATGATGATGCAATAATTGTTGCACAGGATCCGCATTACACAGTTCAAATAAACCAGGACAAAAAGATAAAAACATTAGGAGTTCAACCAAAAGACTTTGTTGAAATAGAATTATATCCTGAAGAAAGTCCTAGTTCCGTATGGTATTTCAGAAAAATAACGGGACTATTGGATGGGGATGTAGGACATCTGCAAGTAGTAATGGCAATAAAGGAAATGGACATCCTAATGTTTAGTGCCGTCAGTAAAGAAGCAAAAGGACTAATACCTGAAAAGACACCTGATGGAATAGTACATGCATGGGACATATGCGTAAGCAACATGGCATGTAAACACATAGGAAACATCGGTATTAGATTCGTAGATAACAAAGAATTTGGTCCAACTGGTGAATCTTTCGGTAGTACAAACATTATTGGAAGAGTAGTTGGTGGATTTGATAATTTGAAAGCATTTAAAGAAGGAGATACAGTCTATGTCAAAGAAAAATGAGGACATTGACACGGAATTTTGTCATATTCCAATGGGTGATGGTACATACAGGGATTCTGACCAGAAAGACAAGATAACCCGAATGGTCATACTAGGTCCCGGATGTGCAGTAAGTTCAAAAGAATTATTGAATTTTCTACATTTGCTGGAGTTGCCAATAAATATACGTCTAACATGTTATGGAGCAAACCTAAACGGATACCCTGATGACGTGTTGTACGCAGTTGAACGTGCAAGACAACTGGATCCAACCCACATATTCATAAAATTCAGAGGATTCCCACCCGGAGATCCTAGAAGATGTAGGGCAAAAAGAGGAGGAGCAAGAGAAGGATTCCATCAAATCGAAGCAGAATACAAACTATTACCTGAAGTCAGTTATGCTTTAGAACATCCAAAACATGTGGATTTAACACCTCCAAAGAAGATTCCAGTAGATGAATTCACACAAATCGTTAAGGAAACAGAATCAAAAAAATAATTTATTCGAGAAGGGATTATTGATGAAAATAGCAGTGTTACCTGATGCTGCGATGATGATTGTCCATTTAATCACAAAAAATGGTCATGAATACTTGTCATCAACACAGATAAGTGAAGAAAAGTTGAGACAAAAGGATCCATACGATGATTCAGACTTTGATAAAAGCTTACCTCCATTCACAATGACCGGAACAAAAACGTTAATAGGCAACAAATACACGTCAAACGAATCACCATCCGGTCTAAGAGGAAGATTATCATTATTTGATGAAATAATACAGGAATCCGAAGCGGCCATAATAATAGGACAAGCACCAAAACACTACAATCACATGTATAACACCCTGAATGAACTAATACTCTTCAGTTGCATATCATGTTATAATCATCATAAACTAACAGTAAGCCTACTTAAAAAGAAGAATATACCGATATTGGAAGTCGCATTTCCAACAACACGCGATGAAATAATAGGTATGATACAAAGGGTAAACGATTTTCTTCAAAATCTCGACCGTAAAGAAATCTTTAATGAGGACAATTTAACAGTTGACTTAAAACCATACAAAAAGAAAATTTCCATAGAGGAATTTAAGCAAATAATAGAAGAAGTAGACAATAATGATAACAAAGAGGTTATATTATGAAAGTTGCAATATTTCCACCTAACTCCATGATACTGGCAGACATGATAGTTAGAAGTGGACATGAACCATTAGTGGTTCAAAACCAAATGAAACAAAAGGTCACATCCCCCGATATTGATGCACCGCCATTCAACATGACCGAAGATGATCCAATAAACGGATTAAAGTATGCCGCAATAGAAGTGCCATCAGGAGTAAGAGGGCGAATGTCACTCTTTGGTCCAATCATAGAAGAAGCGGAAGCGGCAATCATCATGAACGAAGCACCATATGGATTTGGGTGTGTAGGATGTGCCCGTTCATCAGAATTAACAGTATTTTCATTAAGACGAAAAGATATTCCAGTACTTGAATTGGACTATCCTACAAGTCGAGACGATACGGTAGAAATGGTATATAAAATCAACACATTTTTAGACAACCTAAATGATGATGCGGAGGATGAAACAGATGATTAAAATTGCACAATTATCATGCGGAACAGAATACAGTGGAGTACAGAAAGAAATAGAAAAAGCTGCAGAAACATTCGGTGCACAAATGGTAATGCCGGATGTAAATCTGGATGACATAGATGAAGCATACGAAAAATTTGGATTAAGTTGTGCAAGCTCAAGCCTGAAACTGATGATAGCAAGAGCAATGAGTCTTGTGGAAGGAAAAAATGAAGCTGACGCAGTATTCATCTGTACATGTTTCAGATGTGCAGAAGCAGCAATAGCCAGAAACGAAGTACGCAGACTCATACAAAACAACACAGACCTACCAGTAGTAACATATTCATTCACAGAAAAAACCAAAGCATCAGAACTGTTCATACGTATGGAAGCACTAACCACAGTAGTGGCAAGAAAAAGCATCCTCGCAAGAGAAAAACAGCAGGGATTAACACTTGGAATAGACAGTGGATCAACCACAACCAAAGTAGCACTCATGGAAAACAATAAGATAATTGGAACAGGATGGGTGCCAACAGGAGACATCATAGGATGTGCAAACGACGGAATAGAACAGGCACTTGAAGGAACAGGATACAAACTTGATGACATAGAAGCCATAGGAACAACAGGATACGGACGTATAACCATAGGAAAAGCCATGGGAGCAAAACTCATACAGGAAGAAATATCAGTAAACAGTAAAGGAGCAGTATACCTGGCAGACGCACAAAAAGGAGAAGCAACAGTACTGGACATAGGAGGAATGGATAACAAGGTAATCACAGTAAACAACGGAATACCTGACAACTTTACCATGGGAGGAATATGTGCAGGAGCATCAGGAAGATTCCTTGACATGACAAGTGGAAGACTTGGAGTGGACATAACAGAACTAGGACCTCTAGCACAACAGGGAAACTATAGAAACGCAATACTAAACAGTTACTGTATTGTATTCGGTATACAGGACCTTGTAACAACACTCGCAGGAGGAGCGTCCAAGGCAGATGCGGCAAGTGCAGCATGTCACTCCGTAGCAGAACAGGTATACGAACAACAACTACAGGAAATTGATGTACGTGAACCGTTAATCCAGGTAGGAGGAACATCACTAATCGCAGGACTCGTTGATGCAGTACAGGAAATACTTGGAGGAATGGAGGTAATAGTACCAGAATACTCACAATACATTGGTTCAATAGGAGCAGCAATGTTAGTATCAGGTCTAAAGGATACGGACATTGACGACAGCAAAAGATTCAAATAAAAAAAAATTCTTGGAGGATGAACAACCATGTATGTAGAGTGTTATGATGAAGTAGGTGCACAGGTATATGATACATTACTCAGACATACACTTCAAGACTTAAAACTCGCACGGGCAATAACCGCAATAAAAATATTCATCGAACCCAGAGAAGCATTATTCATAGGAGTAGTAAAACTAGAGAAGGCCTCACAGCCAATATACCTGGATGACATGGCAACATACAAAACCGAAAACGGAATTCTAAAAATCAAAATAGAAAACGAAAACTATCTTCCGGACTTGCTAAGAGTACTGTGGATGAAGGAAGGAAGAAAAAACGTATCACAACCAGACCGTTACAAAATTGAAATAACAAACCCAAGCATAGAACCAAAAAATCTAATAGTCGTAGATCCATCACATGAACTAAAAAGAAAAGTATATGACGCATTATTCAGGGTAATGCCGGAAGGATTTAGGATGACAAGAAATGCCAGCGAAGGAAATATGATTTGCATAATGAGCAGTGATGAAATCATAGACGAAAAATGGAACAAGAAATTTAATGAAGTAATAGAAGAAGTTAAAAACCAATAAAAATTAACTCTTAAGAGGGGGAATTTTTCATGCCAAAACATGACATGAAACACTTTGCTCATGTAACACAGGCACACCCATGTTTCAATGAAAAAATACATGACAAAGTAGGAAGAATACATATTCCAATCGCACCAAAATGCAACATACAGTGTGGATTCTGCACACGCAAAATAAATGACACGGAAAATAGGCCGGGAGTATCCTCATGTATCATGACAATAGACCAGGCAATGGAACATATCAAAGATACAGTTGAAAAGATGCCAATAAACGTGATAGGAGTTGCAGGACCCGGTGATTCACTTGAAAATCCGGATACATTAAAGCTATTCAGAAGAGTACGTGATGAATATCCGAACCTGATACTGTGCATGAGTACAAACGGACTGTTAGTACCCGATTACGCAGATGAAATAAAGGAAGCAGGTGTTAAAACGGTAACCATAACGATAAATGCAATAGATACCGACATTGGAGTACAGATATATGATGACATAGAATATCATGGAAAAATGTACCACGGTGAGGAAGGATTTAAAATCCTGGTGAACAACCAGTTGAAAGGAATAGAACTCCTATCCGAAAGAGGAATCATAGTAAAGGTAAACACGGTGCTGATACCTGGCATAAACGATGAACACATAGTGGAAATAGCAAAAGTAGTGAAAGAAAAAGGAGCATCCATTATGAATGTACTGCCACTTATACCTCTAAATAAATTCAAAGATATTCCAAAACCGGGATGTGGACAACTCAGCACAGTACGACAGCAAGTAGAAGAATATCTTCCAGTATTCAGAGCTTGTACGCAATGCAGAGCCGACGCATTCGGAATACCGGGAAAACATGGCGAAGACCATTCACTAGACCTGGTGCCAAACAGTCANNNNGAAACATTATACTGGAAAAACAACACATTATACCTGCTGGATCAAACAAAACTACCACATACAATAGAATATGTGGAATGTAAAACATACAAGCAAACAATAACTGCAATAAAAACAATGGTAGTAAGAGGAGCACCAGCAATAGGAGTGACAGCAGCCTACGCAATGGCACTGGCACAACAGGAAAAAGAGAATCTGGAAAAAGCAGCAGAAGAAATAAAACAGGCAAGACCAACAGCAATAAACCTATTCTGGGCAGTAGACAAAGTATTAAATTCAGTAAGAGAAGGAAATACTGCAATATCTACAGCAAAACAAATGGAAAAAGAAGACATAGAAATAAATAAAAAAATAGGCCAATATGGAAACGAAATAATAAATCAAAATGATACAATCCTCACACACTGCAATGCAGGAGCACTGGCATGTGCAGGCTATGGAACAGCACTTGGAGTAATCAGAGCAGCACATGAAAACAACAAAAACATCAACGTAATCTGTGATGAAACACGACCCGTACTGCAGGGAGCAAGATTAAGCGTATTCGAAATGCAACAAGAAAAAATACCTGTAAGACTGATAGTGGACGGTGCAGCAGGACACATGATGCAAAAAGGAGAAATAAACAAGGTAATCATAGGTGCAGACAGAGTCGCTGAAGGCGGAGTAGCAAATAAAATAGGTTCCCTAATGGTAGCACTGGCAGCAAAACGATATGACATACCATTCTACGTAGCAGCACCAATAAGCACATTTGATTTTGAAAACAACATCTTTGACACAAAAATAGAACAAAGAAACAAGGAAGAAGTACTTAAAATTAATGGAAAATACATTTCAAAAGAAGAAACAAAAGTGGAAAATCCCGCATTTGATATAGTAGAATCAGATTTGATAACAGGAATAATAACAGAAGAAGGTATAAAGAAATCATTATAACTTCTTTTACAAAATCCTTATACTAAGCCCCACATGCCAAACACCAGGACTCTGAGATTTAACCTTCCGAATATCCAGAACTTCAGTTTCTCTAGGATAAGCTACATCTTCAACTCTTTTTAACACAGTATCATAATCCGATGAAAACTCATAATAATTCAGGATACCACCAGATTTAAGATGATTCACAGCAACATCTAAAAAATCCTTAGCAGTACCTGGTAAATTCATAATTATCCTATCAGCCAAAGGTAAATCATTTATAACTTTTCTAATATCGCCTTCAATAGGAATAACTTCACCAATCAACCTGTTTAATTTAATATTCTCATTAACATACTTATAAGCTTCCGGATTAATATCAACACTGTAAATTTTAACATCCTTTACATGAGCAATGCTAATAGGAAACGAACCAATACCTGCAAAGAAATCAATAATCGTCTCATGATTTTTAACTTCATTTACTATACGAGACCTTTCAGTAGCAAGCCTTGGACTGAAATATACGGTGGAAGGATTAAGTTTGAAACGAATACCAAATTCTTTATGAACGGTTTCAAGATTATCCTCACCGGCAAGATATTCAAGTTCCCTGGTTCTGGTTACACCCCGTACTTTACTTTTCTTATAAAAAACACTTTTTCTTTTAGTAAAATCAAGAACTGCCTTACCAATAATAGTCTTCTTATCCTCTAATTCAGGAGGAATTTCCAGAATAACAATATCACCAACAATATCGAAAGATTTTCTGATTTCCTCTAATTCCTTCTGGGATATCTTATCATCTAGAAAATCCATGAAATTGGTGGGACGATACTGAGCCTTAACAAAATCATAATCTTCAACACCAACATCATAATCTTTTACAATATTTTCAATTAAAGAAACATCATAATCAGTAATCAGTGGTAAATAAACAAAGTTATCATCACTTCTAACTTTATAGTCAGTACACAATTGTTTTTCCTTAATCAATTTTTGACGTAAATTGTTAGCTTCCTTTTTAATAATCTTTATACCCTTCATTTAAACACTTAAAACAAATTTATCTAAATAATGTAACTTATCTTAGTTATAATAGTAATTTTTATCATTAGTAATATTTAGTTATATTCAAAGAAGAAAAACATCATATTGCAATATTTTCTATTTAACTTGATTAACAAGATTTATTGACAATAATATGTGCTACAACACATAACGGTGATGACCTAAACAAGTGATAAAATATCATTGTAATGATGGTTGCATTCCAATTGTAGCAATAATTGATGATAATGAGAGCTAAAGTAAA
>MVAA01000051.1:0-492 GCA_003266105.1 Methanosphaera sp. rholeuAM6
ACAGTTTCTGATGATTTTGCATTTGGATCTACTAATCCGATAAGTCTTGAATCTATTTTATCCTCAAATCCTTCCCCATATTTCATATAATCTGAAACGGATGTTTGAGTTTTATTGAATATTCCAACTTTGACATCGTAGCCAAAGCTTAATGTTTCATTTAATATTTCATCGACTTTTTCTACAAAATCTTCAAGATTGTCTAATTGGACAGTTAATATTATTTCTCCAACAGATACACGTAGTGGAACATCATTTCCCTTAACATTTATAGTTTTTCTGTCAGTATGGTTTACTGGCAGTCCTTTGGCCGGACCGAAAGTAACTATTGCTGGTAAAGATTTACCATTAATTAAGACTCTTAAAAGACCATCCAACTGTAATATTTGATTTAATATTTTTTCAGTTGTGGTTGGTTTTAAAATTCTATGTGGAAATATTTTCACATCACTTGCTTTAATGATTTTTTGTTCTTCTACATCTGCTGACATT
>MVAA01000051.1:608-3833 GCA_003266105.1 Methanosphaera sp. rholeuAM6
GTTACTACGTGGTTACCGTGGAAAACACCAGGTCCTCCTCCACCGTATATACCGTGTGAGAAGAAACTCATTCCTACACCTACACCCATTACTCTACCAAAGTCTACACCTGGTAAACCTGCTTCGTATTCAAGGATATCGTTGAAGTATAAGATAGAAGATGCAATACCTTGTGCTGCTCTTGCTGCACCTACGTTTACAATAACGGATGCTACGAGACCTGCTGCTGCATATGCGTTCCATAATGCCCAGTCAACTGGTTCATATANNTTTTCTTTTACTAAATCGTAAACTAAGTTGTTTGCGTTTAATCCTTGGAATGCTAAACCTAATAAGTGACTTCTTTCGAATGCACCGATTGCATCACCCATTTCGAAGGTAGCTGTTTGTTCAAGGATGGATGATAAAGCTACTGCGTTAAGAGTGTTTTTCTTAGTAATTGCTACTACGTGGTTTGCACCAATGTTTCTTAAACTGTATCCTAAACCTTCAAGGTGAGTTGTTTGACCTAAAAGGGTTGAGATTGCTCCACCTAATTGTACGTTGTGTGGGTATCCACCCATAGCTGCTGTTTTTATTTCGGATGCCTGATATTTGTTAATTTCAAATGTGTCAAGAATTGCTTGGATTAATGCTGAACCTGTTGATAATGGTGCAACGGAGTAATCTCCTGCAACACTTAATCTTTCTGATGGTACTTGAACTAATACTTGTTTTCCACCATTTAACAATTCTATGTTGAAATCGTCATCATCACTGACTTTTAACATTTTTGCCATTTTATCAGCAATTGCATCTGCATTATCTACGATGTCTAAATCTAATTCCCTACCAGGAATAAAGTTTGCTTTTCCACCGTATGCTCCGCTTGCTAATGATTTTTCTATTCCTGCAAGGTTTACAGCAACAGAACGCTTAATTTCTTGTATAATATTTTTAATTGTAGGGTTTACTACTGGACTAATTGCTTCTAGAGGTACTTGTTCTTCTAAAAGTTTTCCATCTACCCCATATAAATCTATTTTGTCTTCATATGTTGGCATTTATATGTACACCTCTTAAAAAGTATATTCATTAAGAAATGAAATTATCATATTCATTCCGGGTTATAAATTATCTTATTCTTTTTTTCACATCCCCAAATATGTTTTTTATTATCAGATATCTAGTTGGTAAAAATCCTGATAAAGACAGTACTTGACGATATGTTTTTTGCAAATAGCAAGAGTGAAAAAAAATTCAGTAATAAAACTTAAATAAGAGAAAAATACACCCTCCAACTGTCTAAAAATACATTTCCATAATTGTGTTCAAATATTTATACAAAAAAACACTCCTGAAATTATAGGAAATAATTTAACCGTGTTATAGTACATTTCTTGGAGTAATACAAAGATAAACATTATTGTGAATATTTTGCATACTATTCTTGCATTTGTAATAAATATTCTTACATTTGAAATATATAATTATATAAACATATAAATGTTTTCAATTTTTGAGAAGTAATACAAAAATAATAAGTAGAATAATTATGATTTATGAAGAATAAATTTGACAAATTAATTTTTGTTTAAGGTATTAAGATATATCCATAACTAATTAGATAAAATAAATTAAAATAATGAATAAATATAAAAAATATGGTGAATTAAATGATTAATAAAATTATTAAAAACATTAAAAATAATTCAGTATATATAAATGATATTAAATACTTATTTAAGTTAAACAACCCTTTAGAACTAGAAATTTTTTTTCATCAATCTACCGATATTCAAAGTGAAAATTTTAATACAACATGCTATGAAAGTAATATTTATTACCCTCAAATTTATCAGATTGAAAACAATTGTCCAACATGCGGATACAGATCTTCACTCTCACGACAAAAATATTCTGAAGAGTTCATTTCAAGAAGTATTGAATACAGGTTATCCGACATTGCTGACTATCCCATCTCCGGAATAAACTGTTATAACAAAGGCATTACCGGCATCAGGGAACTGTTACTAATATTGAATTCATTGAAAAAATATGATTTAAACGTTAACGTTAAAGTATCTGATTATCATCATTTGAAAAACATCAAAAATTTTAATATAAATTCCATCATTTTCCAATCATCACTCAACAAATACAATTCATTAAATTACAATAACGATAATGAAAATATTGAAGAAAATGAAGAAGTATTAAAATACATTAAGCAAAAATTGAAATTCCAGGTAACATATGAATTTTTAATTAATTATAGTGAAGGTTATCATGATATCGTTGATAAAATTGATGAAATAAAAAAATATGCTGTGGACATCATAGAAATCAAGGGATACGATCCATTCATTGATACTCCCGAAGAGTATAATCCACAGTATACCCAAGATTACATTTTAAAAATAATTTCATTACTAAGGATATGCTTCCCAGATAAAGAAATAAAAATCCAATACGCCACCAACGGAAACAATGATATACCAACATATCTTAAAAATGGTGTGAATACTATTACAGGAATATACACCCCTAGAATGAACAGTAAACTACAAAATGTGGAGCAATTAAGGGAAATAAAGAATTATGTTGATAAATTTTTTGAAATATGATATAAACGTGCAACAATTACTGTATTGCACCATAGTTAAATATAATGTGATGTCATATACAAATTAATAATAAATATAATTTTATTAAACAGTAACAAGTGGTGATTTAATATGAGTTTTCTAGGAGACGGTCTTACAACAATGGGAATATGTGGTGGAGTCTGTATAGGATTCATACTAATAATCGCAGTTTCATCATTTATAATAGACTATGATCCAAGTACCACAATCGAAAACAATACAACAATAGAACTTAATGGAGTAACAATAACAGTACCACAAACAAATAATTACACAATAAATGAAAATGCATCATTGTGGAACATTAATGATACTGACAAATTTGGATTTGATAACAATATTACTAAAGAAAATGCATACCAGTACCATGATTATGTAAACAGGATAGATGTCTATGTTGCTGACAATAATAGAACCGCTTATTCAGACATACCAGATTATAGTGACATGGATGTCTTTGATGGTGACAGTGGCAGAACACATATTGAAAAACGTACTGTTGGAGATAAAACAGTCTTTATCTATGTTACTGAAGGTAAAGGATTATCTAAACGGATAGTTGACAGTGCAAGAATAAGCTGAAAACTATTCTTGTAAA
>MVAA01000098.1 GCA_003266105.1 Methanosphaera sp. rholeuAM6
CATGATAAGTAATAATATACATTATCCAATGATTAATAAAATTATAATAAAACATGACATAATATAAAAGTATTAAATAAACAAACAAAAAAATCATTATGTCAAGTACTCGCAATTTTAAAAAATAATGATAAAAAAAGAGGTTTAAATTAGTCGGGAGTTAATTTCAGTTATCTTGGACTGACCGTTTCCACCGATAAATATCTTTTTGTTGTTAAGCGTGTTAATGAAGTTTATAATATCATCAATATTCTTAATAACCCTTAAATCCTTAGTATATCCTAAATTATTAAGATACTGGATATAATCATAGGTTGTATCATCCAGGCCCGGAAACAATATGAGAGTATCGGGCGAATATTCCTTAACGTAATCAAGTATGTTGAATCTGCATTTTTCGTGTTTGCGTGGAGTACCAATAATGACAGTGTCAAAGCGTTCTTCATCAAGAACAGCCTTAAGGGCATCAACATTGTCTGTCTTACCGGAAACAACTTCATTACCGTTGTAATTAATTTTTATCGTTCTGCCCTCAACAGACTGGAAAGTTTTAAGATGTTTAACAATTGTCTGTTCCCTAATTCCCAAATCCATACATGCAACACGGGCTGCATCAGCATTCTGTAAATTAAATGAACCGAACAAATTCAAATCATTTTCATATCTGTCAAACAACAGCGTCTTGTCACTTCTATCAGTAACTTTAAGAAGATTTTCATCGTTACAGTTTAAAACAGCAGTCTTTCCACTAATGAATTCTCCGACTTCCTCGGTATAATGTTCAATGCTTCCATGAACATTCATGTGATCAAAGCCGATATTGGTAACCACAACCAGATCAATGTCAAAGACATAGTCACAAAAGTCAAGGGTCATGTCACATACTTCAATAACCATAAAATCATAGTCGTCCTCATTGGCCTTAAGAAGCAGTTCATTATAACCGGAAAAACCTCCACCACCGTTACCTCCAAGCACGACACTATAACCTGCTTTGCTGAGAACGTGATAAATCATGTGACTTGTTGTGGTTTTTCCATTTGTTCCGGTAACTGCAATGGTTTTAATGCTCTTATGTTTGCTTATAACATCCGAAATAAAAATACCCTTATCGAGAACTTTCTTACAAATGTCCTTATTAAATAGGCTGGGACTAACTGACACCGCATCGGATTTAAAAATTTTATCAATGTTATGGCTTCCAATTTCCAAATCCAACAATTCTTTACTTACACCATCTTCATTCAATAATTTAAGGTCTATTTTACGGTTAATGTCTGACGAATAAACATTATGTCCTCTTTTAAGTAAAGCAACAGTTGCCTGCTGTCCCTCAACGCCTAAACCCACAACACTCACATTCAATTTATTGACTCCTACAATTGATATAATAATACTTTTGAATTTGTTAATATTTACTGTTTAGGTATTATGGACATCCAAGGAAAGCCACATTTAAATATTTTGATAATGATAATAATTATCATTGATACAGAAAACAATAATGTAGGATGATATTTTTACCATAACAATTAAACTATAAAATATGGTTATCACAGTAATTAATCTAATGATAAGGGAGTTTAGGTTAAAATGAAAAATCTGACAAAAGAGATAATTAAAAAAATTAACGAAGTTAAACAGCCAATAAAAATCATGCACGTATGTGGTTCACACGAACATACAATCATGTACAACGGTATAAGATCAATGTTGCCTCCTGAAGTTGAGATAGTGGCAGGACCTGGATGTCCTGTATGCGTAGTTCCTGCACAGGAAATAGATGAATGTGTAGCACTGGCCGAACAGGGTGTAACAGTGACAATATTCGGAGACATGCTAAGGGTACCAGGTACCGAAAAATCATTGGCCGATGCAAAGGCAGACGGTGCAGATGTAAGAATAGTCTACGGTATTGGAAATGCAGTGGATCTGGCAAATGAAATAGATAATGATGTGGTATTCATGTCAGCAGGATTTGAAACAACCGCACCAACAACGGCCAGTGAAATGTTAAGCAATCCTCCGGAAAACTTTTCAGTACTAAGCAGTCACAGATTAATCCCACCAACACTAGACTTCCTGGTACATGATGAGGTAAAGCTTGACGGTCTAATAGAACCTGGACACGTATGTACAATCATCGGAACAAAACCATTCGAATACCTGTCAGAAGACTATGGAATACCACAGGCAGTGGCAGGATTCAATCCATTGGACATACTATACGCAATATACCTGATACTCAAACAGAAAAAGGAAGACAATCCAAGAGTACAGAACGAATACAAACGAGCAGTACGTGAAGAAGGTAATGTAAAGGCAATAGCAGCAATGGAAGAAGTGTTTGAAGTAACAACCAAGGAATGGAGAGGATTCCCCGAAATACCAAATTCAATCTATGAATTAAAACCGGAATTTGATGACCATAACGCCAGGAAAAGATATGACATGGATTTGCCGGACTCTGAAAACGTGCCAAAAGGATGTATATGTGGACCAATCCTAAGGGGAATGGCAAGACCTGAAGACTGTAAACTATTCCGTGGAGAATGTAATCCGCTACATCCGATAGGAGCATGTATGGTAAGTAAGGAAGGTACATGTAACATAGCTTACAGATACTCTAAAATGGACGATTAATAAAATAAAATATTTTGAGTTGATAAGATGGATTATCTGGTTGAGGAAATAATTAACAGGGTTTCAAAAAGAGTGGATCATTGTGAAGTATACCTGGAACAGGAAAAGGCCACGGAAATATCCGTACTGAATGATGAAGTAAACTATGCAAAGGAAGAGGACACTACAGGCATTGGTCTGAGGGTAATAAACAATCAACAACAGGGATTTTCATACACAACAAACGTAAACCGCATTGACGACGTCATAGAACAGGCAATAAAAAATTCCAAACTGAATAATCCGGATAAAAACTTGGCAATAATCGAAAAACCTGAAGGATACAGGAAAGTATCCGGATTATATGACAAGAAAATAAATGACGTTACATTGGCCGAAGCAATACAAAGATGCAACAATATGATAGAACTGGTAAAGGAAAATGACTGTCAACCAACCTCCGCAGAATATGAGATAAGCGTTGGAAAAACAATCATAGCAAATTCAAACGGCGTGTTTGCCACCGAAGAACAGACAGGTAGTGGAGTGTCAGTATCAGTAAATGCGGAGGATGAGGATGGATTTTCAAGTGCATATGCATATGACCTGGGTCATGATGACAGTCTTGAAATGGAAAGAATCGTACAGGAATCAACGGATTTGGCAAAAAGTTCAAGAAACGGTAAAAAAACACAGACACGTACAACAACAGTAATTCTTGATTACTTTGCAATATCATCTTTGCTTGGCACATTCCTGTCTGCCTTAAGCAGTGAAAACACTCAAAGAGGAAGATCTTATCTGCAGGATAAGATGGGTCAGACAGTAAGCTCAGAATCATTCTCGTTATATGATGATGCAACAATTGAAGGAGCAAACCGTTCATCAATGTTTGATGACGAAGCAACACCTTCACAAAAAACAGAATTAATAAAGGATGGCGTATTAACCTCCTTCATATACGATACATATCATGCAAACAAGGATGAAAGTGATGTAACAACAACGTCAAATGCAACAAGAGCCGGATACAGTTCCGTTCCAACAGTAGGATTCACCAATATAAACACACAATTCAGGGAAATCACACCAATAACTGACATACCTGATGGAATAACAGTACATAGTGTAATGGGAGCTCATACTGCAAATCCAATAACGGGAGACTTCTCTGTGGAAGCCAGAAACGCCTTCGAAATAGCAAACGGTGAAGTAACAAATCCGATTAAGAAAGCAATGATATCAGGCAACATATTTGAAATAATGAAATCAGCAACAGCATTATCTGACCAAACAAGACAGGTAGGATCCCTCATAACGCCTAAAGTTGTTGCACAAAATTTAAGGGTCATAGGTTAATAACTGATAAAAGTGCTTAATTTTTTTATTAATCTCTAATTTTTTCCTTTTTTTTAATCATATTCCAACTTTTTATTTTGAAAACATTTTTTGAAAAAAATATTAGAATTTAAATAATATAAGTGATATAATATTATTTAATACAAAGTTCTAATTTATAATATAATAGGATATTCTGATTAAAGGTATTATCATTTTTATTATATTTTATCTCAAAGTAATTTGTAATCATTTAAAAAAATGAAGGAGTAAAGTAAATGTTTTGTAAAAAATGTGGGTCAGAAATAGGCACAGATAGCATATATTGTCCTAAATGTGGAACAAAAGTTGAAGACAATTTATCTAAGGAAGAATACGATCCTTTATTGGCATTGGATAATGTGGAAACGGTTGAAGATGATATGGTTTGGCAGGAAGCACCTTTAGGTGATGAATCAATAATCATTAATGCCACTGAAGGAAGACAGGTAAAACCTGTGGTAAACGAACAGGAACAACAAGCTGAAAAACAAGAAGCAGACAGTAAAGACAATGCAAATCAAGGTTTAAGAGCAGCAAAATCAACAATAGCACATCCAATTAAACCTAAAAGAAGGGTAAAGCCTAAAACAGTTACACCTAAAGAACCTGTGGCACAAACAGAGGAAACCATTCCTCAAACAATGCAGGAAACAGTTGTGGAACTTACTCCTGAAGTAGTCGAACCGGTCAAAGAAACTGTTCCGGAAACTCCTGTTGAAGAAGTAGTTGAAGAGGTTCCTCAGGTTGAAGAAACAGTAGTGATTGAAGAAACCGATCAAATTATAGCCGATGATGAAATGGAGGACATCTTTGATGACTTCGTAGTTGATGACTCTTTCGGAATAATCGATGAATCCCCAGAAATAGTTGAAGAAACACCAGAAGTAATTGAAGAGGCACCTAAAGCAGCTGAAGAAACACAGGAAGTAGTTGAAACAGAACCTGAAATAGTTGAAGAAGTACAGGAAACCGTGACAACACCCGAAGTGGCTCCTGTTGTTGAAACACCTGTTGAAACACCTGTTGAAACAGTCAAGGAAACCTCCGAACCAATTACTGAAGAGATTGTAACGGAAACTTCAGAAGTTGAGGAAATAGTATATGAACCAACAGAAGAGGAAAAAGTTACTCCGGAACAAGCACTTTTCACAGATGAAATAATAATTGAAGAAGAACCTGTTGTTGAAGAACCGGTAACAGAGAATGTTGTTAAATCAGAACCTGTTAAAGAGGAAGTTGAAACTGAAAAAGTAGAATCCAATGAAGATGCAGTACAAAAGGCAAGAGACATGGATCTGGAGGAAGTTATAACATCTGAAAGTCAGTCTGAAATAATGAAATCACTCAGTTCTACAAAAATAGATAAGGAAGATATTGAGCCTGTTATCGGTGATGAAGATTCAGCAATAAAATCTCAATTCAATTCCACATTGGATGATGAAGACGAATTATTTGACGTTGATGAAAACGTAAACTCATTAACAAATAAAATAACAACGGTATTGATTATAATCCTAATACTAATCATAGCAGCAGTTGTTGCAACATTTTTAGTGCAGAATATAGGTTTATAAGACAATATCATTTTTCTCCTCCTTAAAACATTTTTACTTTTAAAATTATTTATATACAAATATATAAGATATTATATTATGATACTACGGGATAGACGACAAGATTTTGGACGTATTAATGAAATTGTCCGAGTTCTAGTTAAATATGGATTTTCATCATTTGCATCATATATTACTGGCAAAAACAGAAATATATCCTTTTCCAGTAAGGATGTTAAAGAAGAGCTTCCAAGTGATGCAAACGAGAGATTTCGTTATGTATTGCAGGAATTAGGAGTAACATTCATTAAGCTTGGTCAAACATTAAGCACGTACCCTGAACTAATCGGATTTGACTTGGCAGAAGAATTATCATTACTGCAGGAATCCGCTCCCGTAGATGACTATGAAACAGTTAAAAAAACCATAGAATCCGAATTTTCCAAACCTATTGATGAAATATTTGATGAATTCAGTGAAAAGCCAATAGCATCTGCCAGTATTGGTCAGGTACACACTGCATTCCTGAACAACAAGTTTGTTGCAGTAAAGGTTCAGCATCCTGATATCAAGAAAACATTAAAAAGTGATATAAGGATAATGAAAATCATAGCAAATCGTCTGGATAATCGTCTGGAAGTGGCTAAAGCATATAATTTGCCGGGCATTGTCGAAGTCTTTGAAAAGGACATGAAAAAGGAACTTGATTATAAGTTTGAAGCAATGAATGCGGTACATCTGAATGATTTGCTGAAAAATGATGAAGTATACGTACCGGAAGTATATCTGGAATACACTACAAATAAAGTTTTAACAATGGAATATGTGGATGGGGTAAGTCTAAATACAGTGTTAAAATCAAAAGACGATAAATATGATAAAAAGCACATTGCAGTTCAAGGTGCAGACTCATTCATAAAACAGATATTTATTCACGGATTCTATCATGCAGATCCTCATCCTGGTAACATTTTTGTCATAGAGAACAATACAGTAGCATTCGTTGATTTTGGTATGATGGGTCACTTGGATGATGACCTGAGGGAAGATTTGGCCAAATTATTCATATTCATCACAGAAGGAGATGCAAAACTATTAACAAAACAGTTAATGTACATGGGAATAGTTGAAGATACCGATGACTACAAACAGATAGAATATGAAATAACGATGCTGCTTGACAGATATTATGGAATGCAGTTTAATGAAATCTCCGGGGTTCTAAGAGGATTAATCGAGGATGACATGCTCAATGAATATGGAGTAGTCTTACCAAGGGATTTGATGATGGTTATCAGAACAATTTCCATGATAGATGATGTTGGAAAAGATTTGGATCCGTCATTCAACACTACAGAAATAGTAAGACCATATGCAATGAGAATGCTTGCAGACACAGTAAAACCTAAACGTTTAGCATCAAAAACTGCTGCAAATCTTATGGACGCTCAGCATTTAGCAAAAAAACTACCTGAATCCTTACTAAACTTTTTTAACGTGGTTGAAGATGGACATTTAAACATATCTCTGGATTCCAGTGAAATTGAACATTTAAACATGGTTGTTTCACGTATAGTAAACGAAATAGTAATTGCAATAATTACTGCAGCATTGTTGATGGGTTCCTCTTTAATCATGCTTATTGATACAGGAGTAAGAATATTTGATTATCCGATACTGGGATTTGTAGGATATACATTTAGTGCAATAATGGGAGTAATCTTAATAGCAATGATTATACGTGGTGGAAACTATTAAAAAACAATTTGCATAGAATTAAATTGATAAAAATAATAAAATAAGATTTTTGGAGTTTAAAAGAAACTGTCAAGACTTGTTTGTCTTTCATTGTTCATAATCTGTTCTTCAGAATAACCAATGGATTCCAAGATACGGAGAGTTGCAGGTAAAACCTGATTTTCAATATAATACTCAGGATCATATTCCTTATCACCAATCAATTCCACAGGTTCTGCCCTTTTACTGATGGGGCCATTGCCCTTGGTGATGATGTAACGGATAATGGAACCGCTTGTTACCTTCTGACCATTCATTCTCAGCTTTTCAGCAGCTATTACATGTGGAGCTACTTGCTTATAATTTTCAGGCTTTTTAGTTAATTTGGTATGAATAACTAATTCCTCATTATCCACTTCACCACTATTTAAACGTTTAATAACATTTTTCACTATTTTTTTAGCCTTATTTGGTGAAGCATCTTTAAGTATAGCTTCCAACACATCATGTTGAGTGTTCTTAGCTACAGCTGCCCAGTCTCTACGAACAAGTTCCAAACCCTTGACGGTAATTTCACCGTCATCGATGACAGCATACCTTTTCTTTGAAACAAAGAATCCTCTGTCATAATAACCTTCCAGTTCTAACTCCATATCATCCGGAAGATCATGGTTTATGGAGCTAAGTAGCTCCGTTACCTGTTGTTCGATTTTTTTTGGGATGCTCATTCGATTAATACACCGTTAACGATTCCGTTTTGACCTGGTCTTGAAGTAATTTTTGCTTTACCGATTTCGGTTTCTACAACAGCACCTTTTGTAATAATGTTCCTTCTTACAAAGTGAGCATTAGCAGAGTTTTCAAGTACGGTGAGAATTTCAACGTTTTTGCTGGAGTTGTCTTTAGGATCAATAACGTTGATTCTGTTTGCAACGGTAGCTCTGGTTTTAGTACCGTTTCCTCTTACAACAATATCTTTTTTAACTTCTTCTCCAATTCTGGTTTCTGCTGCTGTTCTACCGAATTCAGCATTTCTTTTATTTCTGTTTCTTCTGGATCTGGCTCCAGTAGGTTTTCTTAATGAACTTCCTTGCCAAATAGCCATATTTTCACCTCTATTTTTTTATTCCATGTAGTTACATGTGTTAATTGATAATTTATATAAAAATCCGTATAATGCTCTTTAAATAAATGTTTTTGAATCTTTTAAATAAATATTAGAGCATTACCATAGTATATACTATTTTACAATAATATTATAATATATCATTTCTTTAATATTTATATTTATGTATTTTTAAATCTCTAATGTAATCTCTTGTTTGAAAGAACTGATATCAAAATAAGCAATAATGGAAAAATATAATAAAAAATTTTGAAAAAGGAGAGTAAGGTGGAATTATCCAAAAATAATGCTGCACTAGTAATAGCACTGTCCGTACCTGTGTCTATGATGACCTTTTCTGGTGCTGCTTTCAATGAATGATGATGTAAAGCCGTCCGTTGTTTCAAACAGTTTGCTTGAACCACGAATAATGTTTCTAAGCATTCTACCCTTAGGATGCAATCCAATTAATCCTGAAATTAAACCATAATCATTTTCAAGTTTTGCAGCAACTTTAACTCCCTTGTTAATTTTGGATTTTGAATTACGATTATGTTTCATACCGTATTGATGCTTATGTTTTTTAGCATGTCGTTTGCTGCTTTTTACTGGAACGTTTGTTTTAACCTTTCTTTTTTCCATAAACTTACTGGCTCTTACACTGTCATACTCTTTTCTAAGTTTATCATCTGACAATACACTGTATGCTTCATTGATTTTCTTAAATTTCCGTTCAGCAGAAGAACTGTCATTAATATCAGGGTGATATTTTAATGCTAATTTTTTATAAGCTTTTTTTATTTCCCTTTTATCCGAATAAATGCGTACTCCCAATATCTTATAATAATCAACCTTATAATTCATCTTAATCATTCACCATTTATCTTATTCCATGATATTCAAGCACTTAAAACATTATGGAATAATCTCTGTTATTATTTTTTATTTTTTTGGTATAGTTACTTTTCTATTCCAGATTAACTAAATTAAATTAACTTTTAAATTTTTTACAAGGATTTTTTAATGACGCCAACAATGGAATTTTAAATATTATGAATGACATATATTATAACAATATAAATTAAGAAAACAGAAGGTTGTATTAAATGGCGTATAGTGATGATAAAATAAATATGGTACATGGTGCTGGTGGAGAAGTAATGCAGGACATGATATCAGAAATTATCCTAGGAAACCTTACAAAAACCAGTGTAAACGGTGGAATAGGTTTAGAATCCTTAGATGACAGTGCAACAATACCTCTTGATGATGAACATGTGGTGGTAACTACAATTGATGCGCACACGGTTCAACCATTATTCTTCCCAGGAGGAGACATAGGAAGAATATCGGCAGCAGGAACATTAAATGACATAGCAGTCATGGGAGTAAAACCTGTTTCATTAAGTAATGCAATGGTAATAAGTGAAGGATTTGAAAGATCAGATTTAGAGCAGATAATCAAATCAATGAACACTACCTGTGAAGAGGTCGGAGCAGCAATCATAACAGGAGACACAAAAGTTATAGACAGTGACAAGCTCGACAGCATGATAATCACAACGGCAGGTATAGGAATAGGAAAAAAAGAGGATGTAGTAAGAGATTCCGGACTGGAAGTTGGAGATAAAATCATAATAACAGGCAGTGTCGGAGATCACGGAATGGCAATCATGTCCAAACGTGAAGGATTTGGATATGAAACTGAATTAAAATCTGATGTAGCACCTGTATGGTCAATGGTTGAAGCAGCTAAAGAAGTAGGAACAATAACTGCGATGAAAGACCCGACACGAGGTGGAATTGCAAACGCATTAAATGAAATGGCAACAAAAGCTTCTGTGGGAATGCGTTTGGATGAAGAAAGAATACCTGTAAAATCAGAAGTGGAAGCGGTATCAGACATGCTTGGAATAGACCCATTCGAAGTTGCAAACGAAGGAAAAATTGTTATGGGAGTAAAGGCAGATGATGCTGAAGACATAGTGCAGGCTATAAGAAAAACAAAATATGGAAAAGAAGCACAGATTATTGGAGAGGTAACTGAAGGTAAAAGAGTAATTATGGAAACCGTAATCGGTGGAGAAAGATTAATCGAACCTCCTATTGCAGATCCGGTACCAAGAGTTTGTTAAGAGGTAAACATTATGGAACATTTCACATCAAGACTAAAGGCTTTAATCATAGATGCAATAATCGTAACGTTATTTGTAGCTTTTGTAGACAACATACTTTACATAGTGTTGTCAACAGTAAAAAACCAGACACTGCTGGCATGGTATCCTACCATAGTACTGATAATCGTAACAATGCTCTATTTCACAATATTTGAAGCAAAAACAAACAAAACACTGGGTAAAAAAGTAACACATTTATACGTTTCAGACGAAGACGGATATATGAGCTATCCCAAAGCATTCATAAGAAATTTAACAAAAATATTCTGGGTACCATTAATCCTTGACGTAATACTTGGAAAATTATTCAATTGTCCTTCCAGATTATTTGATAAAATAGCAGGAACTGATGTATACTCAGACATAGAGTTGGAACAGATATAACAAAAGAAGTGGGGTAAATATATTGTTAGACATAAAACTATTCAGAGAACAACCGGAAACAGTATTTGAATCCGAAAAGAAACGATTCAGAGAAACCACTAACGCAGAAAAAGTAATAGAATACGATACTTTGTGGAGAGACGGATTAAAAAGATTAAACGATCTTCGTTCAGAAAAAAATAAGTTGTCAAAATCATTCAAACAGGCAAAAAAGGACGGTAACATTCAGGAAGTTATAGCCAAGTCAAAGGAAGTGGCTAATGAAATCAAGGAACTGGAACCGAAAATTGAAGAATTCATCAAACTCAGGGATGACTACCGTTACAAAGTAGGAAACATTATAGATGAAGACGTGCCTATTTCCGATACTGAAGATGACAATTTAATTGTCAGACAGGAAGGAACAAAACCTTCATTTGATTTTACACCATTAAACCATGTTGACTTAATTAATAAAATAGATGGGGCAGATACGGAAACAGCCGGTGAAATAGCAGGTTCAAGATTCTATTATCTAAAACAGGACATATTATTCCTGAACTTGGCACTCATACAGTTTGCCTTAAACGAATTAACAAAGGAAGGATACACTCCACTGCAAACACCATTCTTTGTAAAAAGTGAGGTGGCATCCGAAACATCAGAACTCGGAGAATTCCAGGAAACATTGTACAAAGTAGAAAATGAGGATTTATACCTTATCGCTACGGCAGAACAGACACTGGCAGCTCTTCACAGGGATGAAATCATAAGTGCAGACGAATTACCTTTACGTTACTGTGCATTATCCACATGCTTTAGAAAGGAAGCAGGATCCCACGGTAAGGATACATTAGGTATATTCAGAGTACACCAGTTTGAAAAAGTGGAACAGTTCATATATTCCACACCAGAAGAATCCAAAAATGAACATAAAAAACTGTTGGAAGTAACTGAAGGCATCTACAAAAAACTCGGATTGCCATACCAGATTGTGGCAATAGTTTCATCAGCTTTAAATGATAATGCAGCTATAAAATACGACCTTGAAGCATGGTNNAGGCAAGAAAAACCAAAACCAGAGTGGGAAGAGCTGGTGCAGGTGACTCCGTAACATTACACACACTTAACAGTACTGCTATTGCAACAGAAAGAACTATATGCTGTATTCTTGAAAACTATCAGCAGGAAGACGGCAGCATTAAAGTTCCTGAAGTACTGGTACCATACATGAATGGTAAAACTGTTATTGAAGCTAAAAACTAGTTTCAATCATTATTATTTTTTTAAATATTATTTTTTTCGCCAAAAATCACTTGTTTTAAATGATTTCTTTTTCAATTCCTGTTATATTTATTTTTCAGATATTTTTAACAAATATATATACTAATTAATACATATCTATTATATAATATAGTAAAATAAAATAATAATTCATACTCTTAATAATTACAAAGTATCAATTATTCATAATTCTAGTAATATAACAAAGGTGACCAAAAATGAAAGTAAGCGAAATAATGACTGAAGAAGTACAGGCAGGGTCAGTTCCAGGAGCAGTTCACACAGTTTATGAAATATTTAGGGATAAACACATATCAGGTATACCAATTGTTAAAAAACAAACTGGGGAATTAGTAGGTGTTTTAACTCGTTCAGATCTTATTAAAAATCCTGATGAAGACCAAATTGCAATGGTGATGACAAGAAATCCGATTACGGCCGCACCAGATGAAGATGTAACTTCCGTAGTTCATAAAATGATAAATAACAACATTAGAAGAATACCAATTACCGAAGAAAACCAATTGGTTGGTATTGTAACATCATCTGATGTGATTAACAAAGCATTATGGCAAGTAAACAATACGGAACCGGTTGAAAAATACATGGTTCGTAACATACCTACAGTATGGGAGAAAACACCATTGTCTGTAGCATATTCCATATCACATAACTTTGATTTTAAATCAGTCATATCCCTGAATGATGAAAGCAAGGCCGCAGGTATTTTAACGGAAACAGATTTCATTGACGAAAGCAGAATTGTAGAGGAACAGGAAGTTCATAACAGTTCTGTAAGTACTGAAGGGGACAAATGGACATGGAATAGTCAAAGTGTAATGTATATCCTAAAAAATAAGCTTAAATTCTCTGATAAGTTGGTTAAGGATGTAACAGGTGAAAAACTCATATCCGTTACACGTAAAACTTCCGTCAAGGAATGTGCAAACATATTGAAAAAGAATAATATAGAACAGGTACCTGTATTGAACATGTCTGATGAACCTATCGGTCTTATCAGAGCCAGTGATTTAATGAGGGCAATGATTGAATAGGTAAGAGGGAAAATTCTTATCTATATACTTTTTCTTTCGATATGACGTAGTATGTCATTTAATTTATTTACAAAGTCTTCTGTTGGAAGCATGCTTATTTTACCGTTTTCTTCAATGGTCATGTCATCATAAACTATTTTTTCATCATATTTCAATGATTTGTTTAATTCTTTGTCATTCATGATTTTCGCATATGTTTTTTCAAGATTTACTGTGTACGGTAATTTGTAATAATATCTTCCTTCATCATCAACAGACGCTTCAAGTTTTGTTTTTTCATATCCGGTAACGTCAATGAACACTTTTTTAAATCCGTATTCCTGAAGGGAATCCCTCAATTCCAGTATCAGTTTTTCATCCAGCAATTCAAGGGGATTATCAACAGTGACGCTTGCAGCATAATCATTGAATCTGACTCGAATGTTTTCCTGCTGTAATTTGCTTTTAACAAGTTTTTCAGCATTATAAATCAAATCCAACCTTTTCTGATTTACTTGCTGATCTGTTTTGACTCTTGTTGCAAGGCATGTTGTATCATAGGAATATTCCAAATTGAAATATTTTATCATCTCATATACTTCATCCTTTGTAATTTTACATTCCACAAGGGGACTGGTCATATTATACATTTTTCTTACAAGCACACCGGGTCTGTTCTCCAACAGGTCCGTAATGTTAGTGCCTTCAATGAAGTAATCATAATCCTCAAAGTCGGGCAAATTTTGAATGTTGCCATACATCAGTTTACGACATTCAAAACATCGGTCAATACCATTATCGATGAAAGTCTGATTGTTCAGGAAATTTAATTCTATTGTCTTGTGTCTAAGATTAAATTCTTTCGCTTTCTCTACAGTATAATCAACGAATTCCTTTGGCATCATGTTGTTGTTGACTGTTACCAGCAATGAATCAGGACTTACCCTTGACAGGATATATGCAAGCAATGTACTGTCTGAACCTGCACTGAATGCCAATACACATTTTCTGTTTCGTAAAAAATCTTCCAGTATCTCAATTTTATCTTCAATGCTCATTTCAATCATTTGTTTTCTACTAAATTTTTGATATATTCAACCACTTTTATGGCATCCCGATTTTTAATATCATATTTCTTATCCTTAATATAATTAATTAACGCTGTTATATCCTCCTGTGACAATGAAGATTTCTTAATCACATATGCAAAGGAACGTTTAGGATAATATGTATCCTTGGCAATTTTCAAAAGCTCCTTACAATCCTCCCGACCGATAATGCCATCGTCAACTGCAGACTCAAAATTATACTTCATATTTATCCATGGCTCAGACAGTTGCTCATATGTATCGGGATTGAGACTAACGGCAACATCATCATCATCAACAATAACGCCACTCTTATAGTCCTCAAAGATACGGCCAACACCAATCATACCATAAGGATACAGTTCACAGGCACGAAGAGCACCCATACTTGAACCACCAACAACAGTAATGCCACGCTCCAAGGCCTTAAGAATTTCCTTATGGCTAACTGCAGGACTCTGATGAAAAACACCGTCAATAACACCAATCACTTCAACATCATCCCTGTCTTCAAGCAACTCATAAATGTCTCCACGCTTAACGGGAGGAAGATATTCTGCATCAAGAATTTTACGGGCATCATCAAAAGACAATGACAAACCGGTATAAATCACAACACTCATAAGAAATCACCCAAAAGCTCCTCATGCAAACTAATCAGCATATCAATGGATTCCCGTTTCATGTTCTTATTGGTCCACTTGTCTATAACAAAATCCAAATCCACCTTAGTTACACCATGAACAAGATTATCCGCATGAGCAACAATCTTCTCCTCCAAAGTTTCAGGAACATATATTCTATCCGGAAGACCCAACAGCCTTGCTTCGCTACGGGTAATGCCAGCACCAACATGACGTTCAGTTATAAGACAGACACGTTCATCAACACCCAAGTCCCTTAAGAGATCTGCACCGATATAGGCATGTTCAATATCGCTTGTTACTGTACGACCGACATCATGAAGCATACAACCCGCCTTGACAAGATCAAGGTCAACATCATCATAAAACTTGGTAATATCACATGATCTTTCATAAACAACCCTGCAGTGGTCAATAATGTAATCGGAACATTCAAGTCTTTTGTATACATCCTCGATTAATAAGTCAACATTATCCATCGTATACTCTCCAAAAAAATAATATTTATTAAAAATAGTAATGTAGGGGGGATTATTCTTTATTAACAACATAATAAGATTCTAAATTCTTTAAGTCTTTAATGATGTCACTATTATCCTTAAATTCCAGTTTTTCATTGCATCTAGGACATACAAACTGGAAATCGGATGCTTCATCAAATGGGTATCTGCAACCGTTAGGACAAACAAAGAACATGTTATTCTCTTCATATTCCAATGAATCCTTAATATCCTTGTTATGACGATTATATTGATCCTCAAGAATTTGTGCAGCTTTTCTGGAGTCAAACCTCCAATAGTAAGTAAACCATTGGGTTTCAGGATCCTTTTTTCTGGTGTAATTTGCCATTCCAACATCATACATTTTGTATAATATTTTTCTGACAAAGTTCAACTTAATACCGGTAGCTTCTGCAATCTGTTCATCTGTTACTTCGGCAGTAAATAAGCAGTCTAATATTTTTTCGCTAGTGTCAGCATCACGGGTTACTTCCGATGCCAGTCGTTTAACGTTATGTTCATTCAAAAATTTAGAATCGTAATCAAATGTGTATTTAACTTTTTTTCTAGCCATTATATCTCTCTTTTTATCTTATAATAACCAATACAAGTTATTATTCATACTTAAATTGAGTTATCTTCTTCAATTATTATATTATCCTTCAAATCGAGATTAATATTTAATTTTGGTAAATATTCGTTCTAGAATCTTTATTTATTCATAGATTAAATTGTCATTTATTTATAGATACCTAATATATTATTATGTTTATATTATTATAAATAATTTGGTTTTCTGATTATAACGGCCGGAACATGTTCAACACCATCCAACATCTCTACGCTAATTTCATCAAAACCTGTTTTAAAAGTATCCTTCATGTTATACACAGTTTCAAAGAAATTATCAGATTCATTCCTCTGACAATCTTCACACAAATTAGCCAACATGAACAATTCCTTCAGATTCATATCAGCAGTACTTGCAAGGACAGTGGCTCCAATCCTTTTGGAAAAAATCCTCACAACGTAACCGAAAACACCGGTATCATTATGGATACCCTCAATTGACAATGGAAGCGTGGTATAGTACCGGCCAAGGAAACTATAGGTTGGATCGGTATCAATAATCACAACATCAACACTTTTTCCACATTCGTCAAAAATCAACTTCTTAATTATCCGGGCACTTTCACATGGATTGTCTGGAAGCAATGAAACACAGGAACCGGGAACGTTACTCAAATCCACACCAGCCTCGGCGGTAGGTTGAAGTGCATGTTTTAAACCATACCTTTCCAGTATGAACTCCTTATGCTTGCGTGCTTCAACAGGCATATTCCTAAGATTTAAAGTAGTACGTCTACCATAACCAAACAATGGACAAAGAATATAACCCCACAGGTACCTGCACCAAAATTCGGTAATTAAAACAGCTAAAAAACCTGGAGTAAACCCACTTTCATCAACAAGATTGCCCTCAATGGTTGAAATGGGAGTTTCACTGATAAAAATAATGTCATCATCTTCACAGCAGGATGAAATCTCCATGACAAGATTAGAATAACCTTCATATGGCTTAAAATAACCTGTTTTTATGGCAATAACATTAAAATCCATAATCATCAATAAAAAAAACAGTAATAATGTGGGAATCAAACCTTTCCTAAGGTATCCCCACGAAGGCCACGTCTAAGAGTCTCAAGAGAAATAATGTCTGCGCTATTGACATTACCTATATTAACATCGTTGCCGAGGTTAAGAATAAGGTCAATCTGCTGGTTCTTGTTCGGAGCCTCCCACATAATCCTGGAATTATTAACACTGGAAGAAATCATTTCCAAATCGTCAAATTTGACGTTACCCTTATCATCATAGATTCCAATATTCTTACCGCTTTCTCTACCCTCAATAATAACCATGTCTGAACCTGACGTTAAATCATTACGGATAAGATCTATTCTGGTGTCAATAGAATATTCATGATCCCTTTCAGGATTTTTCTTACCGACTTCACTAAGGGTATAAAAACCCAAATCCTTGGCCTTACGAATAATTTCATCCCTTACATCGGCAGGTATAACTGTTGAACCGTCACTAATCTCAATGGCACTAAAACCCAAACGGTCAACTTCGGCAAAATATTCATCAACCTTGTTCGCATTGTTTGCAAGTTCAAACAAAGTTCCTCCAGTATAAGATTTAATATCATAGGATGCATACAGTTCATTCTTCTGTTGAACAATCTTATCGTCACATAAAATGCTGGTTCCCCACCCGTATTTTATGAAATTAAAGTAGTTGCCGCATACCTTAAGCATATCCTCAACATAGGAATATCCTAAGCCTTTATCAATAACCATTGTACTGCAGTTTATAGTATCAAACTTGTCAAGAAATTCAAACGCTCTCATATCATTTCATCTCATATTATTTAAATAAATCTATATAAATATATGTAGGAAATATTTTAAAATACTTATCAGAAAGAACAAAAAGGGATGGAAAAAATCATGACAAAACAGGAAATAACATCTTTGATTTGAATGTACATGAATTTATAGCAATGACCAAAAAAAATAATTTTCAGAAATACTGGAATGTAATAAAAAAAAGCAACTTTATATATTTTGTAATACATAGAGATTAAATAATATAAAGTTAATTATTTTAGAAAGTAATGTTCTTAATATTAGAAATATTAATCATATAAGCTATTATTGACTAATATGTTTGTTATTGGCTATTAAACTGGTTATTAACAATAATATTTAAAAAATAAGGATTATTCAGTAATAACTTATTGTTAATTCGATTTTAAAATCATAAAAGAAATTTTAAAAATCCAATAATGAACATATAACAAAATATGATAATTACTAAATAAGAAAACTCTAATTAATATACAATATATAGTGAGGGTGTTAAGTGAAATCTCTAATAAACGATAGCTTAAAAGACGCAAAAGCTAATGAACCAGAAATGCCGGATCTTTCTAGTGCTAGTTTAGATGATATAAACAGTGAATTAGTTGATCTAATAAACCAAAGCAGAACAAAAATATTTGTAATAGGTGCAGGTGGAGCAGGAAACAATACTATTTCAAGATTAGGTGAAATAGGAATTGAAGGAGCAGAAACAATATCCATTAACACAGATGCACAGGATTTATTCTTCTGCAAATCCAACGACAAAATATTAATAGGAAAAGAAACCTGTAAAGGATTAGGAGCAGGTGGAATTCCAGATGTTGGAGAAGCAAGTGCTGAAGAAAGTGAAGAACAAATCAAAAGAAAAATAGAAGGAGCTGACATGGTATTTGTAACCTGTGGACTCGGTGGAGGAACAGGAACAGGATCAGCACCAGTTGTAAGTAGAATTGCACAAAAAGCTGGAGCATTAACCATAGCAGTAGTAACAATGCCATTCAGTGCAGAAGGAATTAAAAGAAGAGAAAATGCTGAAAAAGGTCTTGAAAAATTACAGGAAGCAGCAGACACAGTACTCGTAATTCCAAACGACAAATTATTGGAAGTTGCACCAAGCTTACCAATAAACAAAGCATTCATGGTATCTGATGAATTACTCGGAAGAGCAGTAAAAGGAATCACAGAATTAATCACAAAACCTGGACTCATCAGTTTAGACTTCGCAGATATAAAAAGCGTAATGGAAAACAGTGGAATGGCAANNTGATTGGTATGGGTGAATCCGATACCGGCGACCGTGCAATAGAGTCTGTAAACGAAGCATTAAACAGTCCATTATTAGATTTAGATATATCCACAGCAAAAAGTGCACTTGTCAACATTAGTGGAAGCAGTGACTTAACATTAAATGAAGCAGAAAAAATTGTGCAGATTGTTGCAGATGAACTTGACCCAGAAGCAAACATTATTTGGGGTACACAAATCCAGGATGATCTTGCAAGTACAGTCAGAACAACCATTGTTGTTGCAGGAGTAACCTCTCCAGATATTACCGGTGGAGATGACGAATATAAGTCCAAAGTAAGAGGCGAAGAAACATCCACTCCTGAAACAGACCTTGAAGGATTTATAGATGACGTATTCTAAGTGTATCAACATTTAGAGTATTTCATTTATCTTTATTTTTTCAATAAAGAACTATTTTTTTATTTACATTAAATCTATTTTTAAAATTTTCACCCTAAAAAACCAAAGCTTTATTAATATTAAAATAAATATATATAGTTGATCCCTATCTTAGGTTTTAAATTTTCTCATTTTTGAATTTTTAATGCAGGTAGTAATATGAATATAAACAAAGAATCAATATATGGTTTTTTAAAACAATGTGAAAGAGTTTTAAGAGTCTCTAAAAAACCTGATGCAAATGAATACAAAACCGTAGCAAAAGTTACAGGTTTAGGTATCATAATCATCGGAGTAATAGGATTCATTGTAGCTTTAGCTTCACAATTATTATTTTACTCTTAAACTATTTTTTTAACAAACCATTTAAAACAAATATAAAAATATGAAATAAGAATATTTTTTAAATATTCGAATACAACGAAAATAAGAGGTAATACTCTTTAAACAATGATGAAAGTGAAAATATGTTTTACGCAATGAGAGCAGCTATAGGACAAGAAAAGAATGTGGCAAGCCTCTTAGCACAAAGTGTTAAGTATGAGGATACAGGAATAAGTGCAATCCTATCTCCAGAAGGCATGCAAGGCTACATTTTTGTTGAAACCTCAGAAGTATTGGATATGAGGCATCCTGCACTAAAAGTTCCTAATTTGAGGGGTTTAGTCGAAGGTGACGTAACTTTTGAAGAACTTAAAAAGTTCCTTAATCCTGAACCGGCAATGGCTAACATCGAGAAAGGCAGCATTGTTGTTCTAACAAGCGGACCATTCAAAGATGAAAAAGCTAAAGTCGTCAGAATTGATGAAACAAAAGAGGATGTTGTTCTCGAATTAATAGAAGCAGCAGTACCTATACCTGTTACCGTGAAGGGTGACCAAATCAGATTAATACAAAAGGAGGCTGAATAGTGGCTAGTCAAACTATTGAAATCCTAGTGGAAGGTGGAAAAGCCACACCAGGACCACCATTAGGTCCAGCTATAGGTCCATTAGGTATTAATATGATGCAAGTTGTTGAAGAAATCAACAAAAAAACTGCTGATTTCAGCGGTATGAAAGTACCAGTAAAAATCACAGCTGACATGGATACAAAAGACTTTGAAATATCCATAGGAACACCACCAACAACCGCACTAGTTCTTGAAGAACTGGGAATTGGAAGTGGATCCCACGAACCTGGTACAGAAGTAGCAGCTGATTTCACAGTTGAACAGGCATTTAAAGTCGCAAGAATGAAATTCGATGACTTACTTGCAAACGATTACAAACATGCAAC
>MVAA01000009.1:0-4095 GCA_003266105.1 Methanosphaera sp. rholeuAM6
AGGATTTGGTTCAACAGTACTGCCATTTGTGTATGTCAAAACCAAAAACCTTGTATTACGTTACATGATATTTATTTCTAAATTTCTGGTCGTTTATGCCATCCACGTACTGGGCGTGTAAAATCGAATGGAAATAATGCATAATAACAGTATTCATCTGTAATTTAAATGGTATGCGTATCATTTCAAAAAAAAATATTATTTTTCTAAGCAGTTTTGAAGTGTGACTTTGCGTGAAAAAACAATCAATGGGAAGTGAATAATGCTATCCTTATTATTAAAACATAACTCTTCCACAATTCAAAACAAAAAAAAANNATTATTCCACATAATATTCAATTTAAACCCAAAACGGATTATGACCATTATCAGCTCAATATTATTTCAACGATTTGGTTGAGGGCTTCCTTTGATTCGGGTACTAAAGGGTAAATCGGATAGACATGAGTCATTTCCTCACCTACAAACAATTTTACGTCGATGTCGCTGCTTTTTAATTTATCGTAAAAATTGATGATGTCCGGATAAATTATTTCATGAGTTCCCACAAAGATTGCTGTCTGTGAAAGTTGGGATACATCACCAAAGAGTGGACTTATCCTGTAGTCCTTAGGATCCAAATCGCCGGCCCAACTTTTGCCCAATTCACGAGGACCCTCAATACCAAGTGCCGGATCACTTTCCTTATAATCATCATAATCACCGGACATGGATACATCAACCCATGGAGATATCAAAATCAGATGTTCAGGCTGTTCAAATCCTTTGCTTGCCAGATATTCGCAAAAGGCTGCCGACAATCCTCCTCCGGCGGAATCTCCCATAATTGTTATTGGCTTGCCTATCTCCAATGCAAACTTATATAAATCCTCGACAATCCTGTATGTCTCCTCATAGGTATGGTTCGGAGCTAGGGGATAAACCGGAGCGAAGACTGTTGCATTTGTCTTTTTAGCAATCTTATCACAAAAAACAATATGTGGAGGCACAATCTCATTGACATAGGCTCCTCCATGAAGATAAATGACTGTACGCTCAGTGGTTTCGGCCTCATTGAAAACGATCATCTGACAATCAAACATGTATTTGCTTTCGACATGTGTGTGATACATCCTCTTAGGTATTGTATAAGCTTCATCCTCATCGATTGAACGCCCTTCCATGTACTTTTTAGCCACACCCTTGTCGTCCATGTATTCCTTGCGAGTATGTTTAAATATGTATTCGATAATTTTTGACATTTTTGACATGCTGACACCTTTTCAAGTTTTGAATATTAATCCACATAACATTCAATTTAAACAATTATTATTATTTTTCTTTTTTTATAAAAAATTATGGTTTAATGTTGGTTGTCCCACATAGCAAAAAAATAGGAAAAATAAAAATTGTCAATGTCAAGAGTTATCAAAAAAATAGATGTGGAAAATTAAATTTCCTTTGTATTTATTTTATCTATTGCTTTTTGTCCTTCTATAGCAATAGCATTAAATGTGTCGATGGTTTCCTGCATTTGAGGAAGTGCCTCTTGTTTAAAAGTACTGATATCTTCAATAGCAGCTAATGCTTCATTGAATGATGTTTTAAGTACTTCCGGTGACAGTGCCGTTTCAATACTTGCTTTTTGTATTTGAGTACCCTGCTGTCTTAATGTTCTGGATGTGGAACTGATAATATCTGCTGTTGTTGTGTTAAGAATATTTATTTTGTCCATGGCAATTTTTTGATTGTATAATGAACTTGCAACCATAACGCCTGTTCTAAGGGCAGTTACAGTAACGTTCTTAGCACGGTCAATACCTCTGATAAGCTCTTTATTATTTCTTCTGACAACGTTTAATGAAATAATTCCCTGTTGGTTGATGACAATCATTTGCTGCATGTCCATAATTCTTTGTCTGAGAGGGAATAATATTTCTTCAGTTACTATATCTATTTTTTCCTGTTCAATGCCTTTTATCTTAGCTTCTTCTATTTGTGCTTCAATTGATGCATCCATCTGTTTACCTAATTCAATATCCACCATTAAATTTTTAGTTGCTTCTCTTAAAATGGATTCTTCAGATAACAGAGTAACATTATCATTTTTTAATACGCTTTTACTTTGATCCAATGATTTAATAATATTGGCTATGACAGTTTCTGCAGTTGCATATTTATCAAAGTATTTTTTAACAGGATCAAAGAATTTACTCATTATACCATTATTAGCCCAGTCAACATTTGATGGATCCAAATCTCTAACCTGTTGATTTAATTCCATCAGTTTATCACCTACATTCTCAGATTCACTTCCACCATGCTTATAATTTTTTAACTGTGTTTTCAATAAGTAATTGTTTTTATCTGAAGATTTGTTAATGGGTTCTGAACCAAAGTTTTCAATTGATTTAACAATAGCCTCCCTTTTATCAACATCATTCAAATCTGTTTCAAAGATTGCAATTGCATTATTGTTTGCCTGTTCCTGTATTTTTTCTGTTGGTAAATTAGATTTTTCTTCTTCTAATGTTTTTTCAACATCCTCTTCTATAACATCTATATCTAATGAAAATTCTGCCATCAAACCACCTCTTATTCATACTTGTCTATGTCACCTATTAAATCTTCCATGTCATTTACTAAATTGTCAAGATTATCATCTGATTTATCATCCTGCATGTTAAGTATTAATTCTACTGTTAATTTTTCCATTTCATCATTAATTGACTTTATATAAGTTATTCTTTCTTTCAGTTCTTCTTCAACCTGTTGTGACGGTTCTGATGTGTAATTTATCAGGTCATACCCGGAATTATATTGTTTATAAACATTGTCATGTGAATTTTCAACAACGGCTAAAAATCTGTTACTTGTTATGTTTCCCACTCCAAAACGTTTACTTATCAAATCCCGAACCTTTTTTTCCTTTGCATCAAAGACATCCCTTAAATCATCCAACTGATTTTTATAATACTCATCCCTCTCTTCAAGATATTTCCTCTCATTTTTGTCAAGTTTGATTGTGTTATCATTCACATGATGATAAAACTCATCACAATCAAAATTAAAGGAAATCATACACATACCGGATACTATTAACGATGACATTGCAACTCCTATAATCATGCCTATAGTGTAAAAACTTATGGGTATTAAACTAAATGAGAATATCTCAATTACCCACAGCATTTCAAATATGACTCCTTCAACAAAGTACAACCTGGAATATTTGTTACCATAATAAATAAAAGCAACACCATTTAAAAATGGAATCAGTGCTGATATAAACAATAATAAACTAAGAAACTTATGGTCAAGCTTTTTATAACTTCCCACGTTTAAAATTGTATTATATTTAGTTATTATCATTAGAGACCTGATGATGGATATTATTACTGATAAAAACACTAAACCAAACGTTAAAGCAGATGAACCGGATATTAAATGGAATATCACGGGTAATTCATATAATACTCCTTCACAAATCCAACTCTTTTTAGAAGTTTTTTTACCGGCATAAATAATTCCAAAGCCACTAATAAACGGGATAAATGAAATAAGCATCCATAACGAATTAAATAATGTATTGCCTTCATTGTGAGGTATTTGGTTTGAAAATGTTGACTTTTGTGGCGCATTATCATTAACTTGAATATTGACCTGGTTGTCAGAATAATCCACATCACCATTATCGCTGAAATATATACCACACCTAGGGCAGACATGATAACTATCCGCACATTCACATCCGCAAGCAAGACATTTTTTCATCCGATCACCTCTAAACTATTTTATATGTTCATCATTTTTATATTTATATATAACTACATAAGCATATAAAAAGAGTAATAAAAAATTCTTAAAAAAAAAATAAAAGTATAAACAATCAAAAGATTGCTTATTTAATTTCTATTCCAGATATAATCTTATACCCTGGATGATTAAAGCTACACCTATAATAAGTGCGGCGAAAAGAGGTTGATCGATTGAAAATCCTCCAAGAGCAAAGGATATTATACCTAAAATTATAATTAGTACTGAAGCTATTTTTCCTATTTGTGAATCTGAAATAAGACCACCAATACCTGCCAGAATCATTAGGATACCAATGAT
>MVAA01000009.1:4113-5315 GCA_003266105.1 Methanosphaera sp. rholeuAM6
AGCCCAACCAGTATGGTCAGAATTCCAATAATAATATTGATTGCTGAAAATTCGGATAGAATTGATATTACACCAAATATTATTAAACTTAATCCAATAAAAATGGATAAAAATGCAGTACTAAAAAATGGGCATATTAAAAAAATTAATCCTAAAATTATTGATAATAATCCGGATTTTTTATTTGACTCCATGTTTTTTTCCTCCAAAAATTTATTCTAACTAATTAAAAAAAGGAATTGAGAGATTAACTCTCAGGGTCTCTCCGGGTTCTTAAGCCGCAACGTTACAAGGAATACCAGCATCAGCAGAAGCGCCGTTACCAGCATTACGAATCCCATAGCTTCCTGAATAATGGTATCTACAACATTCACAAGAGTAGTGTCCTGTGTAACATTATCCATGGTACCTGCTGTTTGAAGGTAAGCTGCAGCATCATCAAAGAACTGTGGATCGTTTGAATGGTCAGGTGCATACATATCTATTGCAGTACTGAGACCTCCCATAACTCCAAGAATTAGGATTACCCCAATAATTGCAGTACCCATTGATTCACCTAACGTTTGAGTGGTTGTAAGTACACCTGATGCGTTATTTTCATTTTTCTTAGGAATATAAGCCAATGAAATATCTGTACTTAAAGACATTACGAAACCAAGCCCAGCNNGCATTAAATCATACATTGTTGTGTTCAATCTAAATTGATAGCTTAAAATCAGACACCCTGCGATTGCAATTAGACTTCCTATTGCTATGAGTGTCCTGTGACTAAATTTAGTGGATAAACTAGGAGCTAATATTGCAAAGATAAGTAAACCTATAGTCATAGGGAGTGTAGTCAAACCAGTGTTTAATGCATTTAACTGCATTACACTTTGCAAGAATAGGGAAACTGCAAATAATGCTCCACCCATTGCAAGACAACCTATTAACCGTATGATTGATCCTGCACGTAAATTTCTGTCTTTAAATAAATTCATATCAAGTAATGGTACTTTACCATTTCCTTTTCTTCTAATTTCAAACCATGCAAATGCTGCTAAGAAAATTAAACCTAAAACTATTACAATTAAGCTGGTAGAAGTTTCTTTTGTCAACATTAAAATACCCCAAACAAACAAGACAAGACCTATAAGTGAAATTATAGCACCGGTAATGTCCAAGTCGCTTTTAGATTCTGTAGGTTCGAAATCAGGTATTTT
>MVAA01000074.1 GCA_003266105.1 Methanosphaera sp. rholeuAM6
AATAACCATAATATAATTTTTCATTTAAAAACACCTATTAACCGTGTATAAATTTTATTATACCATTTTACACAATTATGGTTAAAAGTTAAAATTCGTTGCAAAAAACCTTGTGGAATAATGGATAATTAAGATTGATTATAGTTTTAAATATTAAATTAGAAGTTATTTTTTTATTAAATTATTTTTAGATGTTGTATAATAATAATTACATAAAATAATATAAGTTTAGATTAAAATATTGATTTTAATTATTTTTTAATAATTGATTAATTGGATATTTTTTTATTAAAACATATTTTTTCTTAATATTATTTTTTAAATTATTCCGGATAGAAACAGATTTCTATTTTTCAATATTTTTATATAAAATCAGCATTTTCTGAGATATTCCACCCACTTTTTACTTCGTTATAGTTAGGTTTAACGAAGTAAAATAAAAACAGCAAAAACAGGCAAAAAACAAGTACCTCTAAAACATGAAAAATCAACAGATACATATAGATGTCATATGTTAAAAATAGTAATTTAGAATGAAAATGAAAAAACATGAAAAAAACATACACAACAGGAAAAAAAATATTTCAAAAATAAAATAAAATTTAATGAAATAACAAAAATAATGGAAAAAAAAATATTACATAAAAAGATAATACAATAAAAGTAAAAAGTAATACTACAAAAATAGGAAAACACATAAAGAAAAAACAAATAGAAACTGAAATTCGTTAAACACAGAAAGTAACGAACGAAACTAAACGATTTAAAAAAAAAATAATAATATAAGAAAATACTTCATACTATATAAAGTATGTGAATACTTTCTTAAATTAATATTATCTTATTACTATTTAGATTTTATGAGGATTAAACCACTCATGCATTGGTTTATTTTATGAAATAAAATTATTTAAATAATTACAATGATATTAACTATTAATTTTCTCTAGTATTCTAAAATTCAATAACAATTAAACAATGAAACTCAACCAATATCACAATTATCTTCAGAATAAAATTCATCGATAAATGATATTAGACAATGGAAAAAAATACTAAAATAATTCTCCTTTTTAATTGTTTTATTGAAATTTTAATTTCTCAGTACCAAACATAATGTTGGTACGAATAAGTATTTATTCTTTTCTTATATATATTTAACTTTTTTGTAGTTGCCTTATATTTTAGTCCATTTTATGATTTTATTTTATTATTAAAATAACATCTCTTTTTACGGACACAACCCATTCCTTGACTTCGTTAAACAATCAAGAAAACGAATGAATTTGGACTAGAAAAAAATTAATGGAATAAAATATCATAATTAGATTTTAACAAAACATTTTTTTTCTGAAAATCTTATTGAATTTGCCTAAAATTACTTGTGGATGTGCTTTTTAAACTTAATAACATTGTTGTTCCATTATGTAATATGGAAGTTAACGATGGTGTAATTACACCTGCAAGACCCAATCCCATAAATGTGGTATTTAACAAGAGAATCTTTCTGTAATTGTCATGTATTACATCCAACATTTTTTGACTTAATAATCTTAATGTCACCAGATCTTCTAATGTTGGTCTTAGTAAAGTAATGTCAGCCACTTCCCTTGCAAGATCAGATGAATCCTTCATTGCCACAGATACATCTGCAGCAGAAAGTGCCGGCGAATCATTTATTCCATCACCCACCATAATTACCTTTTTGCCTTCTCTTTTAATTTTCTCAACAATTTCAGACTTTTGTTCAGGTAACACTTGGGATTTATATGTGTCAATGTTCAATAGCTCTGCAGTTGTTTTAGCAGCATTTTCCGAATCCCCAGTTAACATAATTATTTCTTTTATTCCAAATTCCCTTAAACGTGCCAGAACATCTTTTGCCTCATCTCTTGGAGGATCATCTATACAAATAATCCCTTCCAGACGTCCATTAATTCCCAAATATATTACTGAATATTTATCACTATTTTCCTGAATAATCTTTTCATCTTTAGCTGATATCTTTATTTTTTCATCTTCAATAACGAAATGTCTGCTTCCCAAGACTGTTCGTTTGTTAAATAAGGAAGTTACTATGCCATGAGCAACAACATATTCCACTTCGGAATGTAATTCCTTGTCATGACTTAAATTAAGTTCTTTTGCTTTGTTTACTATTGCCGTTGCAACACTATGTGGAAAATGTTCTTCAATACATGCTGCTTGTCTTAACACTTCTTCATCAGACAATACTCCTAAGGATATGTACTTGGCTACGTGTGGTGTTGATTTGGTTAGTGTTCCTGTTTTATCGAAGATTATGGTATCTGCTGTTGCAAATGATTCCAGATATCTTCCTCCTTTAACCACTATTTCTCTTTCTGAGGCTTCTCTCATTGTTGAAATTACTGAAAGTGGCGTTGTTAATTTTATTGCACAGGAATAATCTACAGTCAATGCAGCTATTGCTTTTATTGTACTGCCAGTTATCAGGTAAGTAAGTATTGTAACTGCAAAATTCCATGGAACTATTGAATCTGCCAGTTTCTCTGCTTTACTCTGTATTCCTGCCTTGATTTCTTCAGAATTTTCTATTAATTTAATAATTTGATTTATTCTGGTGTTTTCATTTAATGCTGTTATTTCTACTATTATTTTTCCATTTTCTACTATTGTACCTGCAAATACCGTGCTTCCTTCACTTTTATGTAATGCCAATGATTCTCCAGTCATTGCTGCCTGGTTTATTTCAGCTTCCCCTTTAATGATTATTCCATCTGCAGGAACCATTGCTCCTGACCTTATAATCAGATGGTCTTTTTCTTTTAATTCATTAAACGGTATTTGTTTTTCATCCCCATCTTCATTCTCTATCCATACTTTGTTGATATTTATCATCAGACTGTTTTCTAGTGAATGTTTCGTTTTTTCTATTGTGTATTCTTCTAATATTTCTGATATTCCTATGAGAAATGATATTGATCCTGCTGTTGAATACATGTTCTTATTTAATGTAACGGCTAATGATGTTGCATCCAGTAAATCCACATTTATTTTCATATTTAATATACTGTTTAATCCCTTTTTAATGTAGGGAAGCGAGTCATATATTATTTTTGCCCTGTTTATTGGCTGTGGTAGTATGAATGTGCTAAAAATTTTGAATCCAGTTTTTTTGATTATCTTGTTGATGTATTTTCTGTTGGTTTCTACAGTTATTTCATCTTGTGTGGGTTCTGTTTCATATAAATCGGAGTATCTGATTGATTGTAATGTTTGTATTACTTGTTTTTTGTTTCCTTTGTATTGTATGTATATGCTGCCGTTGGTTGATGATACTTGAACCTTTTTGAAATTTTTATTTTTGGATAATAATTCTGATAATCCGTATCCTTCTTTTTTGGTTATTACTTGTTTACCTATTCTGACACGTAGAATATCTTTGTTATTATCATGTACTATTTTAAATTTCATTGCTATATCCTATATTATTATTCTGTTGTTTAAATTCTGTGAACATATTCTTTTTTTAATCATTCTTCTTCTAGTTTTTCATTGTCTTCGTAAATGTCTTCGTTGTCTATTTCAAATATTTCTTGTTTTCTTTGTTTCATTGCTTCTTTATGTATGTCGTTTGCATCTTCTTTTATGTTTTCTATGGATTCGTCTATTGAATCTTTTATACTTAAATATTCTGCTGTTGTATCTACTGCCAGGTTATGTGCAAATTCTGTTTCTGATATTTTTTTTATTGCATATGCGACTATTATTCCCCCTATAAAGTATTTAACTTCTTTTTGTCCTAAAAAGTCTCTTGTTCTGTTTATAATAGTATTGTTGTCTTCTGCCATGTTTTTTTGTCTCCTTTGATTACTTTTTTTCTTATCCTATACCAAAATAAAAGTTAGTTATTCCTAACTTTATATTATTATATTGTATTCACTGATATATAAATTTAGGCATACCTAAAAACATATATTATTTAAAAAATAAAAGTAAAAAACATAACCAAAAAAAAATATCAATCTTACCAATATCCAATTATAAAACATATTACTCAATATTACCCATAATACTAACATCAACATCATCCATTAAGAAATTATAACATATTATTGGTATCATTCTATTTTTTTTTTTTGGTTTTGAACTAATAAATAAAACTATTCAAAGGTGATATAATTGGGATTTTTCGACAATATGCGAAAACCACAAGGAAAATTAGGAAACATTCAACTAAAATCAATGAACAAAGAACATACACCCGTATCATTATGGGGCTTAAAGCATTTAAACATCAAACCAGACAACATCATATTAGATATAGGATGTGGTGGTGGAATAAACATAAAACGAATGGCTGAAAACGCAAAAAAAGTATATGGAATAGACTATAGTATAGAAAGTGTAAAACTATCCAAAGAAGTCAATAAAAAACTAATCAAAGAAGGAAAAGTAGAAATACTGAAAGGTAATGTCAAAAGCTTACCATTTGAAGATGATACATTTGATATTATCACAGCATTTGAAACAGTTTATTTCTGGCCAGACATTGAAAAATGCTTCGCTGAAGTAAAAAGAGTACTCAAACCCGGAGGAATATTTCTAATTGGAATGGAAACAAACGGATCAGATAACCTTATCATGAAATTCTGGAAACACTTCATAGATATGCAAACATATAATGACAAAGAAATCACAACTTTTTTACAAAACAATAACTATAACCAGATAACGGTTTATCTACGAGACGGAAAAAACAGAAAGGAAATAATCAAATCAAATGGTATTGAAAAAACAGTAAATGATGACTACAGTCACGTATCATTTTCAGATAGATTCATGCAATGGATGACGGTAACAGCAAGGAAGTGAAAAAATGAATGATTATGAAGGTGTTGAAGATACATTATTCATACCATTAACTGCAAGAGTAAATATTTCAAAAAAATTTCCAGAGTATTTCTATGATGAAAAAGCATTAGAAATGGAAGATTTAATAAAAAACAAATCAATCGAAAAAAAATCATCCGAATATACATTAATGGCTTCTGTTGCAAGAAACTATAATCTAGACAAAATGACTCAAAAATTCATTGATAAAAATGAAAAATGTAATATAGTAAATTTAGGAGTAGGTCTTGAAACATCATATTTTAGATTAGATAGAAAAAATTCATTATTCTATGAAGTAGACCTATCAGAAGTAATTAACCTTAGACAAAAGTATATTGCAGTAGGAGAAAATGAAAAATACATTAAGGGAGATTTATTTGAACTTAACTGGTGTAATGAATTAGACACCACTCTTCCAACATTGATAATAGTATCAGGAGTTTTCCAATATTTCCATGAAAGTGAGATTGTACTATTCATTGAAAATATTAAAAATATCTTTGAAAATGCAGAATTAATATTTGATGCAACAAACAAATTTGGAATAAAATACTCCAATTTTTATGTGAAAAGAACAGGTAACCACTCAGCATTAATGTACTTTTATATTCAAGATCCAAAAGAATTTGCAAAAAAAGTTAACTGTGAATTAATAGAATACCGAGGCTTTTATAAAGATGCATTAAACATGCTTTCAAAAAAATTAGGAATATACTCTAAAATTTCAATGAAAATAGCTGATAAGAAAAAAAATGCAATGATTATACATTTAAAACTATAAAATATTAAGAAACAAAGCTATAAAACATGACAAAAGAAAATGAAATAAAATTATTCCAAAACAAAGAAATGAGAGCCAAATGGGGCAAATAACAAGAATATACATACTTTTTTATAAAATAATAGCAAATTTAAGAAATATAAATCAATAAAAAAAAATAATTCATACTTATCCATAAAATATATAAAAAGATACTTTGTTGTTATGTAAGATTAAAATAAAGGTATTTAAACAAATATAATTAAAAACAGAATGTTTAAAAAGAATTAAATTAAAAAAGAGTACTGGACATAATTTGGTCAAAACTCTTAAATTACTAAAAAAATAATGTTTCCAAAATGACTAGAATAATTTTTAATGAAATTATATGGTTATTTTTATATCATCATATGTTAAATAGGGCACTAATGAATTTTTATTTCCTTCTTTAAATTTAATTAGGCCCTCTGATTCTAATTTTTTTAGTTGAGGTTGAATACTGCTGACATTTTTATTTAAAATTGTTGCAATTTCTCTTATACTTTTAGGATGTTTATGTTTGACAGTATTTAATAACAGCAAATCTAATTTTGATAAGGATATATCGTCTGTAATTAAACTTTCAGATAGTTCTAATGTTTCTTTAGGATGTTCTTTATAATATTCCCAATTTTCCATGTCCACTAAGAGTTTCATATTATTTGATTTTTCATAAGCAATTTTTATTTTTTGTAATGATCCATATTCTTTTTCCATATCTTTAACAAACTCTTCACCTGTTTGTTTTTTAATCAACGTTATAATCATTTAATTCTTCCTCCAATAATTCTAATTTTAAACCATTATTCAAATCTATATGTAATAGTACTATATCTAAAATTTTGTATTGATCTTGATTTTTTAGGTTTTTTTTGATGAAATGTTTCTTCGGATAAGGGTGTATATGTGCTATATGTGTATGATAATTATCAATTAATACGTTATCAGGCATTATAACAATGGACCAACCCAAATGTGTATTTGCATGATAAACTATTTTATCCTTAATTTGATGTTTTTCTTGTACCTTTCGATTCAGATTATTATATTACTTATTTTATTTATATATGTGTTCTGTTATAAGTACACTATTATATATGCTATATATTGAATACATTGATTATCTCCAAAAACCTCTATTCTATCTAAAACTTTATAAATAGCTATCGGGTTAGGTTTAACGGATTTTGATCATACAACAATTGATGAAACAATAATTAAAGCATACAATAGTAATTTCAATGTTATACGAAAAAAGGATATTAATAGTTTGATTAAAATATTGCAAAGTGATGATCATGATGAAAGTATCATTCAGAAGTTACGAAAACCTGCATATAAGTTATTATATGATGATGTGAAGTTAAAAGAGAAACTTGACTTTTTATATCATTTAAGAGAAGAATTGAAGAAATCAAGACAAATAAATACAAGATTTAAAGATAAAAATATAATATTATTTATTTAATGAATAAATAAACTCTTTTTTAGATAATTTAAATACTTTTAAAAATATAAATTATTATAGCATATAATCCATGAATACATGAAAATAACGAATTAATAAATTAATGGAATGAAATTGATTATTTATTCGATTATGAAATAAGAATAATATCAGTTCCAATAGTTAAATGGTGTTGATAGTTTAAGTCTGTTGAATCATATGCTATGGATAAAACAACACCGGATAATGAATTGATTTTTATTTTGATAGAAAAGAAGTAAAAAGAATACTTCAACTCCATCTATGATAAATAAATAACTGGAGCATTTGCTTGTTCTGTTGATTTAGTTTCAACGGGAATTAATAATAAAGAATTCCTAGAAAAAATAAAAAAAAAAGATGGAGTTTTATTATATGAAAAAGCATGAAAAAGGAAAGATATGCTAATTAAATAAGATATGGAAGGAAAATGAAATGATTAATAATATCAGAAAAGTATTTTTGTTATTCCTGATATTGATTTTAACAACAGGCATAGCTAGTGCAACAAACGATACGCAAACAGACACCAGCCATAAAGTATCACAAAACAACCCAGAACACGACATAACAGCAGCCATTACCAAAAACGATATAAAAACTACCAAAACAATAACAAAAAATACGAACACAACAAATATAAAAACAGAGAAAGAAACATACGAAACAACAGCAGACAATTATGAAGAACTGCTGGACAAGATAAGTGAAGCTAAAAAAACAAGCTGTGAAAATTATACCATTAACCTGAAAGCAGGAACATATACCATTTCTCAAACCATTAACTGGGATACATGGGATGGTGCTGAAACATTAATCATCAATGGTAACAATACAATACTCAATGGACAAAACAAAACACAACTAATGAATATAACTGTTTTAAAAGACGTAATACTAAATAATGTTATAATAACTAACTGTAAAGCAGATAAGGGTAGCGCAATAACTTCCGAAGGAATATTAACAGTCAATAACTCCCAATTCATCAGCAATATTAATGGAGCCATATCTTCAGACAATGGGTATCTGACAGTCAATAACTCCCAATTCATCAACAACACAGCAAATGAAGGTGGAGCAATAAGCACATGGGAAGGATCAATGAACATACTCAATGCACTGTTTAAAAACAACACGGCCAAAAAGTCAGGTGGATCAATATACTGTACCAATACAAGATTAAATATTAACTATTCACAATTCATAAGCAATGGTGCAGATAATGGTGGAGCAATATATTACGATAATTTTACATATACAGATGAATCCTATTCACAATTCACTGCATACTATCCATTAAACATCAATAACTCCCAATTCATAAACAACATTGCAGCTACTTATGGAGGAGCAATATACTCTAATCGTGAATCATTAAACATCAATAACTCCCAATTCATTAACAACACGGCAACAACAGCCAACTCAGTATATCTGTTTAAAAAGAATTTGGATTCAAGAAACAACAATTACACAGTAAATCTGTCAGAAGAAATAAAATTGAATGGTGGAAATTTAGCAATTAACAACAATTACTTCAACGAAGAAAAAATAGCCAAATGCAATATAACAATATACCAAATTATCCTAAATTCACTGCCTTCAGCAAGTATTTTTGGCAACAACATTACAATTAGTGGATACGTCCTAGGCGATGATTATATTGTTGGAGAAAAAGTTTACATAACAGTCAATAACGAAACATTTACTGTAAAAACAGACAAAAACGGTAAATATTCAATAAAATATACAACAAAGAAAACTGGAAAAAACAGTGTGAGTGTAACATATGAAAAGACATCAGAATATGATTTTAACATGGTTACAGGCGAATTTATAGTAAAAAAACCGGCTAGTATCATTTTATACAACAAAACAGTAACTGTCGAAGATAAGGAAAGTACAGTTAGTGGAAAACTCTTATCCAATAACAAGGGAATTAAAGGAGCAAACATTATCATAACAATCAATGGTAAAAAATATACTGCCAAAACATATTCATCAGGATATTTCACACTGAAATACACTGTTCCTACCGGCAGTAAAACATATAAAATCACTACATCCTACGCAGGAAGCTCCACATACCCAAAGGCTAAAAATGAAACCACAGTTTACATTAAAAAAGAATCCAACATTATCCTATACAAAGTACCTGTTGCCACTAAGGGAAATGTAAGCAAGATCAGTGGAAAACTTCTCTCCAACAATAAAGGAATTAAGGGAGTTAACGTTACCCTGGATATCAACGGAAAGAAATACTATGCCAAAACGTACTCGTCAGGATATTTTACCATAAATTACAACGTTAAAACTTTTGACAAGATAACAGTAAAGGCATCCTTTGACAATAAGTACTACCTGAAATCCACAAACAAAACCACATTCAACGTGAAACAGGAAACCAAGATCAATATACTAACCAAAGGCAAGATAGTCAGTGGCCAAACAGTCAAGATAAGTGGAAAACTATTGTTAAGAAACAATAAACCAGTTAAAAAAGAGACCGTAACTATTACAGTCGGAAATAATAAATTCACAGCCAAAACATATTCCACTGGTTACTTCACTGTTAACCATAAGTTTAACAGTAGCAAAAGCAAAGTTACCGTTAAATTCACATTTGCTGGAAGTACAAACTACCTGGCATCAAGTAATTCCACAACCCTAACGATAGTTAAAACATGATTGTTTTGACTTCAAACTTTTTTATTTTTTGATAGATTATTTGTTCGCTAAATATTTAAGACTAACGATAAAATCTGACATATTAATACCAAAATCATTAATTGATTAAAACTTTTTTGTTCATATTTAATGAATTATAATTCACTAAATTAGTACAATAATTGTATATATCACAAGGAATTAAAGAATAATTGTAATAATAGGTGGAATTAATAATAACAAATAATAAACTAATTCAAATTTTAACTTTTCTCGAAACAATTAGAACAGATAAAATAATAACAACCAAACATTTCATATCACGTAACTAAAAGAAACATAGAAATCATATATCATGATACAGAACTTTATAAAAAAATTATTAACTGAAGAATTTCCAGTAGAAATTTCATTACAAAGATATGGTAAGATAAGGATTAAATATGAACCTCCTTATTGTGACTTTTATGATTTTTTGTTAGCCTTTGTTATCCAGGATAATATGATTAAATTATTAACAACTTTCAATGCACCAATCCAAAAACGTATAGGAGATGAATTATAATGGATGTATATGAATATGATTCAGAAGCAGATGCATTTTCACTTTGTAAAAAATATTACATGATTTCATCGTAAAAGGATTTGTACTGGATGATGAACTGCTTAAAAATGGAACAAGATTTGGAATAGATTACTTCGAAAACTTATTAGAAAGAATTATAGCAATAAGATCCTCTGAAAGAAGATTTTACCAAAAAATAACTGATATCTATGCAACAAGTTATGATTACGATAAGATGCAAATGTTACTCGCGATTTCTTTGCAAATGTTCAGAACAAATTAATTTTTGCTGTTACAAAACAAACAGCGGCTGAAATAATAGCAACACGAAGTGACAGTAGCAAACCATACATGGGCTTAACAACCTGAAAAATCCAAATGACATTATATTGCCAAGTGATGTGGAAGTATCCAAAAAACTATCTTACAGAACCTGAAATCAAAAAACTAAACATATGGTGGATGGATTACTCACCCTTGCAGAATCAAGAGCAGAAAGACAGATACCTACATCGATGAATGACTGGGCAAAACTAGTAGATAAATACATTGATATAAACCTATTATCTGTATTGCATGGAAAGGGAAAAATATAATCCAAAGAAGCTAAATAGCAAGAGAAGAATATAAAAAATTCAAACCGATTCAAGATAATAATTATAGATCAAACTTTGATAAATTGTTAGAACAAGAAATTAAACGGATAGAAGGAAGAAATAATACTTAAAGAACAATAACACAACGATAAGAATTTTTTAATCAAACAGTGCCAACTTCCCCCCCCCCCAATCCCCCTTTTGATAGCAGACCCACTATTTTTAAGCAATGCTTGATTATAAACTTCCTTTATTGTCCTATTTCTATTGATTTGGTATTAAATTTTATTTTTAATGAACATCCCATGTTTAATTCATATAACAATGATAAAAAAACACTTGATATATCAGTATAAACAAATAATTATTTATTATGAATAAATTAAATAGAAAAAATAAGGAATTTATTTAAACAAAAGAATAAGTGATTAATATGACATCAAGCAAAGAATATTTGGAGTATATATTGGAACAGTTATCAGATTTTGATGATATTACCTATAGGGCAATGATGGGTGAATACATCATTTACTATCATGGTAAAATTATTGGTGGCATTTATGATGACCGTTTTCTTGTTAAACCAGTGCAAACAGCCATGGAAATGATGCCTAATGCAGATTTGGAATTACCTTATACTTGTGCAAAGGAAATGTTGCTTGTTGATAACGTGGAAAACAGAGAATTTCTTAAAAAACTGTTGGATGCAATGTATGAAGAACTTCCAACTCCCAAAAGAAAATCATAAACATACACCTAATTGAAAGCAGGAGTATATTGGATATTACAACTGATTTTAAGTTTTAGTAATATCCTATCTCATTATCTGTGAATTAAATTGGTTATGTTATCAGTCTCTTCTAAACAGGTCTCTTGTATAGACCTTATCCACTACATCCCCCAGGACATCCTGGTCAAATCGATTTGCGAGAATTACATCACTTTCTTTCTTGAAACGGTCAATATCATTTACCACTTCTGATCTGAAGAATTCACTTCCATCTTCCAATGTTGGTTCATAGACAATTACTGGAATTCCTTTTGCCTTTATACGTTTCATAACACCCTGTATAGCTGATGCACGGAAATTATCACTNNTCACTGTTGCTTTTCATTGTAAGCCTATAAACTCCAACTGTATCAGGATTTTTTGAAATTATCTGGTTGGCAATAAAGTCTTTACGTACTGAATTGGAGTTAACAACAGCCTCTATCATTGTCTGTGGAACATCCTTATANNTCTGTGTATCAAGGCCTTTGGTCTGTGCATATGTATCAAGTTCATTGAAGTAGCTTACTCGTACAGCCAGGAAAGTGTTGGCAAAAAGCTTTATGGCCTCAGCCTCTGTTAAATTTGACAACAACACAGGAATATCCTGCTGAGAAGAATCTGCTCTTTTTTCTTCTTCTCTTGCACCTTCCAGAAGAAGATTAGCAAACATTTGTCCCTCTTCTTTCTGACTGTCATCACATCCAACAACTATACGNNTCCGGACTGAATATGATGTTTTTTACTCCATATTTTTCACGTACAGCTTCAGTGTATCCGACAGGTATTGTTGACTTAATGACCATCAGTACATCAGGATTAACCTTAAGAGTCCATTCAATGGCATCCTCAACGGCTGATGTGTCAAAGAAATTATAAACATCATCATAATTTGTTGGTGTAGCTATAATTACAAGATCCGCATTCCCATAAGCAGCTTCTTTATCAGTAGTTGTATGAAGATTTAGTTTTCGTTGTCCATCACGTGTTTCTTTAAAAAATCTTTCTATTTCATCGTCCTGGATTGGACTTATAAACTGGTTTAGTTTTTCTGCTTTTGATTCTGTTGTTGTGATGGCTGTGACATCATGTTTCTGTGCCAGTAGAACTGCTAGAGAAAGTCCTACATATCCTACTCCGGCAACTGTAATTTTCATGTTTAAATCATCTCCCCTTTTTTTCCTTTATTAGCGTTTTTTAAAAATATTGTTCAAGACTGTCATTATTTATTAATTTCATGTAATCTTGATTATTTCATCTGAATAATATTCAATTCAAAAATTAACTTTTCATTAATACATTTAAAGGTTTATATTTCTTCTTTAAAAAACTTTACGAAAATATCCCTTTTTACCATCAATCTAAGATGGGTTCATCAACAATTTATTTAAGAATGGAAAATAAGTTTGTTAAATACACAGTAAAGAAATCATTTAATCATTTGGAAAAATAGAAAGCAATATAGTTTAAGGGGTGTGAATTATTAATAAATAATCGTTTTTACGCCCCTACAATTATTAAAAAGGAAGATATTATTTAGTTTTATTAACTGGGTTATATTTTCACTTTTAATATCTTTTACAAAAATTTAAAGTGAATACTTGATTATTCCTCTTTTATTAATTTTACTAATGCTGAGATACCTGCTGTTAATAAACTAAAAGTTACAAACATTCCTATATTTTTTTTGTTCATGATTATCATCTCTTAATATTTATTTTTAAATTTATTTTTTTCTCACAATTATTAATTATTCTTTTTTATTTTTAAATGTTTTGAAAATTACGTTGCATAAAAAATTTTTTATATTACTTATTTTTACTTCTTTTAAACGATATTTATCCCAATTGTAGAATAAAGATAATTAAAATCCTTTTATGGGAACAAATAATTATTTTTGACGTTTTGTTACTTTTTAAAAGGTATCCTGTTTTTAAATACTTTTAACTTTTTTAACAAAATTTTATATAATACCATGAATATAACAATAGTTATAAAAATAAGGAGAATAAAAAATATGGCAAAATTTGAATTAGACGGAGAAAAAATAGCTGAAAATCAGGACGAATACCTAAAAGAAACATTTGACCTACCAGTATTTGATGGAGACTATGAAGACATCTACCAGTACCTCATAGGATTCTACAACAAAACTCTTATCACACTGACAAACAGCCAAAAAGTAGATCCTGATTTGATTGACGTATTTGAAAGAGCATCAGATTACAATTCATTAGTTAAATTCGAAAAGATTGATTAAATTAACTATCCACATACCCTCCCCATACAATAATTCTTTTTCTTCAATTATTATATTATCCTTTTCTTATTTTAACTGATGACTTTGTTAAATCACTTCAAAATCAATGAGTTTAACCTTATTCGATATTAATTCAGGATTATCATCAATTTCTTCGGATAACTTGGTTGTGATGTATTTCTTATTATCATCCGGAAAAACTGTTGCAATCTTAAAATCATCATTGTCCATCAATACACTAGCCAGGAAGTTTGCACCACTGGATATACCTATACCTAAACCAAATTTCTTAGCTATTATTTTAGCCATGTTAATTGCATCCAAATCATCAATCAAAACAATGTCATCAATCAGATCTTCTTCCACTATTCCCGGAATAAAGTCATCTCCTATTCCCTCTATCATGTGAGTGCCTTCTTCCATACCCATCTTAAGAATAGATAATGTAGACGGTTCAAGGGCAAAGACTTTTGAACTTGGATTATTCTCCTTTAATCTTTTTCCAATACCCATTAAAGTTCCACCAGTACCAATGCCTGAAACAAATGCGTTAACGTCCGGAACAACATCAATAATTTCATTAGCTGTTGTTTTATATTGAGCTTCCACATTCAATTCGTTATCAAACTGAAGTGGCCTGTATGCACCGGTTTTAAGTGCAAAATCTTCAGCCATTTCCAAAGCTTTTTTAAATCCACCCTCTTCTTTAGATATTAGATGAACGTGAGCACCATACATTTCAATTAGCTTTCTTCTTTCCAGAGAAACCCAATCCGGCATGAAAATATGCACGTCATGACCGAAAAGTGCACCAATTGCACTAAATGCTATACCCGTATTTCCGCTTGTGACTTCCACAATACTTTGACCTTCACTTAAATTACCATTTTCCCGTTCCTTTTGGATAATATACAATGCAATTCTGTCTTTTATACTTCCAGAATAATTGTAGAATTCAAGCTTAGAGTATATGCTCCCCTGTTTTCCCTCATACTCATAATTAATCTTTATCATTGGCGTATTACCAACCAGTTTTCCAATATTCATATTATTTGTTCCAATTAAATAAATCATACGTAAAGAATTAAAATAGATTTTGTCCGATATATTAATTTTTAAAACAGTCTTTATCTCTAATAATATTATAACTTACATTTAACATTAACTTTTCGTTAATTAAAAATTAAACATAAAATTTGGGATTGAATGCCATATCTATCTGTTTTGAATCTTGAACCTCTCCATCTTGTAGAAGA
>MVAA01000075.1 GCA_003266105.1 Methanosphaera sp. rholeuAM6
AAAAATCATTATGTCAAGTACTCACGTTACAAAAAAATTATTAAATTTTTTTATTTTCGTCTTTTTTTATTGATTTTATTAAATCTACAATAATAATGTTATACACTCTATTATTACAAATAATTTTTCTATTCTAATTTTAAAATATTTTACAATCTACACTTTTTATTTACATTTCGTCTATAGCAACAATAAATAAATAAACATTATTTCCAGTTCAAACATCAATACAACCAATTATAAGCTATCTAAATATAACAGTAATAAAATAATTTCATATTAGATACTATGTGAAAGGATAAGAATCAATTATATATAAAATCAAGCAAAAGAAGGATGTTTAAATTAAAGAATAACAATGAATAAATATTTGAATTCAACTGATAAATTAGTTATATAATAAATTATGATTCTTTTGTGCTTATTTAATACTTTGTTGTCTATTTATCCTTTTTAAAAGAGGAATTCAATCTCTAATAAATAAAAGTGAAATAAATTATCAATTTATTCAATTACACTACTTAATATCTCTTATAAATTTCAATAATTTTAGATGATTTTATGTATATTCTTTAAAGATTTGATATTAAGTATATATAAGACCTATAGTAATATATATTATTATAAAATTTTAGGAGATACAGATATTTATGGCAGAAATTCCAATTGCACCTGTCAAAAGAATTATCAAAAGTGCTGGTGCAGCAAGAATTAGTGATGACGCAGCTGTAGCTCTTGCTGAAGCTATGGAAGCAGAAGCAGAAGCAATCTCAATGCAAGCTGTAAAACTCGCAAAACACGCTGGAAGAAAAACCGTTACTGCTGATGATATTAAATTAGCAATATAAGTTTTTTTTCTATTTAATTTTTTGGGTTGTATGTTATCACTATTTAATAACATACCCCCTAATTAATTCAACACCAAATTTAAATTTCATTTTTTTCGTATTTATCTTTTTTAATGTGTTTATTTATTCCATTAAACCGTGTTATTTTAATTATTTCTAAAAAAAGTTATGATATGGGGTTTATATTAGTGATTTAATTATTTTTTGTAGTGTTTTCTTGTATTGATTGTATTCTTCCTGTGTTATGTCTTTTCGTATTATTTCTTCCCATTGATCATCAAAGTCCATTATTTTATTGGCTGTTTTTTCTCCTTTGGAGGTAATGGTGATTATTTTCTTTCTGTGTTGTGCTGTTTTTGTGATGAATCCCTTTTCTTCTAATTTTTTTAGGTTCCGTGTTATTGTGCTTTCGTTAAGCTGGAAGAATTCGGCCAGATCTTCCTGGCTTATTCCATCTTCTCTGTATATTTTTACTATCAGAGGGTATAGTCCGTATGATAGATTTTCACTTTCAAGTTTCTTGTTTAAGTATTTTGCATGTTTTCTGTTTAAAAATGAGATGTATGGACTTGTTGGTACATCTTCTTCAAATATTGAGTTCATATCTTACTTCCCTCGATTTTTCCTTTAATTAAACGATTTATGTATAGTTCTATGTAGAGGTATGCTACCACTGATCCTATGAATCCTCCCAGCAGCATTCCATAGTATATTCCCGTTTCTCCCATACCAAATACAAATCCTAACAGGTAAGCAAAGAGCAGCACCAGTATCAGTTCCCTTATTGTAGTTAGGATGAATGATGTTGTTCCTTTTCCCAATCCCTGGAATACGTTTCCTGCACTTGCTCCGAATGGTACATAGAGTATGAATAGGCACATCAGTTGCATGAATGATGCTATTAGCGGTTCCAGTTGTGAACTTGCTTCGGAGTATGAGAAGATGAATGCTATTTGTGTTGCAAAGACATTTAGTATTATGCATACAATTATTGAGGCTATTAGTCCCAGTTTTGCCGAATATCTTGTTGCCGTCTTTATGTTTTCGTATTTTCTTGCTCCATATGCCACTCCTGCTACTGATATTGCTGCTGTTCCAACTCCTATTGCCGGCAGTAATCCAAGTGATATGATTCTCCATCCCGCAGTATATATGGCTACTGCTATTGGTCCAGATACTATTGTTAACATATAATTTACCAGTATTGTCAGTATTGCCATGATCAATTGTTCCAGACTTGCCGGTATTCCTACCACCAGTATTTCCTTGTACATTTTTAGGTCATGATGGAAGTATTTTCTATCATAGGACAGGTAATTGTCTTTTTTTACAAATATCCAGTATAGTATTAGTATTAAGCTCATTAGTGGTGCTAATCCTGTTGCCAGTGCCGCTCCCTTTACACCCCATCCTAGCGTGTATATGAATATTGGATCAAGTATCATATTTATTATGGCTGCTATTGCTATTGGTATTGTTGACCGTTTAATATCTCCTTCTGCTCTGAATGCTCCTCCAAATATTGGCGGCATAAGTATAACGAATGTTAATGAGAATATTATTGTACCATAATCCATTGCGTATTCTATTACGCTTGTTGCTCCCATTATGTTCAGTAGTGTTTCCAGTGATAGAAGGAATACTATTGATATGACTATTGAGATTATTACACTCATTATCGCAGAGTGTATTGCCGCATTGTTTGCTTCATCTTTCTTTTTTGCCCCGATATACCGTGATATGAGACTGTTCGCCCCTGCTCCAATACCGTTGCCGAATCCCACAAGTACCATGAATAGTGGTGTTATGTATCCTAGTGCCGCAAGTGGTTCGGGTCCCAGTCCTGCAACCCATATGCTGTCTATGATGTTGTTTATGAATATGAGTATCATGCTCGCTATTAACGGCCATGCTAGTGTTCTTATTGCCCTTTTTGGGTCTCCAGTTATCATTTCTATGTTTGCGTTTGTCATCAAATCAACTCTTGCATATGCAATTATATACTTGTATATGCAAGTAACAGTATTTAAATGTATTCCAACATACCCCCAGAAAGCACACGACAAACTTATTTGAACTAACATTTATAACAAGTCAGAAAAAGTTACATTTTTCCATAATACATAAATACAAACCTGTCAAGAAATAAGTATATGAGATATTATATAGGTATGGATCATGGAACAACTGCAATAAGTTTCCAAATCATAGACGAAAACAAAGAAGATGTTGCATATTTTAAACTGTCACGTGATAAAGTATCAAATGATGAAGTAAACTTCAAGGATACTGTAAGCAAATATGTGGACACCGGGAAGATAAACTTATTAGCAATGACCTATGCAATGGGAGATTCAATAAACAGGATAACACCAATAGAAAATGTAAAAGACAGGGGAATACTGTCCATCAAGGGAACGGGAAAAGTAACTGGTGGAGGAAGCAAAGTTTACACTCAAATTGAACAACTGAAAATACCGGCCGTACTGATACCCGGCCTACACAAAAACAGTACATTCATGGACAGAAGATTCCGTGCAAGCTACTCACACTGTGCAAGCAGTGAAAAGGTAAGCATATCCTACTATGCATACTGTCAAACAGGCTGGAAAAACATGATAATAGCCGATATAAGTAGCAACACTGTATGTATCCTCGTGGAAGATGCCAGGATACGTGGAGCACTGGATGCATGCATCGGCAGTATGGGATTTATACACGGACCATTAGACCTTTCCATGATACGTGACATTGATGAAGGAAGAAAAACAGCTAACGAATGCTTTTCACATGCTGGAATATCAAAAATAGCAAATGTAGACACTAAAATAAATAATGTTAAAGATGAAATAATAAAAAAAGCAATGAACAATGAAGAAGATGCACTTTTAGCTATTGATTCCCTTGTAATGACAGTTGTAATGGAAATATATGGATTGTATGCAATAGCTGAAAACAAAATTGAAGGTATTGTACTTACAGGTAGCGGCGGTACAATGACACAACCCATAAACATCAGCAATATGATAAAAGAAAAAGTTGAACGTATTGCTCCAGTAAAGGTATTGACAAGCAAAAGTGGGGCAATAGGAAGTGCATACATTGCATATGACATAACAGAAAATAAAAAAGAGGAAATACTGGGAATTAAAGTAGAAAAATAACGGAGAGTCTACTCTAACCATTTGGTTAAATCCACATCCGTTGTCATATCTGTGGACAATGCCGTAAGTGTTGACTTATTTTCTACACGCAACGTGTAAACATCAGTATCCTCATCCTCTTCCATTATAAGACCACCAATTATCCAGTAATATGGATTACCATACGGATCAATTCGTTTTTCAACATCCGTGTCATACATTTTGTTTGCTAATCTAACCTGTACAATTTCATCTGACACAGGATGTGCAGGGATATTAAGATTAAGAATGTTTACCCCTTCCGGCATACCATGTTCTATTATTTTTTTGACAAGTTTTCTAACTATTTTTTCAGCAAATGAATAATCAATACTTTCTACTCCATCCTTAAACTTTAATTCTTCATGTTTTACCTGTATACTAACGGCAACAGCAGGTATACCAAAGTATGCTGCTTCAAATGTTGCACCTAACGTTCCTGATGTTGTTATTGAACGGGAAAGGTTTTCACCAACATTGATACCCGATATGACAATATCCGGTTCTTCTTCCATAAGGTTTCTTGAACCCAGTATCACACAGTCTGTAGGTGTTCCCGGAACGGCATACGCCTGTGTATCCTCATCAATCATTGTTGGTATTGCTCTTAAAGGTTTCATAAGTGTTATTGCATGTCCCACACCACTTTGTTGTCGTGCTGGTGCTACTATTGTTGTTTGTGCAATGTCTTTTACTGCATTGTTTAATGCTAGAATACCCTTGGAGTTTACACCATCATCATTTGTTAATAAAATTCTCATGGTATTATTTATGTAACAAGGTCTTACTTAATTATATTTTTAATAGTTAATTTATAATACTTTAAGAAATAAATTATAAATCAGTAATATTTATAAAAAAATAATATTTTAACTTTCTATAGATATTTAATTTTAACGATTTACAGAGGGAGAATATTGGAAAAAGAACGATTAATAAAGTTTATTGCCACTATAATGGAAGATAGTGGTTTTAATACTACAACAAATTATGCTGTTAATAATCAGATTATTGACATATACGGTACTCTCGAAACCAGTGTTGGTGAAGTTGGAGTGGTTGCAGCATGTAAAAACTATGAAGATCCGTGGACTGTAGGATTAGATGTTCTTAAGGATATGGAGAAGGCAGCAAGAAGCGTGAATGCTTCCAAAATAATAATATTTACAACCAGTAGCTTTACACATGGTGCTGCCGTTTATGCTCAAAAAAGAAATATTAAACTGGTGGATAAGAAAGGCCTAATGAAGATTGCTCAGAACTATTCCAAAAAACAGACCGTTGTATCCGAACCGTCTGTTGATGAGGATGATTTTGATTATGATGAGTATTATTATGAAAGTTCTTCAAGACCTGCCAGCTTGAATCCTAACCGTGGAAACAATTCCCATGCCATATTGTCTGGCAGATTTAGCAGGGGCCGTTTTAACTCTAACAGCAGTTCCAATCAGTACCAGGGTTCCTTATATAATCAGCAAAGAGGTTATATTAGCAAAACATCCAGTAATGCTGTAGCTATCAGGGATAGACTTCCTGCAATTGACGTTGATGCAATTCTTACCTTCTTCAAGGAACATACTGTTGCTTATTTAGTGCTATTGGTGATTATTGCTTCATTAATAGCATTGTTGTTTAACAGAATTACTTCCGGTCCTTATACTGGTCTTGGTAAGATTGCTACTAGTGCAATTGTCTGTTATGGAGGACTAGTGCTAATTGAACGTAACCTTTCAGATTTATTGTTTAAAGGTAGTGTTATCTTCTTTATTTCAATAATCATCTCTATAGTTACTTTGACAATTTAAATATTATTTTTTTTAGGATTTCTCCCACTACTCTTTTTTTAAAGCTGTTTTATAAATATAGTTATTGTTTGATTTTAATTCTTATTTTGAAAAATAGTTATAACTTATAAGTATTTCTGTGATAAAAAAACTGTGATAAAACCACTGAAATATAATTAAAATGGGCCGGAGGAGATTTGAACTCCTGATCCCCTCCTTGTAAGGGAGGTATCATACCCCTAGACCACCAGCCCCAATAAAAAAGTAATAGTCTTAATCAGAGACTACTTTATAATATCTAACTCATACTATATAAACATTACGATTTAATATAATATCTACAAAAAACCCAAAAAAGCACAAAGAAAATAACAAATCAAAACTAAAAAATAACTAAAATAATTATATGATAAACAAGTTAAATAATAATATATAAAAAATAATTAGAAGGAATTAATAAAATGGCATTCGATGAATCAGGAAAAATATGGTTTAACGGCGAACTAGTAGACTGGAAAGACGCACAGATACACGTATTATCACACGTAGTACATTACGGTACAAGCGTATTTGAAGGACTAAGATGCTATGATACCGAAAAAGGACCTGCAGTATTTAGACTAAAAGATCACATGAAAAGATTGCTAAACTCAGCAAAAATATACAGAATAGACATACCATATTCTTTAGATGAACTATGTGAAGCAGTTAAAGAAACTATTAGAGAAAACAATCTCAACTCCTGCTATGTAAGACCAATTGCATTCAGAGGATACGAAGAACTTGGTGTATACCCATTAAACTGTCCTGTAGAAACAGTTGTTGCAGTTTGGGAATGGGGACAATACCTCGGTGAAGATGCATTAGAACAGGGTATTGACATTTGTACTTCAACATGGAGAAAAATGGCACCGGATACTATGCCAAACATGGCAAAAGCAGGTTCCAACTATATGAACTCACAGCTTGCAAAAATGGAATCCGTGGCTAACGGTTACAGTGAAAGTATCGTTCTAAACTACAATGGAGACGTTGGGGAAGGTAGTGGAGAAAACCTCTTCCTTATTGAAGACGGAATATTATTCACACCGGACATAGGTTCAAGTGTGTTAAACGGTATTACAAGAAATACAGTTATTCAAATTGCAAACGATTTAGGTTACGAAGTAAGAGAGGAACGTATACCAAGAGAAAGAGTTTATACTGCTGATGAAGTATTCTTTACAGGAACTGCAGCAGAATTATCACCAATAAGAAGTGTTGACAAAATAACCATTGGTGAAGGTAAACGTGGCCCTATCACTAAAGAAATACAGGATAAATTATTTGACGTAATAAACAACAAAGTAGAAGACAAATATGGTTGGTTAGACTTTATATAAAACTAACTCTTCCATAATTAACTTTTTTTTTAACAATCACGTGAGGTGATTACTATTATAGACATTATCAGTGCCATAATATTGGGTGCTGTTCAGGGATTAAGTGAATTTCTACCTATAAGCAGTTCGGGACATCTTGCACTTCTTCCACATATACTGGGAGTTGAAACGGGGCTGGCATTTGACACTGTACTGCACATTGGAACGTTGCTTGCTATCTTTTCATTCTTCTGGAAAGACATAATGAACCTGATAAAAGGATTTTTACTAAGTCTTATCGATTTGACGGAAGGATTTGACACTTTCAAGAAAGGATTAACGGAAGTTCCTGAAAAACGTTTCTCCTGGTTAATCATTATCGGTACCATACCAACAGGTATACTTGGAATACTGTTAAAGGATGCTATTGAAAACACGTTTAGGGGAACCGCCTTTATAGGATTTTTCCTAATTGTTACGGGTCTTATACTATACTACTCCGAAAGACACTCTTCAGGCAACATTACTGTAAGCAACATGTCATTTACACAGTCTGTTATTATAGGTATATGTCAAGGTCTGGCCGTGCTACCGGGTATATCACGTTCCGGTGCAACAATTGCTTCAGGATTATGTCTTGGACTGGAAAGGGAGTATGCTGCTCGTTACAGTTTCCTATTGTCAATACCTGCAGTACTTGGAGCAGGATTAATACAGATTAAGGACATTACAACAATTGATGCTCCACTAACCGTACTCTTGGCAGGTTTTGTTTCAAGCGTAATATTCGGTTATCTGGCAATTAAATTACTTATGAAAATGATTAAGGGCTGGAGTTTAGACATATTTGCATACTACTGTTGGATTGTAGGAGCATTAACCTTAATTTTATCGTTTATTCTGTAAAAAAAGAGATATTTAGAGGTATCTTCCTCTTTTTTCTATTTCATCTATTTTTCTTTCAACTTCTTTACTATCGTAACCGGATAGGAACCAGTTAAACAGTTTATCACATTCTTCCGGTATGATTGTTGTTAAGGATTTCTTAAAGACTAACAAATCAGTACCGTAATCTTCAAGTAAATTACTGTATTTTCCAAGACCAAAATCTATCAGTATTGCAGTTTTATCATCAATTAAAATGTTAGCTGTAGTAAGATCACCATGAATAATGTTACCACCATGCATTCTTTTAACCATTGCACCAACATTCATTAACAATTCTTCCAAGTCATGTGTATCACTTGATAATATTTTATCCTGTAACTGTATTGCATCAATCTTCTCCATGACAATATTAAAGTTATCAAAGTCCACGGAATAAATAAATGGGGTGTTAACGCCGTATCGCTTTGCATCACTTAAAAGTTTGGCTTCCTCACGGGTTCTTTCGGAACGCAGCTTATTATCCAAAGCCTCTGTACGATAACTCTTTGAAACCCTATTTTTCACAATGGCAGGCAAATCATCCCATAAAACCTCTGAAATATCAGCTTCAGCACCCTTATGCCGAATACCATCCGGCAAAACAATATCATGTTCTATTTTCTCATCAATCCAGGTGACATCAACCTGATCAGTACGATATTTGGGATTAATATAACTGTTTTCAATACCTGTAGCACCGTCTTCATATGACAGCAATCCCAATCGGGCAATCATGGAACCATTGTCTCCACAATACTTCATAGGAGGCATGTAAAAGTCAACATAATGTTCATCACACATTGTTTTAAGCATACTACGCAACTTACTGTTAGCAGCCACTCCACCACACAACAGCACCTCATCCTTACCAGTATAACTAAGAGCCCTCTCAGTTACCTCACAAAGCATGGCAAAACAGGTTTCCTGAAAACTGTTGCAAACAACGTCAAGGTCAACACCTTTTTTATACCTGTTAATAGCACTTGTTAAAATACCTGAAAAAGACAAATCCATACCCTTAACAATATATGGCAACTCAACAGTATCCTCTGTGTTCAAAGCATGCTTTTCAACTATCGGACCACCAGGATGACCCAGACCAACATCACGAGAAAACTGGTCAAGACAATTGCCAATGGCAATATCCAATGTTTCACCAATAATCCTATAACGACCTGTCTCATAGCTGATAATCTGAGTATTTCCACCACTAGCATACAATGTAACAGGATCTTCTGCACCAGTGGTAAGCTTACCAATCTCCACATGACCGATACAATGATTTACACCAATAAGCGGAACGTTAATATTCTGAGATAAGCTACGTGCAGCCGTGGCAATGGTTCTTAATGCAGGACCAAGACCGGGACCCTTGGCAAAGGATACCAAATCAATATCATTCAAAGTTAAATTTGACTCATTTAATGCATCCCTAATAAGCGGCACAATGTGCTCTGCATGAAAATTAGCTGCCTCTCTTGGATGAATTCCGCCAACCTCAGGATATAACTGGTCACCACAAGTTGCAAGGATATTTCCATCAGAATCAACGATACCAATCCCTGTTTTTTCAGCTGTACCCTCTATACCAAGACATATCACAATAAAATCCCCATAAATCAATAACACTTTAATTTAAGGCCGTTAAATCAAGCAATTTTTAGATTAATTTCATAATTATTTATATATTTGAATTAGATAATTAATATTATATTTGCTAATAAAAAAAATTGAGGAATTTAATATGGTAGACAACGTAAAAATATTCGGATCAGATAAAGTACTAAAAGACCTTGAAAAATCAGAAAACATGGTATTCGCATGTGTACTTGGAAATACTGAAGTATCAAAAATAAAAGGAATAAGTGGGGCAGGTGGATCACCGGAAATGACACCATACACACCGGCACTCGATGTGGAACTAATGCTAAGAAACGAAGCATTAAGCCTTCCTGAAATTGCAATCACAGAATCTGATGAAGTACCTGCACCAACACCTGGACTACTAACAAAAACAACATACGAACTTTTACACATGCCTTTTGTAGCAGTAAGTGCAGGACTGGAAGTGGATCCTAAAACATCATACATAAGCCTAAACGGTCAGCCTGGAGGAGACTTAAGGGAAGGAAAAGGAGTACCAAACCCAAAAGAAATATTTGAAAACGCTGTGGAAACGGGAAAATTCCTATCACAACTATCAGACCATATAATGATAGGAGAATCAACACCGGCAGGAACAACAACTGCACAGGGAGTACTTACAGCACTCGGATATGACGTTGAAGGAAAAGTAAGCGGATGCATGATGCACAATCCACACGAACTAAAAACATGCGTAGTAAACAGAGCACTAGAAAAAAACAATGTTAAACCTGGAGACCTGAAAGACAATGCCTGCAAAGCAATAGAAATAGCAGGAGACCCTACAATCATAGCATGTGCAGGACTGGCAATGGGAAGTACCGTACCAGTAACCCTCGCAGGTGGAACACAAATGACGGCAGTACTGGCTGTTATAAAATCCATAAAACCAGATTATGATTTCTCAAACATTGCAATAGCAACAACAGTATATGTAGCAAACGATGAAACATCAGACATAATAGATATTGTTAACCAGATAGCAGATGTTGCAGTGTACGCAGCAGACCCTAAAATGGAAAATTCATCCAATCCAGGACTTGCAAGCTTTGCAAAAGGTTCTGTAAAAGAAGGTGTAGGTGCTGGAGGAAGCGTACTATACGCATACCTTAAAGGAATTACACCGGAAGAATACCTTGCAAAACTAGAAGAACTCACAGCAGCAGTATTTGGATAAGTGAAAACATGCCCTCTCCCCCCACTTTAAACTATTTTTACATAACAAAAATTTTTTTACATATTATTGTCATATATAACAATTGATGGAAATGATAGTAACATTTATTACTGGAAACGAACATAAAGTTAAAGAGGCAAGAGGTATTTTCGAAAAATTTGGCATAGAAGTTGACCACGAAAATCCCGGATACCCAGAGATACAAGGGTCAATAGAGGAAGTGGCAGCTTATGGAGCAAAGTATGTTGCTGAGTTACTCAACAAGCCAGTTATAGTAGATGATACTGGCCTATTTATAAGAGCTCTAAATGATTTTCCCGGAACATATTCCTCATATGTACAGGATACAATTACAAATAAGGGCATTATAAAATTATTAGAANNTGTGAACCCAAGACTTTTTTAGGCACTGTTTCTGGAGAAATTTTATCAGAAGAAAGAGGCGACAACGGTTTTGCCTATGATCCACTGTTTTATGTAGAAAAATATGATAAAACTTTTGGAGAACTGACTACTGATGAAAAAAATGAATGTTCACATCGTAGAATATCAATGGAAAAGTTTGCTAAATGGTATTCGGAAAGTGAATGATTAAAATTTATTATATTATATATTAAAAGAATTCAATTTTTTAGATTATAATATAACTTACTAAAAATAAAATTATTTAGGAGAATTAATATTATGGCAGAAAAACCAGAATGGTTAGAAATGACCGAAGAAGAAATTGTAGAACTAATCGTAAAATTACACAAAGAAGGGCAAAGTACCAGTCAGATTGGTATAATTCTCAGAGACCAATATGGAATCCCTAGTACCAAAACCGTACTCGGAGCAAAAATTACTGAAATCTTAAAAGACAACGGTACAGAATTTGAATACCCAGAAGATTTATTAAACCTCATCAAAAGAGCAGTAAACATCAGAGAACACTTAGAAGAAAATCCTANNGATTTACACTCCAAAAGAGGATTAATGACAATCGAATCAAAAATCAGAAGATTAGTTAAATACTACACCAGAAACAACGTTCTTCCTGAAGGATGGAGATATGATCCAAAAACAGCAGCTCTCCTTGTTAAATAGGGCTGATGAAGCTTGTGACCTGTTAAGGTCACATATAGACCAACAGCATGTTGTGAGAATAATCTCTCACAATGATGCTGATGGATTAACCTCTGCTGGAATATTTGCTAATGCAATACAGAAAGCAGGAGGTAAATTCCATATTACTATATTACCAAGACTAAGAGACAGTAATGTGAAAGACCTTACTAAATCTCGATATAAACTATTTATTTTCTCAGATATGGGAAGTGGAAATCTTGAAAGCATTTCAAAACTTAGCGGTGACGTGATAATCGCAGACCATCATCAATTCCCTGATGAAGTAGACCCTGAAATGCAGGTTGATTACAAGAAGATTGTACACGTAAATCCTCATATATTTAACATTGATGGAACCAAGGAAGTTAGTGGTTCAGGACTGTCATACCTGTCAGTACATGACTATGAGTACTATGAACTTGCAGGTCTTGCATTAACAGGTGCATGTGGAGATATGCAACTTAAGAACGGTCCAACAGGTATAAACAAACTAATTCTTGATGAAGCGGTTGAACATGAAACAATGACTGTTAAAGATGAACTGAAGCTGGCATATTCTAATACACAACCGTTGAATAAGGCAATAACCTATACATATACACCAGTATTGGAAGGATTATCCGGTTTTATGGACAAAAGCAACGAGTTTCTAGAAAAACATAATATTCCAAAGGATAAACTGTTGCACCAGTTAACACCTGAAGAATATGAAACACTGAAGAATGAACTGACAAGCATTAATGAAAATATTTACGGAAAAACATACACTATCCGTAACATCAGAAGAGAACTAACAAATGTAGAAGAGTACTCAAGTCTTCTTAATGCCTGTGGAAAAAACAAGGAATACACAGCCGCAATAAGTATAGAATTAGGCAAATATAATCAGATGGAATTTGCACAGTCATTATTAACAAAATACAGTAGTAATATGCAGAACGGTATTGAATGGATAAAAAGAGAAGGCAGCGTACAGGAAGAAAACATACAGTACATATACACCGAGGATAAGGAGCACAAACAGGTGGCTGCTGCAGTAAGCAGTATCGGTATTGAACTGGGAATATTACCTGACAAGCCTATCCTAAGCTTAATGAAGATGGACAACCTGATAAAAGTATCCAGCAGAACAACCGATAACATGGTTGAAAAAGGGGTTAATCTTGGAGTAATAATGAATCAGGCATCTAAAAACTTCAATGGAATAGGTGGCGGACATAACATTGCTGCAGGAGCAACAATCCCGGCAGATCAGAAGGATAATTTCATCCATCTTGTAGATGAAATGGTAGATTATCAACTGAACAATTAAAATGGGTGGAAATATGCAACTTACAAAATATGAAGAAGACATGCTTAATGGTGAATATGGAGAAGGAAAGGCAGAATGTATGGAAATACTCCTAAGTCTGGGAAAAATATATGATGCAGAAAAAATGATTCCCATAACCTCAGCACAGGTATCAGGAGTTTCATATAAAACAATAGGCGATGCAGGACTGGAATTTGTAGTTGATTTGGGACAAAAAGCTGACGTTGAACTGGAAACAATGCTAAATCCAGCAGGTGTTGACATAGAAAACTGGAAAGAACTTGGCTTCAGCGAAGAATTTACCAGAAAACAGATTGATATCATAGAAGGATACGAAAGCATTGGTGTAATGAGTACCTGTACCTGTACACCATACCTGATTGGTAACACACCATTGTTACATGAACATGTTGCATGGAGTGAATCATCAGCTGTATGTTATGTAAACAGTGTAATAGGGGCACGAAGTAATCGTGAAGGTGGACCAAGTGCATTACTTGCCGCAATAGTGGGAAGAACACCATTCTACGGAAACCATATACTGGAAAACCGTAAGGCAGACATGATATTTGATGTTGACTACAACTTTGAAAACGAAGCAGAAATAGGTGCATTAGGCTACTATGTAGGACAAATCGTCAACAATAAAAACCCATACTTTAAACTCAACAGTAATCCTGGACGTAACAATCTTAAAACATTGGGAGCAGCACTTGCATCAAGCGGAGCTGTAAGCATATACCACGTGGAAGATGTTACTCCTGAAGCGGATTTTGCACAAAATCATGAATCATATGATGAAACGGAAGTTGTTAATGTTGATGAAAATATCATAAAGGATACGTTATCATCACTGAGTACCACTGACAGTATACCTGATCTTGTATGTCTTGGCTGTCCCCATGCCAGCATAACTGAAATTCAGAAAGTAGCACAGCTAGTTGAAGGTAAAAAACTGCAAAAAGATTTGTGGATTTGCACATCAAAGGCAATTAAGGCAATCAGTAAACAGTGCGGATACCTTGACATTATAGAAGCTGCAGGTGGAAAAATAGTTTCGGATACTTGTATGGTAGTTGCACCCGTAGAGGAACTTGACTATGAAGTAATTGGTGTAAACTCTGCAAAGGCTGCAAATTATGTTCCGAACATGTGTAAACTTGATGTTGTCTATGATACTGTAGAAAACCTGATAGATTTAATTACTTGAATATGATATGCTCATATTCATCAAAACTCTTTTTTTTTATGAGACGAGTACTTGACATAATGATTTTT